>CAYMFD010000139.1:0-4572 GCA_964389475.1 uncultured Saprospiraceae bacterium
CCTCCCTAGATCACCTTTGTATCAGCACAAACGAAGGAATATGAACAATGCCACAACACCACCGAATAGGACAGTACGATCGAGGGTCGTCGCCACCTTAAATAGGTTTCTTGACCGAGTTATTACCCATGTAATAGCACTTCTTGGCTTTGTATTCTTTTATGTTTTTTGTCGTGGATATATCATCAATAAGACGACCTTGGATAAGGTCGTAGCAGATAATAACAGATTCATTATAGCAATGAATCATGTTAGCTATTTGGATTGGATCGTGGTATGGGCCATCTTTCGATATCGCTACCAGCGTCGCATAATCTTCTTGGCCAAGGACAAACTATTTCGACATCCTATATGGGGTGCCTTGATGCGCCATGCTCAGTGTGTACGGGTGTCAGATGATGGTCGTAGTATCTTAAATAATGCAGACAAAGCAAGACTAGGTGACCATATCATCGGAATCTTTCCAGAGGGCAAAAGAAGCCGAGATGGACACCTGCAAGAGCTGCGTAGTGGTGTTGCTGTGCTAGCTAAGAAACATAACCTACCTATCCTGCCGCTCGGGCTTAATGGCTTTTACGAAGCCTGGCAACCAAATGCCAAATATCCTTCACCACATCCTATGCATGTAGTGGTCGGTGACCTAATTGACTCCTACGGTAATATCCGCCAGATGCTAGATACGGTACAAGACCAGCTCTCGCTAGTCTCAACTAGTACTCTCGATATCAGCAATGTCACATCTGCATTTATCGATGTAGATAAGACTTTGACCGATACGAGTATCGCTGACCTTTTATTTTATGTCAAGAAGCGAACACTGTCGCCCGTAAGATATAGACTCTGGTATCTTAAAGTAGCTATGCTAGCACCGGTGCTACGTCTCCTTGATAAGGTGTATCGCCCTCTAGTGCAAGTGATCGTATATCAGATGTATGCAGGTATACCACAGTCAACTCTCAAGCAACATGCTCGGGATTACTACTCCTCTACTATGCGATCCAAGGTGTATCCTGAGACTGCAGCTATCATAGACCAGTTGACAAAGCAAGGAGCTGCGATCACGCTAGTCAGCACCAATCTTGATGTCACGCTTGGCAACCTTGCCTCAGATTACGAAGTAGAATTGCGAGCAATAGATTTGAGGTATCTGCAGTGTCTGCCCTTGCTTAAAAAACTAAAGTATTTGTCACAATTTAAAGATACTGTCATGCAGCAGGAGGCCACCCCATCTAGTCTTGCCATTGGTGACTCAAAGTACGATAAGCCTTTATTCGAAAAATGTACCTGGTCGATTCTTAAGGCGAGCAGCTCCATAGACAGGCGTCTTGCTGGTCTCGTTCATCAGGTGATGTAAGATCACTCAACGACACAATTATCACTCATTTATTTCAACTATTCATTATGACTCACGATATTACATCAGTTGCCATCGCTAGTGTGCATGGAGCTGTTGCCCCACGAGGCTACCAAGACTTATTCAACTCACCATCTACACCTATGCAGAGTACTACTATCAGTGTCGCCATTATCGAGGACCTCCGTGATATTGCCTTGGACCTGCAAGAGACCTTAAATGAAGAGTTGGACATGGTGTGTAAGCAAGTCTATCACGATGCGGAGTCAGCGATTTCGTTTTTGACACAAAACCCTGCCGATGTTGTATTGTGCGATATAGGCCTGCCAGGTAAGAGTGGGATCGAGGCGATCATCACGCTGAGAGAGCGGCACCCGCAGATGGCTTTTTGTATGTTTACCGTATTCGAAGACGTAGAGAAGATCTTCGGAGCATTGCAAGCTGGTGCCAAGGGTTACATCCTTAAGAATAGTGATCCTGACCAGATCGTCAAAGCACTACGAGACCTATACCACGGTGGCTCACCCATCAATCCTGCAATAGCTCGTAAGGTTATTGATGCCTTCGCTGCTGCGCCTGTGCCAGAGGCCAAGGATACAACGCTACCACTTACTGAGCGAGAGTTTCAGTTACTAGACCTACTCGCTCAGGGCCTATTGTATAAGGAGATCGGCCAGCAGATGGGCATCACAACGGGGACTGTCAAGCAGCACATCCATAAGATTTACCACAAGCTACAGGTCAATAACCGCACGGAGGCCATCAACCGTTATCTTGGGAGGTAAGTGCAGACCATTAGGGATAGGTGATGCGTTGTTGCTTATGCGTCGATTTGATCCCCCCGGCAGCATAGCAGACTGCTTCTCGCTTTTATATCGAGTACCTCTCTAGACCGAGTAGTGTTTGAAGATTCTCAGTCGCAACTTATCTTCGCCCCCATCTTAGAACTATCGGCTAGCCTAGGCATTACTTGATACTAAAGCAATCCAAACTATGCACCCACTACGCGTCAAAGCGATCAATAGAGAAACACCGGAGGCTTGCTCCGTGATATTCGATATACCGGCAGCGCTAAAAGCTACTTTTGCCTTTAAGGCAGGGCAGTATCTGACACTAGAGACAGAGATAGGTGGTGAGCAGGTACGCCGTGCCTATAGTATAAGTACGGCACCCAGTGAGGAAGACCTAGCCGTCACTGTCAAGGAGGTACATGGCGGTAAGATGTCGACTTATATCAATACCATACTAAAGGTGGGAGATACTATCCAGGTCATGCCACCAGAGGGTAACTTCGTCGTAGAGCCTGACCATGATACTAGGCGATACCATGTGCTAATGGCAGCAGGTAGCGGCATCACACCCATCTTGTCGATGATCAAGACGATCCTAGAAGAGGAGCCCATGAGCGAGTGCCACCTGCTTTACGGTAACCGCAATGAGAATACCATCATATTTAAAGATCAACTAGACCACCTGAGCACCAAGTACAAGGGTCAGCTACATACGACGCATGTACTCAGTAAGCCGGTTCTCCACCGACAGAAGGGCCTAGGAGGATTCTTTAAAGCACCACTACCACAGTGGAAGGGTGCTACAGGCCGTATTACGACAGACCGCCTAGAAGAATACCTCAAGGAAAACGGTATCCCTAGGCAGAAGGCCCACTACTACATCTGTGGTCCCGGTAATATGATACAGCAGCTGGATGACCACCTATCGCAGAGTATAGAGCAAAAGGCACAGATACATGTCGAGTACTTCTCTGCACCAGTGACTGATGGTGCTGGTGCTACGACCCCTGGCGCGGGCACAGTACATGTGACCCTCAAGGGCCAGAGCCACGTCATCGAAGTACCAGCCTCCAAGGCCATCCTAGACGTACTTATCGACTTAGGTGTAGATCCACCGTATAGCTGTAGCAGCGGTGCCTGTAGTACGTGTATGGCCAAGGTGTCAAAAGGGAAGGTCAGCATGGATGCCTGTTTTGCCCTGGATGATGATGAGATCGAGGATGGCTATGTGTTGACCTGTCAGGCACATCCTCAGACAGACGAGGTACACCTATCGTTTGATGAGTAGTACCTTTGGTAATAGTGGCAGAGCAGTCACGATATAACTAGATATATGTCAAGCAAAGCAGCACTCATCATACTAGATGGCTGGGGACACAGTACCAATCCCACCGTCAGTGCCATAGATCAGGCCAGTACACCCTACGTCGACCACCTGTACGACACCTATGCTGATGCCGAGCTCACCACTTTCGGTGGAGCTGTCGGTTTGCCTGATGGCCAGATGGGTAATAGTGAGGTAGGCCACCTCAATATAGGAGCAGGACGTGTCGTCTATCAAGATCTAGCCCTCATCAATAAGCACATAGCAGATAATACCTTAAAAAATCAGCCCGCTTTACAATCGGCACTGGCATATGCAAGGGACAATAACTGTAAGGTACACTTGCTAGGTCTTGTCAGTGATGGTGGTGTGCATAGTCACGTTAACCACGTCAAGGCATTATGTGACATATTTGCTGATGTGGAAAGGCCAGTCTTTATCCATGCCTTCATGGATGGTAGAGATACGGCTCCGCATGGTGGTGCCGATTACCTACGCGATATAGCCCAGCATATCGAAGGGACCAATGCTCGCATAGCCACTGCCGTCGGTCGATACTATGCCATGGACCGTGACAATAGGTGGGAACGGGTCAAACTAGCCTATGACCTACTTGTCAATAATAAAGGAGAGGCAGCAGATGATATTATTAAGACCATAGAGGCTAGATATGCGGCAGGTGAGACGGACGAATTTATCAAACCCATTGTCAAGGCATCGCTAGCTGGTAAGTGTAATATAGAGGCCGGTGACCTTGTCCTATTCTATAACTTCAGGACAGACCGCCCACGACAGCTGACAAGTGTACTCACCCAGCAAGACCGACCAGAAGATGGTATGACTACCCTAGACCTACACTTCTTAACGATGACGGTCTATAACGAGGCATTTGAGGGCTTACACCCGATATTTACCAAGGATAAGATTAAGAATACGCTGGGCCAGGTGATCAGCCAAGCGGACAAAACCCAGGTACGAGCAGCCGAGACGGAGAAGTATCCACACGTTACTTTCTTCTTTAACGGCGGCGAAGAGGTTGCCTTCGAGGGAGAGGATCGCATCCTGATACCGTCGCCCAAAGTGGCTACTTACGACTTGATGCC
>CAYMFD010000139.1:4672-7892 GCA_964389475.1 uncultured Saprospiraceae bacterium
AAGCCAGATGGATCGCCGCATACCGCACACACCACCAACATGGTGCCTGTGATCCTAGTAAGTGATCGATATAAATCGATTAAATCGGGTAAGCTAGGAGATATAGCACCTACCATACTTCACCTTATGGGTATCGAACAGCCCAGTGATATGACTGGTGATGTGCTAGTATGAAGATCGTCGTCAATGCTCGCTTCTTGTCACAGAGTACGACCCAGGGTATAGGCCGATATACCTACGAGGTGGTCAGCCGCATGATACAAGACCACCCAGAAGATACCTTTACACTTATCTATGACCGATCTTACCGTAGTGAGTTGGAGGACTACGACCACGTATCATCGATGGTTGTCTGGCCACAGGCTCGGCACCCTATCTTATGGGAGATGTGGTTTGAGTGGAGGATACCCATTGTGCTAAAGAAGTGCAGGGCAGACTGTTTTCTATCATTTGACACCTATGCCTCTACTCGCACTGATGTACCTACGGTCATCATATCTCATGATATAGCCTATCACCACTACCCAGAGCACCTAAGGTCGTCTCACTTGAGGTGGTATAGAAAGTGGTTTCCTAGATATCACCGTAGGGCCGATTGCATAGTAGCCGTGTCGCAATATACCGCAGATGATATTATCGAAACATATAACCTAGACAGTTCCAAGGTATCCGTCGGGTATAATGCCTGCCCAGACCATTATGCACCTATCTCAAGCGAAGAAGTAGAGGCTGTCCGAGCACAGTATACTCAGGGTAGGGCCTACTTCGTCTATATCGGATCATTACACCCTAGGAAGAATATTGTCAACTTGATCCAAGCCTATAACATATACAGAGACCATGGAGGAGACCAGGCGCTAGTATTGATCGGCCATCTGGCATGGAAGACAGAGAACATAAGCCTAGCGATTAGCGCTTCTGCCTACAGTCAAGATATCATACACTTATCGGGCATCGGTGATGAGGCGAATCATATAGTAGCAGGTGCTACAGCCTTGGTCTATGTGTCCCTGTTTGAGGGTTTTGGTATACCGCTACTAGAGGCTATGGCGGCTGGTGTGCCAGTGATTACATCTAGCGTGAGTAGCATGCCAGAGGTGGCTGCTAATGCAGCTCTGATTGTAGATCCTAAAGATGTTAACGCGATAGCGACTGCCATGTCATGTGTAGCTACGGATGAGTTACTTCAGAAAGAGTTACGTGCTAAAGGGCTTGCTAGAGTGCAATCCTTTGATTGGAGCTGCACCGCCGAGATCGTTTATCAAGCTTGTATAGATAGCAACACTAAGTCGATTGCTAAAGACCAATATAAACCTGAATAATTTCACCCTCATGAGATATTGGATCGCCATTGACGGTAACAGTTGAAGGCCCCATCGCGTCTGGGCAACAATCCTGTTCTATTTCACCATAGTTAAAGTCGATGACATAGAACAGTGAATCCCTTCTACTAAGTCTTATGGAGCCAGGAGCACTAGTAAATACTCTTGCAGTATTATCATAAAACTCAATCGTATCTACACCAGTCATTGTGACATTGTAGTCTTGCCAAGTGTCCTGGAGCATGACATCAGAATCCATACCTCCACGTATGAAAAAGGCACTACCACCACAATACCGGTCATCAATGCCACACCTGCAAGCAATGCAGAACATCGAAAGAATCAAAGAAAGAGTCAAAGAAAGTAGTAGTAAACGCATTGCTGTCTGTTATTGGTTGTTCTGTAGGACCTCTTCTTGAAGGTCGAGAAGAATAGTACCTACTCAAATGCAACGAAGACTCGATACCAAACGCTGCTTGCTGCACTATGTCCTCGTTTCCCGGTCCATTGCGGTCAGCTATGAGTATACCAGCATCACTTTAGCTGTATACCTCTCTAAAGTTTTTGGGTATTTATTAAATACCTTTTCTGCGTGCATTATTCACATCAGCTATATCTGATATGTATAGGAGGTTGATCAGTATTGTCCTTACAATCTACACTTTCTACGCATGACTACTTTACCCTTACAGAAAGGTTAAAAAGGTGCTATTTGACGCATTACAATTAAATGCTATGGTATCGTTTTTGGCTACTAGACAATGTCGGCAAGCGATATCGACGATCATCAAAAGTGATGGATAGTACGACAATCGGTGTTGATCATTGATAATTTGGAGACCCACTGACGAGGGTGCTTTAAGCTATCAATGTTTGCAAATCGTGGGCTCATTGCGAGACCACATGTCATCTAATCTCACCAAAACTCTATTTAAATGACAAATGACGAGCATGCGCTATTCAAAGACGTACGTTTTTGGGTAGCAGGTATTATTCTCGGTGCATTACTCAGTTCTTTAGTTGCAAACTATCCTGGTTAAGTACTCATGAGAGGGTAGACAACTACGGTTGTCACGTGGACATTAACCCGAGCGAGGGCTAGTTACTTGACCGTAGCTAGCCCTCGCTAATTGTAGGGTGCTATGCATTTCGGTCCTCAGGTCCGCTAGGCACCTGCGGTACGGCGAGACTTGTAAAGCTAAACCTGGGACTTCGATAAAAAGCCGCCTATCAGGACCGAGCAAGAAGCACGCGGAACAAGAAGCACGTTCTCGACCACTTTAGTGTCGATAATGGCTATTACCTTCGCCTACCAAAATTAACAAGACAGATATGAGCATACTATCGATAGGTACCGTAGCCTTTGACACCATAGAGACCCCACGTGGTCGAGCAGAGAGAGTCATAGGTGGTGCCTGTACGTACATCAGTTACGCGGCATCCTACTTTACGGATGACCTCAACATATCAGCCATCGTGGGTGGTGATTTTCCTCAGGCAGAGATCGATGCCCTCCACCAGCGTGGTGTCAATACGGATGGGCTAGAGATCAAGCAAGATGGGCTGTCGTTTTTCTGGGAGGGTAAGTACCTAGACGATATGAACCAGCGAGAGACGATCACGACGGACCTTAATGTGCTCGACGACTTTAATCCTGTACTTCCTGACCACTACAAGTCATGCGAGTATGTAATGCTAGGTAACCTCACGCCAGAGATACAACTGCAGGTCCTCAACCAACTCGACGGCAAGCAAAAGCTCGTCGTCATGGATACGATGAACTTCTGGATAGACATAGCCCTAGATGCCCTCAAGGAGGTGATCAGCAAGGTAGATGTACTGACTATTAATGACGAGGAGGCCCGCATGCTCAGTGGTGAGTATTCGCTAGTCAATGC
>CAYMFD010000140.1:0-7892 GCA_964389475.1 uncultured Saprospiraceae bacterium
CCTTACTTTGCTTTTGATATTGCAGTCAAGGTGATTGAGCCTGTCGAAACCCCGCATTTTGCTAACCCTCTACTAATCCCAAGGATTGACCAAATACGGATTATCCAGATAAGCCGTATCAACAAGCATCTCGATGAAAGCCTTGAGTGCCTGACGGTCTCTATCCGTGACAGGATCTAGGCTAACGTCATCTATCAAGGCGTCTTTGTTGGGGCTAAAGTGGCCGCCCGAAACGTAGTGCTCTATGACGTCGTCTAGATTGCCGATACTGCCATCATGCATGTAGGGAGCTGATAGGGCTATGTTGTATAGGGTAGGCGTCCGCATAAAGCCGTTCTTGGCACGATTGCCGATTACCTCGCCTTGACCTTTATCGGCGAAGTCATCTAGCGTCGCTGCAGACTGTAGGCCATTGTTAAAGAAGTCGTTGGTTGTAAATAGAGGCTCGTTATGACAGTGACCACACTCCATCTGATTAAAGTCATCACTGACATCGAAGAAGTGCTGAAATCCTCTGAACTCTAAATCATCCGGGAAGTAGGTGCCGGCCTGCCAGCGGTCGTACTTACTACTACCACTCGCAGTTATCAAGCGCTGAAACTGCGCCAGTGCTTTAGCGGCAAGTTCCTTATTCATACCATCAGTATCCGTAATGCCGAATGCCTGTCTAAACAGCCTCGGGTATTCATCGTGCTGGCGTAGGCGGGCCATTACCTCTTGCCAGGTCGTATTAAACTCTATGGGGTCTTCGATAGGGAGTAGGGCCTGATGCTCTAGGTTCGGGGACCGACCATCCCAGAATAGCCCCTTGTCGTAGAAGCCGACATTAAAAAGCGACATGCTGCTCCTACTAGTCGTCAGGCCATCTACGCCAGTACTTACGGCTGCGCCGTCTGTCCAGTTTTTCTCTGGTAGGTGGCAGCTCACGCAGGCCATGGAGCTGTCCTTGGATAGTATAGGATCGTAGAATAGATGCTGGCCCAGTATGACGCCAGCCTCAGTCGTAGGATTGTCTGCGGGTATGGGCATCTCTGGGTAGTGATCTGGCACATCTATCTCCATGGACACAGGGTCATAGGCGATGGTCGTCAAGTCGAGCGGCGTATCGATAGGTTCCTCGATAGGGTCCTGGCAACCGATAGACAGGGCAGTAATGATCATGCCCATAAATAGTATCCGCCATCCTGTTCTTGCCTCCATGCCTTGCTAACGATTTTTTAAAGACTTTGTTACCTCCTTATTGTAATAGCAGCGTCAATATTGGCGCTTATCGCCTCCACGACACTGGTGCTGTCTGCTAGAAGATCCACATCGTCTAGCCATCTAGCGTAGTCGATGTCGATGATGGCGGTCAGATTGTCGCCAGCATCTAGTATATCTCCAGTGAGGTCGAGCGAGATAGGGTAGCGACCACCGATCTGCCACCGTGCTAGTGTGTCTGTATCTAGCGAATCAAGGACGATGTTGACGGCTGCATACGTGGAGGCATCGACCGTAAGCGCAGGGAGACCATTGCGTAGTAGATAGTCGTCATCTGCCAGCGTAGTATCGCCGGGCGAGTGGTCGGACCCTAGTGTCAGATTGAGAGACTTTATATCGCCACTCCCAGCGATAGTGCCTACCGTATAACTAAACTCACTCGTGCTCAAACGAAGGTGGTCATTGCGTACGACACGACCACGGTTTTCGCCTACCGTTACTCGCTCTCTTATTACTAGGGTGTCTTGCTCTAGTACCAGCATAAAGTCAGATACCAGCATAGAGGCTGAGCTCAGACGATATAACTGACCTAGCGAGTTAGTATAGGCGCTGTCGCGTACGAGTAGGGTGTCTCTGTGTCGATGCGAGATAGACAGGCTGAGCCTAGGGTAGGTGCAGCAATCGTCTATGCAGGCTATATCCGCGGACACCTCATAGTTAGCCGCTAGTAGGTCCTGGCAGCCGTCCACATCTTGGTAGCAACCCAGGCTTGTGATGATACAGCAGAGGGCTACTACGAGCCAGCCTGTATTTCTGCCATGAGCTTGCGCAGTGTCTGCTTTACCTGTACGCTGAAGTCTTTGTCGAGTATCCAGTTGTAGTATTGTTTATCTTTACTAATAACGTCTTTCACACGCTTGCCGATGTGCTTGCCAAAGTTAAATACGATTTCACCATCGGGATTATACTTTAAGCGATTGGTCACATCGACGCTATTACCACTGCTGGTAAACTCTACGATCTTGCTGACATCGTTGACGATAGGTGGGCCATGGTTAAAACCATCACCGTCTATGTAGTCCACGCCGTCGTACTTGTCGAGCTGGCCTTTGAATACTGCTACCGTAGCCTTGACATCTGCCATAGCATCGTGGGCATTCTCTAGCTCTGCATCGCAGTACACTCGGTAAGCCGCCTTAAGCGTACGTGGCTCCATCTTGTAAAAGATCTTCTGCACGTCTAGGCATCGTCGCAAACTCAGGTCGAGGTCATAACCCACACGGGCGAATTCCTCTAGGAGCATGGGTATATCAAAGCGATCGCTGTTGTACCCGGCCAGATCAGCATCACCTATGAAGGCGTATAGCTCGTCGGCTACCTGATTGAAAGTCGGCTTGTCGGCCAGCATGTCAGAGGTGATGCCGTGTACCTTGATAGCGTCTGGGGCGATCTCCATCTCTGGGTTAATCATAAACTCCAGCTCTTCTACAGGGCTATCATCGGCATGATGCTTAATCAGAGCGATCTGTATGATGCGATCCTTGAGTACGTTGAGTCCAGTGGCTTCTATGTCAAAGAAGACGATGTCTCTCTCTAGTTGTAATTCCATGTATCTATTGTAGGCTATCTATTGTACAAGATAGCGATTAAATCCTGTTGTCATTGTTGTGCTAAAACCCTCCTTGGTGGGGCTGATAAAGTAGCCCTCCACACCGTCGAGACCTTCTATGAGTCGTAGTGCCTCTGCCTGGCCTAGGACGTTACAGGCAGTCGCCAGCGCATCAGCCGTCATACAGTCACTCGCCACGATAGTGGCGCTTGATAGATCACTCTGCTTACTCATGCCTGTGCTAGGGTCTACGGTATGTACGTATTTACTGCCGTCACTGGCCACGCGGTAGTTGCGGTAGTTACCACTAGAGGCCACAGCAGCATCTGGTAACCACATGATGAGTTGTATGTCTTGGAGCCCGGCCTGCTCGCTCGGCGTATTGATGCCGATCGTCCAGGGTCGTCCGCTGGGGTTGACACCTCTAGCCACCGTCTCACCGCCTATGTCGACGAGGTAGTTGGTGGCACCACGACTGGCTAGCCACTCACCCACCACATCGATGTAGTAGCCTTTGGCACTGGCGCTAAAGTCGAGCTCTGCCTTTATGGGCTTGGTGATGAAGACGCTATCCTCTGTCTGTGTGTACTGTACTTTATCTAGGCCTACGTAGGTCAGCAGGGTCTTGATCTCGCTACTATCTACCTGGGCACCACGATCTACTTTTTCATAGCCAAAACCCCAGAAGTTGACTAGCGGCATGACCGTAGGATCAAAGGCGCCGCCCGTCAGCTGGTAGTACTCGAAGGCATGCGCTAGCACAGGCAGGAAGTGTGGGTCCGCCTTGCTGTAGGCGAAGCGGTCTCCGCCTTGGTTGAGGCGAGAGATGGTCGCAGTCGGGACGTAGGTGCTCAGGCTCTCGTTGAGGACGCTAAATAGGCTGTCTAGCCCTTCGCTATAGTCCGCCGCTAGGTCATACTTGATACTGTAGTAGGTACCGATGACCTCGCCACTTAGAGCAGCGTAGGTGGGCTTGGTATTGGGTTCGCTTTTGCATGCGATAGCCAGTACGATGATCAGTAGGTAGTATGGTCTACGCATCTAGTTGTCTTTGAGTAGGCCAGCGTCTTCCGCTTCTTCGCTGTAGGTGTTTAGGTGGACGGGCTTTGACTTCTTGCGGAGCTTCATATTGAGGAACTCGACCAGGAGGGCAAAGGCGATCGCAAAGTAGAGGTAGCCCTTAGGCACCGCACCTATCTCTGACTCGAAGATCTCGAGGTGAGCAAGATGGCCGCCCTCTATGATGAGCATAAAGCCAATCAAGATCAAAAAAGCCAATCCCAGCATCTGTATCGTAGGGTGCTGATTGACAAAGCGGCCTACCGGTACAGCAAACAGCATCATGATGATGACACTGACTACTACGGCGATAATCATGATCACGAGGGCACCCTCTAGACCGTTGGTCATACCCACGGCGGTCAGTATACTATCGAAACTAAACACAATATTGATCACGGTGATCTGCATGATAACGCTGGTGAAGGTGGCCTTCTTTATACTGCTGTCGCCTGCGTGATGGTCACCTTCTAGTTTGTGGTGGATCTCAGTCACGGACTTGTAGAGAAGGAATATACCACCTAGTATTAAGATGAGACTCTGCCCACTGAAGCCAGCCTCGATCCATCCTAGGTCAAAACTCGCCCATGACAATGGTGCATTAGCAGCTATCAAAACCGAGATAAATAGCAGTAATACGATCCGTAGTATCATCGCAAGGGCTAGACCTATAGTAGTTGCTCTCTTCTGCTGGTCATCGGGTAGCTTGTTGGCAGCTATGGTGATAAAGATGATATTATCGACACCTAGCACGATCTCTAAGAAGGTAAGGGTAAGTAAACT
Source organism: uncultured Saprospiraceae bacterium (assembly GCA_964389475.1). GTDB lineage: Bacteria > Bacteroidota > Bacteroidia > Chitinophagales > Saprospiraceae > CAYMFD01. The sequence goes on from CAYMFD010000140.1 coordinate 4,652, forward strand.
CATCCATACTCCACCACTTGCGAAGTCAGGCATGGTCATTAAAGTAAATAGTAACATAGGAGATCACAAGATTGGTATAGCGGCAAAGATAGTATCACCTATGGATGTACGAAGCAATACTCTAATTACTCTATAGCGACAAGCCTTACCTATCTTTATGACCACATAACCCATCTATTGTAGGCCTTGATGCTAGGGGCCTTATCCAATGCTGGTGTCTTGTGATAACGAGCACTAACTCCATCAAAACCTAACCTATGCACTATTCTAAGTTTTTGCCACTGGTCATCATATCAACTATGATCACCATGGTAGGTCAGGCACAGCGTAGTAATGACATCAATCAGTCCTTGCAATGTAGGGTAGAATACACTGGTGGTTCGGAGGCGGTTGTCTCTTGGTTAGCCAAAGCCGATGCGACGGAGTATACGGTGGACCTTCGCCGCGCCGGACGTGGTAGCTTTATCAATCTCGGTACGACGACCGATACCTTCTACATGATCAGTGATCTAGACCTTACGTATAGCTATGAGGTGCGGGTGAGTAAGGCAGGCGGACAGGCTGCTACTGGCTATATCACCTTGAGCCAAGAATATCTTGCACCAGCAATAGACAGAAAACTGCTGATCATCGTCGCATCATCGATCTACGACAGCATAGCGATGGACGTTGAGGCATATCGAGAGGTCTTGCTCGGTGAGCGGTGGCGAAGCGAGGTGATGGTAGTGGCTGATACGATGCCCGTCGTCGATGTCAAGTCGTATATCGTATCAGCAAACACTGCAGATTCTCTCACGGCAATACTTTTACTAGGCCACATACCTGTGCCATATGCTGGTAATAATGCCATCGATGGTCATACGCCTGATCACCGTGGTGCCTGGGTGGCCGACGTCTACTACGGCGATCTAGATGGTGCATGGACGGATACCTTCGTCGATAACACGGAGGCTAATCGTGATGCCAATGATAATGTGCCTGGCGATGGTAAGTTTGACCAAAACTCTATCCCCTCAGACGTGGAGCTGGCCGTGGGTCGAGTTGATATGTCTAACCTACCTGCCTTTGCTGCTAGCGAAGTAGCACTGACCAAGGCCTACCTGGCTAAGAATATGGCCTACAGGACAGGCGAATTCAAAGCTACACGTCGTGCCATCGTAGATAACAACTTTAACCTCGCAGAAGGCTTTGCACAGGGAGCGATCAAGTCCTTTAGTGGCTTCTTTGACCTCGATAGTATTTCTTACGAAAACTACGATCAAGCCTATGAGCGAGACTATCTATGGACCTATGGTGCTGGTGGTGGCAACTACCGCGGTGCATCTGGGATTACCAATACTAATGGCCTAGCAGCAGATAGTCTGCAGACAGTTTTTACCAATGTGTTTGGTAGCTATTTCGGAGACTGGGACATCGAGAATAACTTCTTGCGGGCTGCTTTGGCAAGCGGCACTACGCTGATCAATGCATGGTCAGGTCGACCGGTCTGGTACTGGCATAGTATGGCCGCTGGCGCCACTGTAGGAGACTGTACACTACAAAGCCAGAATAATAGGGTGGACTACAATTCTACATTCGGTAAGAGGCTGACCCACGTGTCTCTGATAGGTGACCCTACACTTAAGATGTACTACGAGATGCCCGTAGAGGCGTTATCTGGTATCACTACCGATACATCTGTCGAGCTGTCATGGACACCACACCCTGATGCTGACCTCTACCTAGTGTATGACATGCCTAGGAGTGGTGAGATCGTGCGATTGACTGCATTGCCTATCGCCAGCACTAGTTTTGACGTACCATGCCCATCACCAGGACTACACACCTACTTTGTAGCGCCTGTAGTGCTTGAAATTTCACCGAGTGGCTCCTACTACAATGAGGGAGCCGGAGCGATGATAGATATCCAAGTTCTAGACAATCCGCCACTCGCAGCCTTTAGCATCATTGATATGGGCAGTACGATCTCTTTGCAGAACAATAGCGAACGTGCTAGGACCTACCTATGGGACTTTGGTGATGGTACCACGTCCACCGTTGAAAATCCTATGACGCATACCTATACAGCACCTGGTACCTACTCTATCACGCTAGTAGCCAGCACGGCCTGCAGTAGCGATACGACACAGGTGATGGTTACAATTCTCTCTACTAGCACGAAGGAGTCGGAGCAGGGTGGGGTTACACTATATCCTAATCCTGTCGTGGATGAGTATGTCTACCTGCAAGGTTTCACAGGTCGTGCGAGATATGCTCTACATGACATTGGTGGAAGGCAAATCCATAGCGGTGTAATCAGTGGAGATGGACGCGTGTCTACGCTAGGGCTACAAGCAGGTATGTATATGCTCACGGTTGAGGTCATAGGCACGGGCCAGACGACGCTACTGCGACTCGTAAAAGGGTAGTGGTTGTACCGCAAGTGGGTCGTGTCACCTTAGTTTCAATTTATCAGTATGTCGCTTTACGTCTATTTGTGTGGTTTTTAGCTGCACATATTGATACTTATTGTCGTTTAATAAAGCAAAACCCACGCTATGAAAGCTTTAAGTATAATAATGCTCATCATGGTCATCGTTGGCACATCCCTGTGTCAGGGGACGAGTCAGAACATTACCTATTATGAGTCGGGCAAGTTTTTTAATGACCGAGGCGCTTCCTTAGATTTTGAGGAGCTCAAAGAGCGGTACCCTCCACTAGACCGCCAACACAGAAAGCTTTTCAGGCGTGCTACCGCAGTAAACTATGTGACCCATGAGAGCCGATCGACTACTCTCATCATGCTAGGCGTTGGTGGTGTTGGTGCAGCAGTTTTTGGAGCTCTTGAACTAGCTCAGGCTGATGGACTAACCTTTTTACCCTTGCTATTTTTGTCTGCTGGTGCGGCGATGGGTCTCTTCGTAGCTCCCGTGACTGCCTTGAGTTACGCATTCTTCAAGCCCATGCGAGACAAGAGCTTTAGGCGGGTAGCAGACTACTACCAGGGTGGACTCGAGACCACGACCCTCAGGCTAGGTGTTCAAAATCATGGTATCGGCCTGAGTATGACGTTTTAAGTAGTTCCGCATCATTTATGATTATGCCAGTCGTCTGTATGGGTGATGTTGCTATATTTACGCCACGTATTCGGGATGTAGCTTAGTCCGGTTAAAGTGCTGGTCTGGGGGACCAGAGATCGGAGGTTCGAATCCTCTCATCCCGACAATGGGCTTAGCATTCGCTAGGCCCATTTTAGTTCTTC
>CAYMFD010000141.1:0-7595 GCA_964389475.1 uncultured Saprospiraceae bacterium
ATGATCCCGTGCTCTATGTCAGCAAAGGCCATGGTGCGGCCAGCCATGTCGATGTAGGGCTCCTTAAAAAATGTGCGGCGGTCCTCATACAATTCTGGTTTTTCTGACAGTATGATCTGGATATAGGCATTGTAGATGTTGACCCAAAAGGCAAACTTCTTGGCGTCCGTGTCGAGTTCCGCCTGGAGCTGATCGATGCTCAGATCGGATAGCTGGGCCTGTAGAGCCTTCGTGTCGGTGCCTGCTCGAGTTGCTTCTAGTAAATCAGCGGACAGTCGAACATATTCGTTAGTCTGACTGTAACACAAAGAAGTACTAAGGAAAAAAAGTATGCTTATAATTCTCATCTTGGCGAGGTCTAAAGACTAATAATGGATAGTAAGGTAGTATCAATTGTCATACCTGTCATTAACGAAAGCGGAACATTACCAGTTTTGTTGGATCGACTTGTGCAGTCAGCGGACATTTGTGATGATAAAGTTGAAGTGATAATAGCCGTATCGGATCGGGATACGACAGATTATCAATCCTTGATGCAGCAGGATCCAGCGATTAGATGGGCATTCGATGCAGGGACTAGCAGAGCTCAGCAGATGAATAGTGCAGTCGATCTATGCAGCGGTGAACTTCTATGGTTTTTACATGCTGATGTATTGCCGCACCTAGATAGTCTAGACGCTATTGTCAGGACTTACCGTGAGGGGGTACGATATGGGTGGTTTTCTTATGCGTTTGATCAGCAGGATTGGAAACTAGCCGTCAATGCTTGGTTCACTCGTTTTGATGGCCGACATGCAGGCGGGGGAGATCAGTGCATATGGGTCGAGCGGACTGCCTTTGATAGCGTTGGTCGATACGCCGACATACCCATCATGGAGGATTTTGACTTAGTAGAGCGACTAAGGCAGACTAGTGGTCATCCCAAGGTACTGCGGCTACCTGCACAGGTGTCGGCTCGCAAGTATAAGCACAATAATTACTGGAAGGTTAACTGGACTAACCTAGTGGCACTCTGGCGCTGGCGACGAGGTGCTGACCTCTATCAACTTAAGTCGTGGTATCGAAACCAACTTGGTGGGTGATATTGCGCTACTTTTGCACCCGTGTCTGACAAAACATACAAGGTAAAAGAGATCTACTACACCCTGCAGGGAGAAGGTGCTCATGCCGGGCGGCCTGCTATATTCTTGCGTTTTGCGGGATGTAATCTATGGTCAGGGAGAGAAGAGGACCGGCATAAGGCAGTATGTCAGTTTTGTGATACGGATTTTGTGGGCACAGATGGGGATAATGGAGGTAAGTATACAGCGCAGGAGCTGGTAGCTGTCCTATGGGATCAGTGGCCAGATACTGTCCTTGACGTAGCTCCGTACGTAGTGTGCACCGGTGGTGAGCCAGCACTCCAGATAGACACTGAGCTGATAGACGCCATGCATGAAGCCAATATTACGATTGCAATCGAAACCAATGGTACTATTGTGCTGCCACAGGGCATCGACTGGGTATGTATGAGCCCTAAAGAAGGCAGTGATATAGTAGTCACCGCAGGAGATGAGCTCAAATTAGTCTATCCTCAGTCTGGCTTAGATCCATTCTTATTTGTTGGTATGGACTTCGATCATTTCTACCTACAGCCTATGGATAGCGAGGCACAAGATGACAATACGCTGAAGGCTATCAATTATTGCAAGGCACACCCGCAATGGAGGCTGAGTATACAGACGCATAAGGTACTAGGCATCGACTAGAGTATGGAGGATCGCAGTGTAGAGGCGTTCTTTGATCGTCTAGACGAGGAGCGGCGCATCATCGCCTTGGTCCTACATGAGCTCATTATGGGAGCTGAGCCTAGTATCACCACCAAGATGCGCTACCGCATACCTTTTTACGACCATGATACTTGGTTTTGCTATATCAATCCTCTTAAGCGTGGTGGTGTTGAGTTATGCTTTTTATATGCTGATCGTCTAGATGACCCGAGTGGTTTGCTTGACTTTAAAGGTCGCAAGATGGTCGGTGGTATTACGTGCGATGATGTCGATAGGATACCTTTCGAGGCCGTAGATCTGCTGCTCCGGCAGGCAATAACCATGGCGCAGAAGCAATAGCGACTCAGGGTTTTTGCCCATATTTTACTTTTGTTGGCCATTCTTTGTCGTGCTGCCACAATGTTTTGCTATATCTTTAAGCGGCGGAAGATCAGGTGGTGACCTGCCGTCCACGTCAAAACCCTTTTTTTATGAAACAAATACTTCTACTACTGGCAAGCCTTATGGTGATGGGTATTTCTCAGACCTATGGGCAGTGCTATCCAGATAGACATAACTTGTCCCTTGCCAATGCGTGGCTGAGTTGCGAGACCAGCATGTCACCTAACCTCGCTCGGGGTGAGGGCCACTGGATCATGTATGATCTGGGTACAGCGTACGAGTTGGGCAACACCACTTTTTGGAATATCAATAACTACCTGCGTCAAGACGATGGTATGCAAGATGTAGGTATAGATGTCTCGATGAATGGGACAACCTGGACAGAGGCCGCTAGATTTACGCTGGCACAAGGTCCTGTAAGTGGTATATATGAGGGGGTTAGTGGTCCAGATCTGACGGGTGAGACCGCAAGATTTATATTACTCACAGGTCTCAGCAACTACGGAGGTACCTGCATGGGCCTCAGCGAATTTAAAGTAGAGGCTACACCAGCGACGACCACAAGTGTCTCACGCCTAGAGCTGGGTGCTAGCATAGCCGCCAGTCCCAATCCTTTTCAAGATAGAACGACCATTGACATCGAGCTCAGTACAGACGGACAGTACCGGTACAGTCTAGTAGGCGTAGATGGTCGGCTTGCAGCCGATGGTCAGGTAGCGATATCTGGCGGTCTAGGACAGGTAGACCTCGATGCTAGTACGCTAGAGGCAGGTGTCTACATATTCTCTGTGGCTAGCGATCAGGCACAGTCATCTATTACCATCATCAAGCAATAACCCCGTTATGAGAACTATAAAAATCATCGCGGTATTAATGATATCGCTCAGTGCATCATTGCAAGCACAACTATATAATGACTACATAGGTGCTGGCCATAGTGAGGGCATTACGGTAAGCACCAGTAGCAACTCAGAGGGCACCGATCCTATGTCAACGATCAATGCTGCAGGCATGGACGTAGAGCGGATGGCTGCTAGTCGGTTTTTGCGCCAGGCGACCGTAGCATACGATAGTGCTATGATTGAGGAGGTGGCCGCTATTGGCTTTGATGTATGGATCGACGATCAGATGACCAAGACGCCTACCGACTACGAGACTATGGTCAATGATATATGGTACAACGATTTGCAGTTGCTTACTCATCAGGCAGGTCGCGATACTACGGAGACTTTCGGCCCATACTCCCTACACTTTAACTATGCCTACTGGCAGAATATGTATGGTACTAGGGCTAATGATGATTACCTGCGTCAGCGTATAGCCTATGCTTACAGTCAGATTTTTGTCGTGTCCGAAAATACCGAGCTAGGTGGTTATGGAGAGTATATGGCCAACTGGTATGACATGCTAGCAGAAAATGCCTTTGGTAATTACAGAGACATTATCGAAGACGTCACCCTACATATCAATATGGGCTACTACCTCAGTCATCTCAACAATCCTAAGGCTGATCCAGTAAATAACATTAACCCGGACGAGAATTTTGCTAGGGAGATCATGCAGCTGTTTACAATCGGGTTGTACCTGCTTAATGACGATGGCACGCAAGTCTTCGACGGTGCGGGCGACCCCATACCTACCTATGATAATACTGATGTCAAGGAGGCGGCCAAGGTCTTTACGGGCCTCATGCCAGGAGGTGTCAATCAATATGTAACTTGGACTACTAACCCCTACTTTGGTTTGGGTATCTGGGGAGCTGACCATACGGTACCGATGCAGATCGATCAGATGTACCATGAGACGTCTGAAAAGACCATACTCAAAGGTCTAACCATACCAGCTAATCAACCAGGTATGCAAGATGTCATGATGCTGCTCGATACGCTGTACAATCACCCAAATGTAGGACCATTTATGAGTAGAAGACTCATACAGCATATGGTCAAGAGCAATCCCACGCCATCATATATACAGCGTATGACAGCTGTATTTAATGACAATGGTAGTGGCGTGAGAGGGGATATGGGAGCCCTCATCAAGGCGATACTTCTTGATCCTGAGGCAAGAGACTGTGCTGCTATGCAAGACTTTGCCCACGGTAAGTTACAAGAACCTTGGTTACGTAATAATCAGGCGCAAAAGCTGATGGGAGTCTACCAAGACCAGGATCGTTATTACAATAATGGTTTCACCTTGTCTAATGATCTAGGCCAAAGCATACTGCAGTCGCCTACAGTATTTAATTTCTTTAGGCCAGACTATCAGCCCAGCGGTGATATAGGTAATAATGATCTATATGCGCCAGAGTTACAGATCCATAATACCACATCGGCTATCTCCGTGATCAATCAAGTCAATAGACAGATCAGGTCATGGATTGAGATATCAAATGGCTACGGTACCCCATGGTGGGACTGGGAATTGGAAGATATGGGAATAAGCAATCCCGAGGCTCTATCATATAAGTATAGACCGTTTACTGAGGATCCTGATGACTTCCTCGATAGGGTAGACCTAGAGTATATGAGTGGCCAGATGACTGACGTCGTTCGTAATGATATACGAGACGCCATGCTGGGCCAGACGTGGGGTGACTATCAGAGAGAGCGAGTCAATCTTGGTCTCTACCTTACCCTTATTTCGCCAGACTTCGTCATCCTTAAATAACCTCCCTCAAGCACTACACTATGTCACATAAGCACGATCACCACCACATATCTAGACGTAAATTCTTGGGACAGGCTAGCTGCGCTGCCGTAGGAGCGACGACACTCTTGTCTACATTGACTAACCTGAGCTCTATTAATGCGGCTACAGCCATGAATAATACCCTCAACATAGGAGGGGCCAATGGTGACTACAAGGCTATAGTATGCATCCTGATGGCAGGAGGTAATGACAGCTATAACATGCTCGTGCCGAGGGGCCCGGAGTATGCAGAGTATAGAACGACTAGGTCTAATGTCGCCTTGCCCGAAAATCAACTGATAGCGCTTAATAAGCAGGCGGATAGTCAGCCAGGTCGAGAGTTTGGCTTACACCCATCGATGCCTAATCTAGCCAACCTTTTTAACAACAGTACAACCTCTGCGAGGCCAGGTGAAGAGGATGCCAATGTCGCCTTTATTGCCAATATAGGGTCGATGGTAGAGGGTATGACCAAGCAGGAGTACTACGATGGTACCAAGACCGAGCCGTTAGGCTTATTTAGTCATGCCGATATGGTGATGCACTGGCAGACGGGCTTTCCGCATCAGCGAGTAGCCAAGGGGTGGGCAGGTAAGATGCAAGACCTTCTTTATCCTAATGATGCTCGTTATGAGAAGGTGGGTATGAATATCACAGCCGCTGGTGGTAATGTCTGGCAGAGTGGTGATACGTCGATTCCCTATGCATTAAGGACATGGGACCCTGATACACCACTCGCTAGGATCGATGGTTATGGCGACCAATGGGATTATAATATGTGGCGGACACAGATCATAGATAATATGGTGGACCGTACCTATGCCGACATATATAAGAATGCTTATTCAAGTACGATTAAGACCAGTCTAGAGGGTTATCAAGAGATAAATGCTGCCCTGTCCAACACGCCGCTGCTACAGACGAACTTTACTAAATGGGGCGATGTCCCCCGTACTGTGTTTAGTAACCAGTTAGAGTCTGTGGCAAGAATTATATCGGCTAATGAGGAGATGAATGTCCCTCGACAAGTCTTTTTTGTGGAGTATGGTGGATTTGACCTCCATGGTTCAGATGCACAGGGTATTAACGGATCGCTAGCAGATCATGCCAGTCATCTCAGAGGTATCGACCAAGCATTAGGTGACTTTAACGCTGCTATGAAAGAGCTAGGCCTCAGCGACTGCGTAACGACCATGTGTATGTCTGAGTTTAGCAGGACTCTGACCAGCAATGGCAACGGTACAGACCATGCCTGGGGTGCCAATATTTTTACCATGGGCGGAGCCGTCAGAGGTAATCGCATCTACGGTACCTATCCATCACTAGCACTCAACAACGATCTAGAGATCGGGGGTGGGGTATTGTTGCCGACCACTAGTGTCGATGAATACTTCGCTGAGATAGCCTTGTGGTTTGGTGTGCCGAGTACTGACCTGACCTTGTTGTTTCCAAATATTGGTAATTTCTATAGCCCAGGACCTACAGCCCCGATCGGCTTCTTAGTCTAGCGTCACTCGCTTGAGACTAGGGTCAAAATGTCTTTTGGTCCTTCTGGTAGTGGTCTTTTTGAATGACTTGCCATCTTTAAACGACACGAAGCTAAATGTACCATGGCTAGTCGTCTTGAACTGATCTACTGACAGTTTGACGATCCTTAGCATCGTATTTACGTTTTGTTCATCACCGTATGGTACCACCATGGTACCACCCACCTTGAGCTGACCTAGGAGCGCCTTCGGTATCTCTTTGGCACCACAAGTCAATATGATCTTGTCAAATGGGGCAAAGCGTGGTAGGCCTTTGTAGCCATCACCGTGGTAGGTACGGATGAGGCCCAGGCCTAACCTTTCTAGTAGGGCTGTGGTCTTTTCGAAGAGGGCCGCTTGCCGCTCTATCGTATATACTTTGCCACCCAATAGGTGTAAGATCGTTGCCTGATAGCCCGATCCTGTACCTATCTCTAGTATGAGGTCTCCTTTTTTGATGTCTAGTAATGTAGATTGAGTCGCTACGGTGTGCGGACGGCTGATCGTCTGTTCCACGCCTATATCATAAGCTAGATCTTGATAAGCTCGCGTCACATCTGCATCCGGCATGTACTCATGTCGTGGTACAGACCCCATAACTGCCAGCACCGCTTCGTTGGTTATACCCTTTTCTCGCAACGTTGTAATCATACGTTTGCGGAGACCGTTCGCTATATTAGACCTTTTACGCATGGTATAAAGGTAGTAACATATTATAAATATTTGTAATGTAAAGAATTACGATCATAGCATTGCCGTTTTGTCCTGCTTAGACTATCATTGCTGTCAGGAGCCATTGCAAGTCGTGTGAGATAGGTAGGTGTTGTTGTTAAGTGGGCGAGTAGCTCAGATATAAACTCTCTACAGTTGGCTACACAGGTAGTGTTTTATGGCTCTATGTGTTTTTGAGTAGGTAGAAGTGCTAGAAGCTTGATTTTGAAAGCAGAGGCTATATTCCTTGGTATGTCTGTCTTTAGTTCGGGCGATAATACAGCTAGTTGTTTTATGGGGTGATAAGTGATCGGCTGCCTACAGTTATCTGTCGCTGTACAGAGCTAGATCGAGAGTCGATAAAATGTGCGATTTTTCGTAGTAGCCCGTGATAATCTAGTCTGACAAAGTAGATTGGCGCTTGCTAGTAGTTTCTAAACCTATGTGTCGCAGAAAAATGAAAGCAATTTTGACACGACTCTAGATCGGTCTTGACTTGGTCAGTATAATGGCAAAG
>CAYMFD010000142.1:0-2454 GCA_964389475.1 uncultured Saprospiraceae bacterium
CTTCCCCGCTTTGCGGCCTGCCTGCCCAGCAGATACTAGGTAGGTTCCTTTGCTCAGAGGTACAATGTACCTCTGCTGGCTGCTCGCGAGATCAAGCAGTCACAATCCCAGGAATGCGTCTCTTGACTTATCATCCATTTAGGTAACCTCTTATATACATCTATCCTGCTCAGTAGATACTAGGTAGCTTACTGTATGAAGGGGACTTAAAACGTGGTAGGGGGACATTGAGATATTACTGGCTTGACATAGCCCTCACCCAATGGCTTAAGCCGACATCTTTCCTCTTTATTCTGTCTATCGTCGAGGGTGCCTCTCTCCTTAATGATACATTTGCAGTACACTAATCCAAAAAGAAGACCCATGAGGATAAGCTTACTGATCATAGTCATATGCTGGTGTCTGGCACCTGCTAGAGCCCAACTCTCCATGCAGCAGGACGCCGTCATGATATCTGATACCAAGATCGCATCACCTAAGACGGAATCTGGCAAGTCTATTACCATTATTACTGCCGAAGAACTGGCTACCGCTCCTGTTAGCTCCGTCGATGAGGCCTTGCGATACTATGCGGGTCTTAATGTCAATAGTCGGGGCGGTTTCGGTGTGCAGAGTGACGTGGGGATCCGGGGATCGACCTTTTCGCAGGTGCTGTGGTTGCTAGACGGTATGCGACTTAACGATCCGCTCACAGGCCACTTTAATAGTTACCTGCCCATAACGATGGAGGAGATACACCATGTCGAGGTAGTCAAGGGGCCAGGTGCCTTGAGTTTCGGGCCAGATGCCGTAGGTGGTGTCATCCATATATTTAGCAAGGCCTATATGCGGGATTTCGATAGTAGTGGACCGCTGTCCCTGCAGGCTGCTGGTGGTAGCCATGCCTACCTCATGGGGGAGGCAGCCGTACAGGGAGGTAGTAAGCGTAGCCACTTTACCATCAGTGGTCGGCACCAGTCTAGTGACGGGCAGCAGTTTAGCAATCCCAATGACGTTACCGATGCGCCAACCACGTACAATACGGACTTTGATATATCCACCGTATCAGCGTCTTTCCAGCAGCAGTTTTCTGATAGTTTGAGACTCTTCGTGCGAGGCGGGTTTGACCATCGCGACTTTGGTGCTAAATTCTTCTACACGGCGAGTCCATTTGACGAAAGCAGAGAAGAGACCACTAGTTTATGGGGTCATGTCTCTTTACAAAAGCAAGGCGTGCGACAGAGCAGGGCCTTCAATGTAAGCTACCGCAGGACCGATGACATATTTACTTTTAATCCAATCTTTACGTCTAATGAGCATACCACACAGCTCGCGCAGGCTAGCTATGACTACGGTGTCAAGTTTGGTGAGCGAGTATCGTTTGCCAGTGGTATTCAGACTTTTGTGAGAGATATAGAGAGCACGGACCGGGGTGATCATAGTAATTTTAACTTAGCTGGCTACACGATGGTCAAGGGTGCGAAAGATGCATGGTTGTATACAGGAGGGCTGCGATTTGAGTATTTCAGCGCTACGGGTGGATACCAGGCGGTACCGCAGGTGACGCTTGCCTATGTAAGTGACCGCTGGAAGCTGCGGACGCTTATCGGCAGGGCTTATCGGGTACCCGACTTTACCGAGAACTTCGTGTCCTTTAACATACCTCAACTAACGGCCGGTCGCAACCTAGGTAATCCCGATCTCGACCCTGAGGCGAGCTGGACCTTTGACCTAGGCCTAGACTACTATATCAGTGATAACCTTAAGTGGGAGACCAGTGTGTTTTATCGAACGAGTACGAGCCTGATCGACTTTGTACTAACACCTGCTGGTAGTATATCTAGGACGGATAACCTGATTCTAGGAGAGTCCTACCTCTTCGCGACCAATATCAGTGCCGCTCAGACTGGTGGACTCGAGTCTAGCCTATCAGGTGGCTGGCAACTGGGCCCCAAGACTAGTTTTAGGACTCACCTCAACCTCACGGTCTTGTCTACGACGATAGCTGATGATGTAGAGAGTAAGTATATCAGCAACCACCCGACGATGATCAGTAATGCCATGCTCCAGCTACAGCATGGTAAGTGGTCCCTGACGAGCACGAGTGCCTACATCGAGCGAGACGGTGAGACGATCGACCTGATCGAGGGACAGATTCTAGACAGTTACTTTCTGCAGCATCTACGCCTCGGTTATACGCTAGACAAGTTTAACGTCTACGTTGAGGGTCGCAATATATTTGACACGCAGTACCAAGAGGTCCTCGGGGCTCCTATGCCGGGAAGGTGGTTAATGGGCGGCCTACGGTATCGGTTATAGGGGTTAGAGTTTGTTTTTGCTGCACACTACAAGGTCAGAAATCAAGTCGAGTTAGCAAGGCGGTACTCCTACAGCGTCGTTATCGATTTACATCGCCTGCATCTTAGCGATACGATCAGACAATCGCTCCGAGCTCATCTTCTCACGTAGCATATC
>CAYMFD010000142.1:2554-7532 GCA_964389475.1 uncultured Saprospiraceae bacterium
TTGATACTACTATTGATGTCTTGTGTCAGGTCCTTCGTAGTAAATAGGTCGTCTGATTGTAGTAGGGTCTCTATATCTATCCTCTGATCACTGAGTAACTCGAGGCCGTAGTCATTCATCCCTATGCTAAAACTGATAGGGAGTAGTCGACTGATCCGAGTGGCAAGCAGTGCACCGACCCCCTCATGTACGTTGCGACCTTCGAATGGGTATATCAGTAGGTGCCACCCCTCCTTGGTCTCGAAATACTCGATGAGCAATTGATCATTAGTAGGGATGAGAGATCGTCGACGCTGCTCCTCAAAGAGGGGTATCAAGACCTCGATCTCTGGGTCCTCTATCACACCTTCGCTGTAGAGGTGTATTTTCTCTCTTAGCGTCTCACTCATCTGGGAGGAGAGCTGCATGCGACCACCCATATAGCTGGGCACCTTGCCCGTTTTGCTTGTTGACTTCTTGACCTGTACGATCATATCCTTGATGCGTACCAGCTCGAGTGCCCGTCCTGCAAACCAAAAGGTGTCACCTGGGGACAGCAGACTGATAAAGTATTCTTCGATAGTGCCCAACTTGGGGCCTCGCAGGTATTTGACGGAGAGCATGCCATCGCTGACGATGGTGCCTATCGATAGGCGGTGACGCATCGCGATCTTCTTATTCATCGCCATATAGACGCCACTTACGACACCTACTTTCTGATACTCATCGTAGGCGCCTAGGGCCGAGCTCCCATTGACGAGGTAGTTGAGGATCCACTGCCACTCCTCATCGGTGACGCTATAGTAGCAATAGGTTTTCTTGATCTCAGGATAGATCTCCTCTGGTCTAAAGCCTTCTGCGACAGCCAGCGTCATGAGGTATTGCACGAGTACATCAAAGGATCGTATGTAGGGTATGCGCTGCTCTAGGTTCTGACGTTTGACAGCTGTACGTAGTGCGGCCGCCTCCACTAGCTCGATGGAGTGGGTAGGTACAAAGTAGATCTTGGATGCGGCTCCCGGCCTGTGTCCACTGCGACCGGCTCGTTGTACGAATCGACTGACTCCCTTGGGACTGCCTATCTGTACGATCGTCTCGACGGGTCTAAAGTCTACACCTAGGTCTAGGCTACTGGTACAGACGACTGCCTTGAGCCGCCCGTCGTAGAGGGCATCTTCGACCCAGTCTCTTAGTTCGCGACTGATGCTGCCATGGTGCATGGCGATGAGGCCAGCCATATCTGGGTCTGCCTGGAGTAGCTGCTGGTACCAGATCTCGCACATCGCCCTAGTATTGGTAAAGATCAGGGTCGTCTTGCTCTCATTGATGATGGGTAGGAGAGAGGCGACCATCTTGGTACCGTAGTGTCCAGTCCAGGGTAGGGTTTCGATTTCGGCTGGTATGACGCTGTTGATGGTGATCTCCTTCTTGATGTCTGCCTTGATCATGGTATGTAAGTCTGGCTTGTCTATGCCTAAGAGTACATCGACGGCCTCCTCCATATTACCGATGGTAGCAGATATGCCCCATGTCCTAGCGGTAGGCACGATACCACGCAGCCGAGAGAGGAATAGCTCTGTCTGTACACCTCGCTTGCTACCTATGAGCTCATGCCACTCATCTACGACGACGCCTCTCACGGTGCCAAAGAGGTCGCGATAGCCCCTACTAGTCATCAGTACATGTAGGCTCTCGGGAGTAGTGATGAGCACCTCAGGAGGATTCTTTTTCTGTTTCTGACGCTGTGTGCTGGTGGTGTCGCCAGTACGAGTCTCGATGCGCCAGGGTAGGCCTAAACCTGCAGCTGCACGAGTGCATGCATTATTGATTTCTTTGGCTAAAGCTCGTATGGGGGTTACCCAGATAAGTAGAAGTCCATTGTCCGCCTTGCTAGCGTAGTCATCGTGCTCCCGCATAAAGTCTAGACAGGCAGCTATAAACAAGCTGTAGGTCTTACCGCTACCGGTCGGAGCATTGACTAGTCCGTGATAGCCGTCTAGGTAGGCCTGCCATGCCGCTTTCTGAAAATCAAAGGCCTCCCAGCCCTGACTGGCAAACCATACCTCTGCCTTATCGATTATGTCTGCCTGTTTATCTACCACCCCATTGCAAACAGGCCTATGCGATAGTAGTTGACTCAGTCGTGTATATAACCCCGTCTACTGCTTGACGATCTTGATAGCTCGCGTCGCTTTGCTATGGTGCAATTGTAGTATGTACACGCCTGCTGGTAGATGGTAGATGCGTAGCTCGCCCACGAACTTACCGTCGTACTTGGGTAGTCGATTCGAAGTGACGCTGTTGCCTAGCATATCGTACAGTGTGTATGCGAGGGAAAATCCATCTGATATGCCAGAGACTGTGATTATGCTTTGTCCGTCAGTAGGGTTGGGCGATACTTCTACGTAGAGTGGCAGGTTGGTATCGCTAGTACTTGAGATCTCGCCCACGATGATGCCGTCTATCGTCTCGGTACAGCCATTGCCATAGGTGACGGTGACGCTGTACTCGCCAGGCACGAGTCCAGCAAATATAGCTTGATCCTGTGGCGTGCCTCCATCTAGACTGTAGGTAGCATTTTCTGCCAGTGCCGCAGGTAGGACGATCTGTATGGCGCCATCCGTAGTGCCGCTAGAGCTCACATTAATGACCTCTACCTGCACCTGGCCGCTACAGCTATTGATCAAGACGACCTCACTGCTACTGCACATCAGTAGGCTATCGTATACGATGACCTCGTAGGCGCCTGCCATTAAGTTGTCAAAGGTAGATGCACTACCAAAAGTGGCCCCGCCGTCTATAGATATAGCGTAGTTAGACCCGCTGATACCAGGGTTGACCACGATGCTACCGTCACTAGATTGCTCATCGGTGGCATCGACGATCACGGTCTGCAGGGGTACACCACATGTAGTTCCTAGACAGAATTCGACAACGAACTGACTGTTAAAGTCTAGGCCTTGGAGGAAGACTAGTGTAGAGTCTAGACTCGTCTGCGTGATAGAGAGATTAGGATTCTCAAAGATGCCATCGCCAAAGCTGTCATAAATCACAAAAGTATAGCAAGCCTCCTCCTCTAAGCAGAACGATTGCTCGAACAGATCACCCTCAAATGGTCCTC
The DNA here is from genome assembly GCA_964389475.1 of uncultured Saprospiraceae bacterium. Taxonomy (GTDB): domain Bacteria; phylum Bacteroidota; class Bacteroidia; order Chitinophagales; family Saprospiraceae; genus CAYMFD01. The sequence goes on from CAYMFD010000142.1 coordinate 5,655, forward strand.
CGCTAGCAATGACGTTATCATCCTCATCAAAGATTTCGTACGTCGTCTCATTAGGAAAATCGTCTAGGTCAAATGCTACGACCGTCGGTTCTCCATCTAGAGACCTCAAAAAGGTAGCGACTGTGGTATCGTTGCCCACTACCTGATCATCGGCACTGAGGGCGGTGACGACTATTGTAGCAGTAGAGGTACCATCTGGCATCTCATCATCAGCGGTAAGGCTGACTAGGGCAGAGGCGCCTCCTTCTATGACCGTATTAAACGTCTCACTTATCACTTCATCATTGTCAAAGGTGATCTCGATATCAAAGCGATCTATGGCCCTAAAGCCTAGATTATTGACAACTATGGCGGCTTGGGCCGTAGTGCCACATTGTCTCTCGCTGGTCTGCGGAATCGCAGAGGTCGATAGGTCGTAACTCGCCAGCTTCTGTACGTTAGTCGTAAGGGAGTCGTTTAGCGAAAACTGATCGCCAGTCGTATTGACAAAAATCGTGAGGTCTTGTGGACTCAGGTCTGAAAAGTCCAAGGCCTCGATAAATGCGATGTCTATAGACTGTCCAGCAGCTAGAGGTTCGACACCAGTTGCCGTCACCGTATTGCCCTTAAAAGTGTAGCCGTAGGTGTAGTCATCTACTTGCTGGGTAGCAATATTGTTGATGGTAAAAGAAAGGTCGTTTAAACCTAGGCTATCATTTTCGAGCTCGTTGGCAACGCCAGTCACTCGCAGATCTAGGCTATCATTATCTATTACAAAAGAAAAAGCACCCGTAGCGTAGTTTCCATTAGTACCTCCATACTCACCGGTAAACCAAAACGACTTGCCATCATCCGTATCGACCACCATACTTGAGTAGTCACCAAATCGATTGCGGTTTCTGGTGATACTAGTTTGACCCTCGAATACCAGGGTCTCTCCCAGAGTCATCTCACCGAGCGGATCGTCACTACGACGGCCTGTCACGTAGATCGAGGGGAATACCTCTCTGCTGCTGCCATTGTAGGCGAGTCCTATGTTGCCTTTCTGATCGATAGCGATAGCAGGCATAAAGCGGTTAAATGCCTCATCTGGGGCATGCATGCCTTGCTGGTAGATCGTCCACTCAGTAGCACTAGGGTCCTTGCGTAGCTCATACCAGCGTATCCCTGCTAGGTCTTGGCCCGTAGCATCTGCGGCATGGGCGACTACTATGGACTCGTGAGTACCGAAGTTGCGGTAGTGGATCTGATTCATCAGTACGTGGGGCAGGCCGTCTAGTCCATCACCATTAGGCTGGGGTACACAGTCGAGGCTGGCTTGATCTCCCAGACTGCAGAAGTCACCATCAAAAGGAGCTACAGGTATCTCAGCCATGTTGAGCTCACTCAGGGTAGGGTTGACCCAGTCGATGTCAAAAGTGTACATCTCTAGGCGATCCTCCGTTACCTCGCCCCACTCATCATCATTCATACGCATGATCATGGGCTGGCTGTTAGCGGGGACATCAAGAGGCCCGTTGTAGTCCACGGGTGTCACTACTTGAAACAGGCGATCTTCGTCTACCCGAGCAATGGTCGATCGTATTACGGTTACTGTTTCTTCACCCCCGAATAGCTCTTCTTTGTTGAGGGCATAGACTGGTATGTCCCCTCCCTCATTGGTGGTTACGATTATAGCGTCATCCCATATGGCCCACTTAGGATAGTCTGGAAAGCCTTGCGTACCATACTCGTATACGGTGTAGCTGCCTAGGGGATCATCGTCCTCACTTACAGCAATCAGTACGAACGGTGATGGGAATGGCGGAAACTCCGTGATCATCCATCTTTGCGTAGGCTCATCGAATAATATGATAGGATCGCCGCCACTCTGACGGCCTAGACTCTGCCATAACGTAC
>CAYMFD010000143.1:0-7492 GCA_964389475.1 uncultured Saprospiraceae bacterium
TGTTACACGTCAATGACTGTACAGGGTCAACTACGCCATTGATCTCTATCATGAATGAGCAAGCCGCCGAATCGCCGTTATTTGGATTGATCGCATACAACACGACCTCGTACGGGCTATCATCAGGTGTCAAGAAGTCACCTGACTGTGGTCCACTAGCTACACCGTACTCAAAACCTGCGTCATCGCAGTTATCCAAAGCAATCGGTATCGGATAGTTAATATATTCTCCACAAGCGCCGTCCTCTAGTGTAACACTTATATCACCAGGGCAGCTAACAGAAAGTGCAACGCCGTCTGCAACAGTAACATTAGCAGCACAAGTAGATTCATTACCCGCCTCATCCGTAACCGTCATGATTACTTCTATCGTCTGACCAAGATCATCACAGGTGAATTCTGTTCTACTTGCCGTAATAGTAAGGCTGTCCATCGGAGAGCAGTCGTCGAAACTACCGTCATTGATCAGTAGTTCTCCATCCATGCCTACTACTGTCGAAGGCATTGACTCTATAGCAGCATATCTCCATGCCACTCCATGTGTATAAAATGTATTGGTCGGATCACTATAGGTTTGCATTCCTATAATCACACTGCCATTAGGCGCAGTTCTTACAGGATTCGCATTTCCACCATTACCGCCATTAGCTGATATTGCAGCGCCTATAAGTGTATTATTGGTGTTTGGGCTACCAGCAAGCACATTTGCGATAGAGGTACCGTATGCCTCTAGTCGATCAAAAGCACATCCTGTTCTTGTAAAGGCCGACACCATAACATCTTGTGGGGCAGCTACAAATGTGCCAAGCGGATTTGTCGATCCAGCTCCATTTACGCAAGTCATTTGCGTAGCCGTACCGAGCAGACCGGAAGGCAGTAGTTCTCTACAAATCAAACTAAACTCACCGACTACACCACCGAAGCCACCTTGCGTGGTCTCTACAGCCTCGAAGCCGACAGCAACAAAGCCTGAAGGGCAGTCACAGATACTCTGAGGAGTGGGTTGAGATGGGCAAAATCCGATAGGTGTAACAAGGTCAGGAGCAGACTGCTGGATATTACTACCCAAAGAGTAGGTTAGACCGCCCTGTGAAGATCCACCACCTTCTACAATCGACGCCGTCTCGCTATTATCCAAAAATACAGTTACGTCCTGACAAACAGCCGTAGGCACTGCCAGATCCTGAACGTCTATTACGATCGAGCAACACGCAGAGTTACCCGCAGCATCTGTTGCTGAGTATGTTACCAGCGTCTGACCAGGAGGATAGATGCCGCTAGCCATACCCGTACCGTTAAAAGAGTCTGTAAATGATGTGACACCACAATTGTCCGATGGCACAGGATCTACAATCACTATATCAGCCATACAGTCAGCTGTATTAGTACTAAAAACTTGAGGTGTGATCTGAGTAAATGTTGCATTATCGACAAGCACTGCACCACCGTCACCAGCTGGGCCATCATTAATAGCTAGCACTGCTTCTACTTGGACCGTTCCTTCTGGAGCTTGGAAGCATCCATAAGTCTTTATCCACTTATTAAGGTCATCAGTAGTAAGGCCTGACATCTGCGTCTGAAACGGTGTACCACATAGTGGACCGAATGGTGCTCCACCACAAAAAGCAGGACCATTGAGAGCGATGCCATTAGCATCTAAAAATCTGATATTAAGTTCGAAGAAGTCATCCGTCCCGAAGATCGAGCTATTATCACCATCGCAGGACAGCGCCATTAAGTCAGCTCCTATACAGTACCATTCATTATCAGCTGCAGGGAAAAATTGCGAAATACCAGAGGCTGCAAATCCGCCATTAAATTCGAACAAAAATGCACTAGGCATAGGGTCACCCATCGTAGCATCTACACCTACATTGCCGAAGGTATTCCAGGCGGCTAAATTGCCCGCATCAAAACCTGGGTCTGCGAACAGATTAGGGCCATTGCTAGGACAAACCAGTTCTGGCTGCTCCGTCTCAGCAGTACAAACGCTAAGACTCATATTAGAAATTTCCACTATTCTGTCTCGTGCCAACGTTGATGCATCACCTGGGAAGAAACCTGTAGCAACTACCAACTCTAAGCAACCATTTTCCCAAGTAAATCCACCTTCGTTAATTGCATCAGCCAGACTACCTCCGATAGAACACATACCTGGCCCATCAACCATCTGGTTAAAATTAAGCTGAGCTCCTGTCGTTGCATTGAACACTCTGAACTCTAAGACAAATGGATAGTCACCAGACACAACATTTACGTCAGCAGTAGCGCATATGTCGGTAATCGTGCTAGGATTAGGTACAATCAACCTTTGACCCGCAGCTACTGTAAACGTATTGTTAGAACCAGCAGGTAACGTTAATACACCACCCATCAGCATACCTGTAGAGGTGAAGTCAGGTTGTACAGGCGCAGTACCTGGCCCAAAGCTTTGACTTAAGTTTAAAATAGTTGAAAGCGGGACATCATAAGTGTCATCACATCCTGTACAAGCCGTACAGGCACCCGCTGCAATCGTGCAAGGTGGTGGCGGAGGACAATCACCTACTGTATAAGGTATAGGCGTCATCGTACCGCTATTGCCAGCCCAAGCAAAAAATACTTCAATCGGGAAATTGATATTAGCGAAAGGCTCAGACCATGTCAATGTGCCTGTGGGGTCAGCTGTAGCCATTATGCCTCCAGGACCATTTAGAAAGCCCACAAGGCCTGCGGGATTATCTGGAACTGTAATGGTAATATTCAGGTTACCTGCAGCATCTTCTTCGTTCGTGTAAGTAAAGCCTTGTGTAACTGCTGGATCAGCTGTAGCTATACCTGCACTACCCATACATGGGTCAACCACATTAGCACAAGCTACCAATGTAGCATTAGAAATCTCTACTACACGATCTACTGCAGGGGGTGTACCGTCAAAATCAGCTAAAGCCCATATAATGGAGTAACCAAAATTAGCCGGATCTACAACAAATCCCGCACTAGCTACACCGTCTAGTACATTGCCACCAATAGAACAAACACCCGTACCATCAATCAACTGATTAAAAGACACTCTTTCTACTTCTTGCCCAGTGACAAGGTCCTTTTGCTCTATCCTTAATTCTAGCTCGAATGGGAAATCTCCTGATACTACATCGATATCAGCCGTGAGGCAGAGATCAGTAGCGCCAGCAGGAACGTCCATGAAATCCACACCAGAAACTGTAAATATGTTATTTATACCAGCTAGGAGGGTCAACGTACCAACGTTAGTTGCTGGATCATAATCAGGAGGCACTGTGCCATTGGTTGCGTTGATTGCCGTACCTGAGGTCGTAGGCACGATAGTCTCCGTACCATTACACGTCATACATGCTGCAGCAGCTACAGTACATGGACCACCGGCAGTTCCACAAGATACCAAGGCAACATTAGAAATCTCTACCACACGATCTACCGCGGGTGGTGTGCCGTCAAAATCAGCTAAAGCCCATACGATGGTGTAAGTAAAGTTAGCTGGGTCTACAGTAAAACCAGCACTAGCGACACCGTCTGACACATTGCCACCGATTGAGCAAGCACCTGCACCATCTATCATCTGGTTGAAGGTCACTCTTTCTACTTCATCCCCAGTGACTAGATCATTTTGCTCTATCCGTAGCTCTAGCTCAAATGGGAAATCTCCCGACACAACATTAATATCAGCCGTGAGGCAGAGATCGTTAGCGCCAGCTGGAACCGCTATCAAATCGACACCTGAAACAGTAAATACATTATTTATACCAGCTAAGAGGGTCAGAGTACCCATATTAGTTGCAGGATCGTAATCAGGAGGTACTGTACCATTGGTTGCATTTATAACAGTACCTGAAGTCATCGAGATATTAGTCTCCGTACCACTACATGTCGTGCATGCTGCGGCAGATATAGTACAATCGGAAGCTACGGGACACAAAGCTCCGACAGTAGTCGGGCCCGAAGACCAATTACCAGGAAAGTTTGCAAAACTCCATAACAGCTCAATATTGTCTGTGAGCGAGCCAGCAAATGTGATCGAACATTGGTTGCCCGCTGGTGTGCAGGCGCCAGCCATACCAGCTCCGTTTACGATGGCTTCTATAAAGTCAACTTCGTCTGCAGGATCTGGGCTGGAGATAGTGATTGTCACCATACCACCCACTTCTTCTATGGTAATCAATACTTCAGAGGCAGGATTATCGTCAAAGTGAAACAGCGAGCAAGATACTGGTGGTGGTGGGCATGTATTAACTCCTCCTACACCGACCATGCTGGCGCAAGTTGCATTCGTAGTACAATTGTCAAGAGCATTGGTACCGCTAAAAGACCAATTTGCAGGATCCCAAGTACCACCATTTTGCATCATGTCTGTAGCTACGGCCCATCCGTCCATATACTCCCAGCACTCTCCTGTACCATCAATGCCTGGGTCACCAAACACATCAACATCTGCACCTCCGCAACGCAAGTGTACTACGTCATCCCCATTTGGGTCTATAACCGTACCAGCATCATAGTCAGGGTTCATTCCGAAATAACTATTAAAATTGGCAACATCTGCTGCCACCCATACACATTGTCCCGCTACGAGCATATCGGCTGGAAAAGTATATCCAGCTCCCGGGGCACCCCCGTTATTAGCAACGTCGATATTAAAAATACTTAGATCAGGGATGGCGGCTGAGGCACATAATTGTACGGCTTTGGGGGTGCCGCCAGCCAGAGGCCCGTCAACGACAGCATTGATATAAAGATCACCGCACTGACCGGAGCTAGATGCTGCAAAACCCATCAGGATTACAGAGAAAATGATGGAAGAGAAAAACTTACTGTTCATGAGATAAGTTGTGAATGACTATTTATGACAACCAACCCATGCACAACTCCCTTTCTACAACTTGCTTGTAGACAGGAACTTACATGTGAAATCAGGTTGGTTTCAAGATTTCAACTCCAAAGATGCTCATTTGCAACGACTTACACGCAAGTATTTTTATCATAAATATTTATTAATTGCTTTTTCTACCACAACACGGGATGATTTTAAAAATCAATCATAATAAACAAGCCCTTTTATTACTTTAGCGGAGTAGGGAAATTGTAAATCATAGCCCTGATAGACTTACCATTTTATGAAAATCCACACGTCGCGACTATACATCTCATGCTTTCTGATGCTCTTATCAGCATATACCCTGATGGCTCAAGTTACTATCTCGCTACCTTGCCAGACTGACGAGAATGCTGAAGACTTAAGTGTTACAGACGCTATCATAGGGCTTGATCGCAAAAACTTTGGTAATTCAGGACCAGGTGATAAAAGTGAAGGCTACCTGAATAATTTCACTTTGCCAGCCAGCCCGAATCCTTGTAGTGAAATAACTGAAGTAGAAGTAGAGATAAATATCTTTAACGTAGTTGCAAATCCACCTATGCCATGCGTCGTTTTTGATTATTTCATAAATGTCATCAGTGGCTGTGGTAGTCTTGCGCCAGCGTCCTGTCCTGATACAGATCCACCAGTTCTTGAAGTAATACAAGGAGCTCTGGTTAATCAAACACTCACCTACTCTGCACCTCCAGAAAACTTCAATTTTGGAGATATTTTTAGCGTAGACCTAATACCCGCAATTGGCAATTCTGGTTGTGCCAACTGGCAGTCACTAGTCAGCGATGGATTTATCGATATCGATTACGAAATATGCGTCACCGTCACCATCGACGATCTAACTATTACTGCACCCGTAGATCTCGGTCCACCTACTCGAGCCATCTGTACGGGTAGTACAACGACTCTAGATGCAGGTGCCTATGACATGTGGGCATGGGATCCCGGTGGACAGACTACACAAACTATTAATGTAGGGGCAGGTACATACACCGTAACCGTCACAGATATCAACGGCTGCACAGATACCGACGAAATAACCATTACAGAAGATAGCCCGACCGCCTCGATTACCTCATCAGAAAGCGACCTTACCGTCTGTCCAGGAGATATGACAACCTTGACGGTCGTGCACTCGGGCAGTTCCGTACAATGGAATACGACGGAAACAACGACCAGCATATCTGTAGGTAGCGGTGCCTACGACGTCACCGTGACGGACGCTAACAACTGTACCGCTCTTGCTACTATCAATATAGGTCAGCACACTCCACCCACCGTAACCATTGATCCTGCCAATGCCACCGTATGTGACAATGGGACTACGACCATCGGGGTACTCGAAAATGGACTACAATATAACTGGAGCACCCCAGCGACGACACAAACTGTAAATGTGGGTCCTGGCAATTACATGGTCACAGTTACAGACGGTAATGGCTGTACTAATGTAGCATCCACCACCGTGACTAATATCAACTCTCCTTTCGCAGGTACAGATGATATGATCGATGTCTGCAATGACGGTCAGACCTACGACTTATTCGCCCTACTTGGCGGAGCAGACCCTGGAGGTACGTGGATAGACCAAGATGGTGCTGGCGTAGATGTCAATGTCAATCCTAGTGCTGTTGATTTCACAGGAGTACCGCCTAATACCTATATTTTTCGATACGAAATAGTAGCAACTGCCCCTTGCATCACGAGTACAGCTTTTATCACAGTCGAAGTCTTCGAAAACTTACTCGCAGGTGCAGACTACAATGATCAGATCTGCCTCAACAGCTTCGACTATGACCTGGAGGCACTGCTCGGCATATTTGACCCAGGAGGTACGTGGGTAGACTTAGACGCTAGTGGGGTTAACTTGACCAACCCTAGCCTCGTAGACTTTACGGGTGTCCCAGCTGACGTTTACAGGTTTTTATATGAGCACGGCCCTACGGTAGGCTGTAACGGGTCGGATGCGATAGCGACAATAGAAATTCTAGAATCTGCTAATGCTGGTTTAGATGACGGTACGACTGTCTGTAGTGGCACCACATTGAACCTTGTTAATTTACTTAGCTCTGATGCAGACCTTAGCGGTGTTTTTAATTCTACTAGCACAGCAGTAGTCGGTGATCAGTTCGTGAGTGGTAATGTGGGTCCTGGACTTTATAACGTCACATATGTCGTCACATCACTCGTGGGTTTTTGCCCTAGCGATACAGCTAGTTTCGTCATTGAGGTTAGCAACACCGTATCCGCTGGTTTAGATACACTGTACCTCGCCTGCGATACCAGTACTGTAGCCCTGGTCAACCTGTTAAATGATGCCGATCTAGGTGGCTCTTTCACTCCAACTAGTAGTACAGCTGGCTTTGCCAATGATTCTGTCTTCATCGCCGACCTACCCGCTGGCACGTACAGCTATGAGTATGTGGTAGGTGACAACCAAGGGTGCCCTTCGGATACATCCGTCATCATAGTGGACGTGCCTAACCAGCCTACGGTATCCCTCACACAGGGAGACCTCACGCTATGCGATGGCACTTGTCAAGACGTGACATTCGTCAATACTGGTGACTCCATACCTGAACTCATAGTCTATTTGCTTAACAACAC
>CAYMFD010000144.1:0-7299 GCA_964389475.1 uncultured Saprospiraceae bacterium
TCTCCTCGATCGATAAGCTCTATCGTATAGCAGCCAGGATCTAGTCGTAGTGTATCTCGGTAGTTGGTATTGCTGAGTAGGGTGGACCTTGATATGAGGTTGTTGCCGTCGTAGTCTTTGATTGTGAGCGAGTTCTGATTGCCTACATTATTGGTTCGTAGCTGTAGTACGTACTCTTCGGCGTTAAAGATCTCTGGCATGTCAAAGGTGCCGACGTAGTAGTTGTTGGTCGTATTGCCATCCATATTGTCACCATCGTTGATACTGGTGACCTCTACCTCGAATTGCTGCTTACCAGGTGATATGCCAGCCAGAGTGGCTAGGCTAGGGTTGGGCAATGCGACCTCTCGTGTACGTTCTGGTCGTAAGCTACCCGTCCATGTATGCGTCATGGTCTCTCCACCCATCGTGTAGGTGATAGTCGCACTGGTGATACGTTCCGCACCTTGGTTACGCAGTACGATGGTAGGCTGGTCACAAGTAGGGTTATAACGACCGTACTCTACACGATCACTTGGTCGCATCACGGCCTCGATAGCGACATCGTAGTCATTGTTGTACTCGCCATACGTCACTAGCTGGTGGTTGACGAGATAGCGCGAGTCTCCCGTTGCTGTACTCATACTGTAGTCAATTTCGAATGCTTCGCCAGGCTCGATGAAGTCCTCTAGCTCAAACTCTTGCAAGTCTGTTGCCATACCCGGGCACCAGCCTGCACGGTCATATATCCATGTGCCGCCCTGCGGGTAGATGGGATTGTCTGCACACTCCTTCCATGCCTGCCAGTCTATTTCGGGCAGGCCATTGATATTAAGGTAGTGGGTACGGGGTATAAACTCACCCTCCTGCCCATGACCTGTGACCATCGACCGGACCTTGAGATAGGCAGCGTCGGGTCGTGGAGTGATCATCCTAGGCTCAAAGCAATTATCCGCCGCTATATTGGTATAGTTGCACATACTACCCGGCCTCCAGATCTGCGTAATGTCAAGGATGTCTCTTGGTGGCGTGCCTTTTATAAAGTGAAAGCGTATGTCCATCTCCTCCTGGAACTGACCGCCATTACCGAGGAACATCCGCTTGCGGCCATTGAGTATGGGTGTGTAGTCGGTCACGTCAAAGGTCCACGTCCTACCTTCCTCACCGAAGTCTATGCCTATACCGTACGGCGTGACGAAGGACATGATCTCAAAGCGCATGGGTGACTTGCTGTAGTAGTCGAGTTCGCCTACGGTGATGGTACCCTCTGGCGTGACGTCGGTCGTAGAGACTATGCTACCAGCGATGTCGTAGGTGGTCTCCGTCGTAGCGGCATACACTTGATAAGTACTGTCAACAACGATGTCGGTACCTGCTGTCGTGTAGGCCTGTACCGTGATCGCAGACTGTGGCACAGCATCAGTGACCATCTCTGTAGAGCAGGTCACATCGACATCACCTTGCATAAATCCAGCTGCTAGGAGTATGTTGCCTTCGATATACCCATTGATGCTCTGACCGGGTAGATATGCTGTACGTCGATTGCTACCACTGGCAAGTACTGCCGCCGTACCAGTCGTCGAGGCTAGGTCGTCACCACTACCTTCGATCGTAAAGTTGTAGAGCATGCCTTGCGGATCGTCAAATAAGTTGTCTTCACCGGAGCGACGCATATCTGATTTGATGGTTTCTGCTGCTCTTTCGTAAGGGAATATCCTGAGCTCATCTATGTAGCCTGGATAGATGTTATTGCCTTCGTTACTGGAGCCTAGGCGTAGTTGTGTGAGGTCTATGCTATTGGTCTTTCCGCTACCCTCATGGAAGAGTTCACCATCGAGGTAGATGGCCATCCGTCCCGTACTTGCATTTTTGGTAAATGCCCAGTGATGCCAGCTACCAGCATATACTTCTGGCGGCACGACCTTATTGATACGATCATATCCACCCTCATTGCCACAGTCCCAGTAGACCTGGCCATTGCTCCAGGGTAGGTGTATGTTGAGCTCCCGTAGATTGCTATCGTCTGTACCTTCTAGTATAGAGTTGTTGACTGGTTGTACGTCAGGATTACCGTATGCCCAGAACTCGACGGTCACCTCGTTTGTGATTGCAGCTAGTGGAGCGGGGTCGATGTCGTAGTAGGTGCTGCCATCTAGCTCGAGGTACTGATTACTACCGGTCGTCCACATCGAGCTGTGCTGCGATACGGGTGCAGCGAGGCCTAGTAGGGCAGTGGGCTGTGCAGGTCGTACGGTGACTATGTCGAGCATCAGATTGCTGAGGCCATCCCACTCGATAGGCTCGCAAAACCATAGCTCGCTGCCATCGATGGTCGTCTCTAGCGACTGGTGGTATTGCGCATCGGCAAGCGCTGTGGGTAAGGGTAGGCTGGACAGGTCGTCTTCGTCTGTTGTGTAAAGGCTGATCCTTACTCGCTCGTAGGTATTGACATTTTTAGCTGGCAATCGGAGACCATGTATAGGCCCTGACTGTACGCCTTGTGCGAATAAGGCGTCTGCCTCAAACACCTGCCTAAAGCGGGTGACGTTTTCCGATAAGTCAATGGTCAAGTCATCTAGTTCGGGTATCTGAGCCACCTCCACATTGGTGTCATCTACGACTGTGGCCGCAGAGAGGTCGTACTGGTGGTAGGCGTACGTGGGGTCACTGACGTAGGGTAGTTCGCTATCGTTCCACCCACCGAATCTGTGGGTAGGGTGCTTGGCCGCTACGCTATCTTGACGACTCTCATCAACGATAAAGGTATTGCAGGAGTAGTCCCACTCGCCGCAGCCTTGATTTCTATTGGTACCTGTAGATACTCGCGCATCTTTGCATCGCATACTATACTCCATGATGACCTTGCCGTAGGTGGTACCGTCATCTTGTGGAAAGTTAAAGAAGTAGTCTCTACCTGTGGAGTCGTAGGTCAATGTCTGTATCGTGATCGTATCTTGGGCCCAGGCCATCGTCGTGAGAGTGGACAAGAGCAGGAGAGTGTATAGGTACCTCATAAGTGTGTGGTTAGATCATCCAATATATGAATCTCATCTCAATTACATGGTGACGTGATGTGCAAAACCTAATGACCCGATAGTCCCTAACCTTGATTACATTTGGCGTATCAACTCATTAAATAGAATACACATTGAGAACTTTACTCTACCTATCGATTGTCATTATGGTTATCACCGCTTGCCAGCGTAAGACGGACCTACCTACTGATGTCTTAAGCACCGAGCTTGTCAATCCGCTCAAGAAGTATGAGAAAGTCGAGGCGCTGATGAAGCAGATGACCCTCGAAGAAAAGATCGGTCAGATGAACCTGTACTCCAGCTTCTACGATGTCACCGGACCTGCGCCTACCACGGGGGCGAATGAGCGATACGACGAACTCGTCAATGGTGACGTAGGTGCTATGCTCAATGTGCGAGGCGTGGAAAATGTACGTAAGTGGCAGAAGATCGCTGTCGAGGAGACTCGCCTGGGTATACCGCTTATATTCGGATACGATGTGATACATGGTCTTAAGACGCTATCGCCTGTGCCCCTTGCCGAGGCAGCGAGCTGGGATCTTACAGCTATCCAACAGTCAGCCGCTGTGGCCGCCAGAGAAGCTGCAGCCGTTGGTATCAACTGGACCTTCGCACCTATGATAGACATCAGCCGAGATGCTAGGTGGGGCCGTGTCATGGAAGGCGGTGGTGAGGATACCTACCTAGGTAGTAAGATCGCTGCGGCACGTGTCCGTGGATTTCAGGGAGACGACTTGAGTAGTCCATATACGATAGCGGCCTGTGCCAAACATTTTGCAGGCTATGGCTTCGCCGAAGGAGGTCGAGATTACAACACGGTCGACGTCAGCGGTAGTATCCTGCACAATGTGATATTACCACCATTTAAGGCTGCTCTAGATGCTGGAGTAGCGACCTTTATGTCTGCCTTTAATGATGTGAATGGTATACCTGCCGTGGAGCATGACTACCTGCATAGAGACCTGCTTAAGGGTTCATGGGGCTTTGAGGGTATGGTCGTGAGCGACTGGGGTACTATCAGAGAAGTCGTCATACACGGACGTGCGGCCGATCTACGCGATGCTGCCAAGGAATCTGCCATCGCAGGTTGTGATATGGATATGGAAGCTCGGGGATACTCGCAGCACTTAGCCGAACTAGTACGGGCGGGTGAGGTAGACTCCAGCGTTGTCGATGAGGCGGCCAGACGGGTACTCAATCTCAAGTATGAGCTCGGCCTGTTCGAAGATCCATACCGATACTGTGATGCTGACCGAGAGGAGGCAGAGGTCAATAGTGATAAAGCGAGAGCTGCCGTGAGAGACATGGCACGTAAGTCCATGGTATTGCTCAAAAATCAGAATAACCTACTACCCCTCAAGTCAGGCCAGAAGATTGCCGTCATAGGACCACACGCCTCAGATAAGAACAGCGTCCTCGGTGGCTGGCGACTAGCGTCTGATGACAATACGGCGGTATCGATCGAGGAGGCCTTGTCTCAGAAAGACGGCTTTGAGTGGTCATTTCACCAAGGGGTACGCTTAATCGATGCACCTGCGTCTTTCATAAGAGAGACCGTCATCAACGAAACAGACAAGACAGGTATAGACGAAGCCGTAGCAGCTGCCAAAGCTGCCGACATGGTCATCCTCGCAATCGGCGAGCACGGCTACCAGAGTGGCGAGGGTAGGAGTAGAGCTCGCATAGGATTCCCCGGGCTACAGCAGGAGCTGATGGAGCGAATCTATGAGGCCAATCCCAATATCGTACTCGTATCGATGAGTGGTCGCCCGCTAGCTATGCCATGGGCCGCTAAGAATATTCCAGCGATACTACACGCATGGCAGTTGGGTACAGAGTCCGGCAATGCCATCGCAGACGTACTGATGGGCGACTACAACCCTAGTGGTAAGCTGCCAGTAACCTTCCCAAAGGCAGTTGGTCAAGTACCACTTTACTACAACCATGAGCGGACAGGTAGACCAGACTCTATCGAAATGGTCTTCTGGTCACACTACATAGACCAGACTAGTGGACCGCAGTACCCATTCGGCTATGGTCTTAGTTACACGACATTCGACTACAAAGACCTATCTGTGACAACGACTGCTGATGCTATCAATGTCTCGGTTACCGTCAGTAATACAGGTGATGTTGTTGGCGAAGAAGTAGCACAGCTATACATTCACGATGTTGCAGCATCGATGACGAGACCTGTGCGAGAGCTTAAGGGTTTTGATAAGCTGAGACTAGCACCTGGTGAGAGTCAGCGCATTGAGTTTATCCTTACCGAGGCAGAGCTAGGCTTTTATGATAATGACGGCCACTACCTAGTGGAGCATGGTGACTTCAATATTATGGTAGGTACCAATAGTCAAGACGTAATAAGCGAACGCGTAACGTGGTAATTCGACATATGAGAATTCTATTTTTACTAATACCCCTTATGATCACAGCAGAAATAGAGGCACAGCTCGTCAGCATGTCTCCCGAAAAACCCGCACTAGGAGCGGATGCCACCCTATACTTTGACGCGACTGCGGGCAATGGTGATCTGATGGGCTACAACGGTGATGTCTACGTACACACTGGCCTGATTACCAACGAGAGTACAGGCCTCAACGATTGGCGCAAGATCGTGGCTAACTGGACGGACAACAAGCCATCCCTCAAGATGGAGCGAGTAGCAAGCGACCGATACCAACTACCCGTCAACATATCGGACCTCTATGGTGTCGCTGCTACAGGTGGCAATGTGGTAGGGCTGGCAATGGTATTTCGCAGTGCCGATGGTAGCCGAGTAGGTCGCGCAGAGGATGGTGGAGATATCTACTACTGGTTTAAGCAACCGACCTTCTCAGGGCCTAGTCAAGTCCTCAAGGTCAGCCAAACGCCGCACCCTGACTGGGCGGATAAGGCCGTCATTTATGAGGTCAATGTGAGGCAGTACTCCGCAGACGGTACGATCAGGGCCTTTGCCGACCACCTGCCGCGACTGGCTGGTATGGGAGTCGATATCCTGTGGATTATGCCCGTACAGCCCATCGGTAAGGTCAAGCGTAAAGGTAGTCTGGGCTCGTACTACAGCATCGCAGATTATACCGCCATCAATCCTGAGATGGGTACCACAGCTGACTTTAAGGCTATGGTCGACCAAGCCCACAAGCTCGGCATGAAAGTTACTCTCGACTGGGTCGCTAATCACAGCGCCTTCGACCATCACTGGGCAGATGAGCATCCAGACTACTATAATAGGGATGAGGATGGTAATCAAGTCTCACCCTATGACTGGTCAGATGTGGCAGACCTCAATTATGATAATGCCGACCTCCGTCAGGCGATGATCGACGAGATGGCGTGGTGGCTGACAGAGATGGATATCGATGGTTTCAGATGTGATGTAGCTGGCGAGGTGGATACGCCGTTTTGGGAGGAAGCTCGTAAGCAACTAGAGGCTATCAAACCCATATGGATGCTTGCCGAAAATGGCGATAAGATGGACCTCCTCAACCATGCTTTTAATGCCAACTACGCTTGGGATATGCACCACGATATGAATGCCGTGGCCAAAGGTGACAAGGACGTCACAGCCATCTACGGCTACCTAGCCTGGGCCACCTCAACACTACCTCAGGGCACCTACCCGATGCACTTCATCTCCAACCATGACGAAAACTCCTGGAAGGGTACCGTATACGAGCGGATGGGTGATGGCCACAAGGCCTTTGCTGTGCTTTGCTTTACCGCACCGGGTATGCCGCTGATCTATTCGGGACTAGAGGCAGGACTCGATAAGCGACTGGCTTTCTTTGAGAAGGACGAGATAGACTGGACGGACCTATCCTTGATGCCTTTCTATACCAAACTCGCGGAGCTCAAGCATACCCACTCACCGCTGTGGAATGGCAGCGCTGGTGGCTCACTGCATAGACTCGGTAATAGTGCTGGGCATCAGGTTATGACCTTTGGTCGTAAGCTCGGAGATCAGAAGGTACTTGTTATGATAAATCTCAGCCCAGAGCCGCATACCATATCGGTAGGCCTAGGACAGTTTGAGGGGTCATACACGGACTACTTCAGCGGAGAGACGGCTAGCCTGTCATCGATGGATAAAGTACGACTGGGCTCGTGGGAGTACCGGGTGTACGTGAGATAGAGCGAATGTTGAATGACGAATGACGAATGCGGAATGACGAGTGACGAATTGCGAGTGTTGAATGTGGAACACTTTCGGTAAGAGGGCACGTGCCCTGGTCTTTAGAGTTGAGCATGGAAGTCGTCTGATTGAACGACAGTAATTCTCATG
>CAYMFD010000145.1:0-7016 GCA_964389475.1 uncultured Saprospiraceae bacterium
AAAAATCTAATCCTATGAAAAGCGCATTTACAACCCTTCATCAAATGTCAAACAGCATGCGATTTATTACCCGTCGTCTACTACTACTGTGCACACTACTTTTTACAGCCGGAGTAGCTCAGGCTGACATCATCGACCTACAAGCCTCTACCGTCAATGGTTACGTTGTAGGTAGTACCTCTGAGGTGTTAGTATCTGTATCATTTAACTCCAGCACAATGGAGTTTGCGGATATTATCAACTTCTCGACAGGGTCGCCTGATATTAGCCTTGCAGCTGGATCAACTAATAGCCCTAGTCCTTACGTCGGCTGTGGACTTGACAGAGGTGACGTTTTTTCTGTTACTGGAGTTGGGTGGATGACACCTGGTGCTGGCGCAGGTAATTCTGGTTGTGGTGCCTTTAGATCTGGCGAGACGCATGTCTTTCCTATCTCTATTATCAGCACAGGTACGGGGTCAGCTCCCGTGATGATAACTGTTACTGTCACCGGTGACGGTAACGGCGAGACGTCTGCATCTCTACAGACATTTAATCTAATGATACAACCTACCGATTGTACTGTTACATGTACCAGCCCACAACCGGTAGCTGCAGGAGCTAATGGTATGGCACTTGTGACTGTACCTGTCGTGACAACTACTGGATCGTGCACCAATTCTAGTTTTCCTGCTTACAGTGGTGAGTATCCCATAGGCACCACCACGATTGATGTCGTAGCCAATACGAATCCATTGGTCGCCTGTCAACTACAAATAGTAGTAGAAGATGTAACTCCTCCAACTATTACAGGAGCTGACAATGAAGTCATCCAATTGGGTAGTGGAGAGTGCGAAGCTGTCATCAATAAAGTGCTGGCAGTTGGTGACAATGGTAGTGATATGCCTGTCTCTATTAGTCAAAACAATAGCAGTACGATAGACCTTGGTGTCGCTTGTCCAGGTGGAATTACGACAGTGAGTCGAGTATTTGATACAGATGACTACAACATAGACACAGAGCTTGATCTTACACAAATTGAGTTTGCAGTACTAGAAGCCTCAGGTGGTCAGACTGTAACAGCGACTGTATCATCTGTAGAAGGCACCTACCCAGGAGGTACACTTACAGAATTAGGAACTGCCAGTAGAAATGTAGCGGCAGGCAATGACTTTTACGAAACGATCGATATCGATGTAACGATACCAGCTGGTACAACTTTCGTAGTGGAGCTTACAACTCAAGGTTCGCTATTCGGTGGTCCAGTATTTGGAACAACCTTTGACGGCGAGTCTAGTCCATCATATATACAAGCTCCTTTCTGCAATGTTGATAGCCCAGTGACTTTTGCGGATGCAGGATATGATGGACAGTCGTTAATCATGAATCTTACAGGTGAAGAGAAGGACGTGATCGTACGTCAAGTGGGTGATATGACTTACAGCTTAGAAGACGCCTTCCCTATCGGGGTGACTAACCTAGAGTATGAGGCAGTGGATGCATCTGGTAATACAACAAGCATAACTTTTTCAGTAACCGTCAACGAATTTCAAAATCCAGTAGGTAGCCTTACTTGTAATGATCAAGTAAACGTATCTCTCGACCTCAACTGTAGAGACACTATACACCCAGACCAAGTACTGGAGGGTGACATGTATGGTTGCTTTGACAACTACACGGTACAGATTGAGGATGACTTTGGCCGATCATTTGGCAACGTGGTAGATGCTAGTATGATCAATATGAATCTCAAAGTGAGAGTGCTAGGTCCTAATGGCAACTCTTGCTGGGGACGACTACTTATAGAAGACAAGGGTGCTACCGGCCTGGTGTGTGATACTGTATACACTACTTGTACTGGTAACCTAGAACCTGGATCATCCATAGCAGGTAGAGTAACATTCTTAGCAGATATCCCATCAGGTGCTATCAGTGACGGAGCTCCTAGCAGCACAGATTACGAGGTCGAGGTATTCGGTCTAGTAGGTGCTAGTGTCGCGGATATCAACGTGGTACTCGATATCGACCACGATAACGTATCAGACCTAGCGGCTACAGTAACTAGTCCAGATGGTACGACCGTAGCACTATTTACTAGCCCAGGTACTACCTGCACAGAAGATGGCCTACGACTGACCATGGACGATGAGGCCATGATGTCATATGCCGAACTTCAAGCAGCTTGCGAACCAGCTATACCAGCTATCACGGGACAGTTCCAGCCACAGAATAGCGACCTAAGCGATTTCGACGGTAAGGACCCTAACGGTACATGGACCATCACTATCTCTGACCAGAGCAATGGTAATGGTGGGGCCGTACAAAACCTAAGTATCGTAATCGAGCAGTCCGGTGGTACCGTCGTATTCCCTACTCGTAATGCAGTGACATTTACATCAACGGGTACAAACCAATATAACGTCAGTGGTATAGACGCTTGCGGCGATGTGACGGCAACCTACACGGACGATGCAGTGGATCAGCCATGTACTAGCCCATATGAGCAGATCATCAGTAGAACATGGAATACAGAGGATGCGGAGGGTAACCAGTCGCTACCTTGTACGCAGATCATCTACGTGTTTAGAAATGACCTAAGTACGCTAGAGTTCCCTATGCACTTCGATGGTGTAGACGGAAGACCAACCCTAAGTTGCTCACAATATGGTGATGTAGATAGAAGCAACACAGTTGTAGAAGTACCTCCATCAGCTACTGGCGGTGGACCAGCGGGTGACTTTTGCGACAATGTGCAGATACTAGAACCAGTCGATCAAGTGATCGATGTATGCCCTAAATCATTCAAAATAATCAGAAGATGGAAGATCGTAGAGTGGTGTAGTGGAGATGTGATCGAATACAATCAGATCATCAAGATAGAAGATAGCGAAGGACCGAGACTAACATGTCCTAGTGATGTGACGGTATCAACTGCGCAGTACGAGTGTAACTCCAACCATATAGCTGTTAAGCCGACAATACGATTTGAGTGTAGCGACAATGTAACATACAGTGTTGCTTACCTATTGCCAGGTTTAGATGGACAGCCTAATACAACAACAGGAATCTACGAGAGCAACAACGTTAGTTCATTTGGTGGCAACTTCCTAGTAAGTGCATTGCCTGTAGGTACGAGCCGCATACAGTGGACCGTCACAGATGAGTGTGGTAATGCCAGCACATGCGACTATGATGTAACAGTGGTTGATGAAACACCCCCGATTGCAGCATGCGATGAGTTTACAGTGACCTCTCTAGGTTCTGACGGTACGGCATATGTTAAAGCATTGACGTTTGATGATGAAAGCTACGACAACTGCTCTGAGCTTACCTATCATGCCCGTAAGATGGTGGATGTATGTGGTATATCAGGCATATCAGTCTTTAGAGATGAGATTGCCTTCTGCTGTGAGGAGGTAGGAACTAGTGTAATGGTAGAGTTCCGAGTAACGGATGCATCCGGCAATAGCAATACTTGCATGGTTGAGGTTACTATCGATGATAAGTTGCCACCATACATCACGCAGTGTCCTGCTGATATCACGCTTAACTGCCAGGCTGACTTCACAGACTTATCTATTACTGGTATACCAGAAGCTATAGACAACTGTGAGATAGATACCACCTTTATGAGAGATCGAGGTAACCTAGACCAATGTGGTAGAGGCGTGATCACACGTACATGGACCGTTGAGGATAAGCAAGGGCTAAAAGGTAGCTGTTTCCAGACTATCACGGTTACAGATCTAGACCCGTTTGACATTCGTGACATCCGCTTCCCACGTGACTACGACGATGCGACTTGTGACTACGACCTATCACCAGATGTCACTGGTCGTCCACGTATCAGCGATGATATATGCAGCTTGACGGCTGTAGACTATGACGATCAAGTATTCTCGTTTGTAGATAGTAGCTGTGTCAAGGTCCTACGTACATGGACTGTCATCGACTGGTGTACTTATGACCCTAATAACGTCTCGACTAGTGGTCAGACGCCTGGACTATATACAGATGTACAGATCATCAAGATCGATAACAAGGTGGCACCTGTCATCGTCGAGCCATGTGTAAGAGAGGAGTTATGTAGCTTCGGTGAGTGCGGTGGCCTAGTCACTATCTCTAAGACTGCGACAGACGACTGTACGCCGGTAGAAGACCTACTCTGGGAGTGGAGCCTAGACATCGGTGCAGATGGCACAATAGACAGACGAGGTAGTGGTAACTCACTGACTACGGAGTTAGATAATGGTAATTACTCTATCACGTGGTTAGTGGAAGACAAGTGTGGTAATACCGACCATTGTACACAAGACTTTGAAGTAAAAGACTGCAAGAAGCCGTCACCATACTGCCGATCATCAGTAACCACCGTGGTAATGCCTAACAATGGTATGATCGATATATGGGCGAGTGACTTTAATCTTTACAGTACTGATAACTGTACACCGGACGAGGACCTACGATACTCATTTAGCAGATCTACATCAGATACACGTAGAGTATTTAGCTGTGATGACATCATCAATGGCGAAGAGGTATTCATACCACTCACGATGTATGTCACGGATAACGAAGGCAACTTCGACTTCTGTGAGGTGGCCATCATCATCCAAGATGGTATCGATAACGTCTGTGACTCTACATCTACTACAGGTAGCTTATCTGTAACTGGATCTGTCTCGATACATAGCGGAGGTCTACTAAGTACTACAGACGTAGTCTTGAGATCAATCACGGGCGAGACAAAGACTACATCCGTCGACGCTGCTGGGCAGTATGCCTTTACGGACATCGCTAGTGGTTATGATTACACGCTACAAGCAGAGAAGACAGATGGCATAGACGAAGGCGTCTCTACACTAGACCTCGTACTTATACAGCGTCACATCATCGCCATCAGCCCATTCGTCGATCCTATGTCGATGATCGCAGCTGATATAGATAACAATGACCGTGTAAGTGGGTCTGATATAGTAGCACTACGTAGACTCATCCTCGGTATCACTAATGAGATGCCTAATGGCCAGCAGTCGTGGAGATTCGTCGGTGCTAATGCTAGTATGACCGTAGACAATGCGCTACCCTACAAGGAGACGATCGATATCAACAACCTAGCGTCTGACTCGCATAACAATGACTTTAAGGCGATCAAGATCGGTGATATCAACAATAGTGCAACGGGTAACCTCAGTGGTAACAGACAGGTTGAGATAAGATCTGGTCAAGTAGTCACCCTAGTGGTGGACGATGCGACATTTACGGCTGGACAAGAGGTAGTAGTACCTGTATACCTGGACGAGAAAATCGATATCGCAGGATACCAGATGGCTATGTCATACGCTGGTGATCTACTATCATTTAAAGAAGTGCAAGCCGGTCAAGTAACTGTGACCAATGCGGATGTACACGTAAGCGACAACATGATCAAGACGGCATATGCTAGCAATGATGTGGTAGCTGCAGATGCTGGCGATCCACTATACTACCTAGTGTTTGAGGCACAGTCGACGGCAACGTTGAGCAAGGCCATCTCACTAGATGCAACTGCACTGACGGCAGAACTGTATGATGACAACCTAGAGATCTACGACCTGACACTGAGCCTACGTAGCCCAGAGGTCCTAACTCTTACGGTTGATCAGAATACGCCTAACCCATTTGACGGGCTTACGACCATCACATTCAACACACCAGTGGATAGTGATGTGATCGTAGAAGTTACCGACCTAGCGGGCAAGGCTGTCTACAGAGCTAAACAATACTATACAGCAGGTCAGCACAACATCGAGTTCGATGCCAGTGACCTAGGAGCTCAAGGTATACTATTCTACACCATCAGCAACGAGCAAGAGTCTGTGACTCGACGGATGATTGCCATCCGTTAAGACACGGCATAAACAAGCATTTTTCAGGGATCAAAGTAGGGTCGGCATTAACTTGTCGGCCCTACTTCTTTTTTCTGCTTATTGGTGTAATAGTCAAATACCTTGGTCACCACCTTATCACCCATTTGCCGGTAAGTTGCCCTTGCCTTTTTCTCTTCCTTACCTATCGTTAAGAATACACCATCGACGGCTTTTTCTGCTAGGAAGTCAGAGAGGCTGCTATCTACTTTTTGCTTTGCAAAAAGATTATAAGCTCCAGCGGCCATCGGCCAGTACTGCTTGGCCTCCGTCTTAGCTAGCTCGCCATCTATCTGCTCGCTGTAGCGTTGCTTGACACTAGCATACATCGCCTCCCTCATCACGGTAGTTGCCGCATCGGGGCCACCGAGTACTACCTGGGCCGCATCTTTAAATCTTAGTGTCTTGATCGCATCATGGATGGTGCCTTCTGTCTCTACTAGCGCTACCCGAGTCGCCGCCTCTATCTGAGCAGTGACCTGATCGACCTGTCCAGCGAGGCCAGCCCGCTTAAGGCCATCAAGTACCACGGCCAGCTCTCCTGGCAGCACTGCCTCTAGGCCATTATCATTGACCTGCTTGAGTGTAGCGATAGCTCTCAACGTACTACTGTCAAGGACCTTACGTAGTGCGGTAGCCGTCTCTAGGGCTGATGGTTCTATGCTCAGACTAGAGAGTGTCTTGCATGACGTCGAGAGGCCAACGACTAATAAAAAAGCCAATAGTCTATTCATACCTGTACCTTTGAAGTGTGTCAAAAATCACAATGTACATCTCCACGGCCGTCTGGACAGTCTTAGTCACAATTTTTCTAGGGCTACCTACTCCAGTTGAGGCTCAAGAAAACAGGATCCGGCCCAGTCTCGATGACCGCTTCTTCGCACCAGCGGATAGCCTAGATCGCCAGCGATTTGGCTGGTCGCTAGGCATAGGTATGGCGGCTTATGTATCAGGATCTGCTTGGCTATACACCTCGTGGTATCAAGACTATCCTATGTCGGGTTTTCGATTCTTTGACGATAGCCGAGAGTGGATGGGCATGGATAAGGCGGGTCACGTCTTCAGTGCTTATATGCAAGGCGCTATCTGCTACCGTGGCGCCAAGTGGACAGGCCTCAGCGAACGCAAGTC
>CAYMFD010000146.1:0-6999 GCA_964389475.1 uncultured Saprospiraceae bacterium
TATGACAACCTAAAATTTCTTAATCTGGCCTAAACCTATTTCAGGGATACACATGGATAGACGTATCAGCAAGGAAGTGTACATGATTGGGCATGATAGACAAGGCATGCAGGTCATAGTGGATTTGATCGTATTGTAGGACCTTGTCATAAAGGATTTGAGCTACGTTCTGATCACTTAAGTGGCAAGCACCATATGGATGTGTGTCGAGTTGATGTTCGTATCTGCCAAATAAGCGATGTTTAGCGTCTTCTAACTTGTCTTGCTTCTCGTAGGGACTTAATGACTGACTGTTGATCCATTTTTCTTCTTGGGCATACTGGGCTTTTAACCCAGCCACGATAGCTTGTGGTAAGCTATCGTCAAGCCTAAACGTGATAAAAAACGTTGCACCAATAGGGCAGATAAAGCCGAGACATTTGGGATTAATGTACGAAGATCAAGACTAAATGCTGTATTGTACAAGTGTATAATGGCCCTGCGACTTTAGTCGCAGTGTAAAAGAAAGCATAGGTGTATCAATTACCAGTGCGACTAAAGTCGCAGGGCCACGTGCTTCTTGTACGCTAACGCAACGCCACTAATACCAATAATTCAACTTCAATATCAAGGCCCGATTATTAGTCTGTGGCGTCCGGCGACCATAGTCCCGAACCACATCATAGTTGTCGACGTAGACTAGGAAGAGGTCATGTACACAGAATATTAATAGTTAGAAGTTTTGATCGTAAGCTCGGGCCTTTCTTTTCGAATACGTGTTAAGAATCCCTCTTTGAATTTGTAGTTTGATGTACGCAGATAGGTAAGGTACGGCAGTCTTTGGATATAATCTTCCAGACCCTCTAGTTCGTCGCACTGTGAAATATCCAAGTGAGTTAATTGAGTTTCTTCTAAACCTGTGGGGAGCTGATGAGCATCACAATGAGTTAAGTGCAGAGTTTTGAGTTTACTGCAGTTCGAAACGTCAGGAAGTGTGTAATGGTCGCTACCGCCAATCCGCAGGCTGGAGAGATTTAAAAATTGGTTGAAGTCAGTTAGCTCTTTCTTGTTCGTTAGGCTTAAATGCCAGACGCTATCTGGACTTTCCTCAGCTTTACGAACTTCGGTAAATTCATAGTCAGAGATAGCCTCCTTATAGATTAAGTTACCATCGAAGTCAATGATCTTATCAAATCGATAGAAAGCCCACACTCTCCTCATCAGGACGATTCTATTTGGTGCCACATCTGCTATTGTTTTTATGCCCTCTACTTTGTAGACTACTTTATTTGACCTTGTATCTAAGACTATGGTATACTTATCGGCATGGTAGAAGTCTTTTGCATTTACATGAAGGACTAGGTAGTCATTTGTGATTCTATCTACAGTGATATTCTTATATCCTGTAAGCTTCTCGAGATTGATTCTCTTGTAGTCAGCACTATACAGGTAATCTTGCGAACGGTTATTAAGCCATAAGCAACGACTAGATGAGTATCTAAGACTAGTATGGTCGTTAATGCGTAGAATCTCCTCGTTATTATTATCGAATACTGTGGTTAATTCGTTTATCGATGTCCAGATATCTCCGCCATTCAAGATCTCCATGCTATGACTCCCATAGGGGTCGACATGAGTTTCCAAATCTTTAGTAGACAGTATTATATCTCCGCGTGTGTCAAAGGCAGCACGACAGTACCGTTCACTCCATGTTAATGTATCTACCAACTTAAATCTAGCTACAAAACGGCCATCACGTATTTGCCCAGTTTGAAATATATTTTTCGCAATTTCTCCTTTGACAATAGAAACTACTTGTTCATCTCGATCGATAATATTCCAAACCCCGCTATCGGCCTCTTGAACTACGGCAAGTCCATCTCCATAGGTGTTCGCTTTCGAGTAGTGTTTTCTACCATGTTTTGGTTGTCTGTTCATATCCAAATAGTAGTAGTAGCCCGAAGCAAGAACCCTATGAATACCACCTGTAGCTGGGTATGCCGTTTCCTCAAGCTCAGGATGAGGGAGCTTGTAAACAAGTTGTCCGTGACGATCTATCAGTCTTGTTTCGCCAGAAAAGAAACTGGGTAGGTATCCACTTGCAAAATCAAATGTCTCAAAATATGTGAAATCACCTTGCAGTGGAGGGAATTTTGATTCAGTTGTAAATGATTCCTTATACCGACTCCTAAACAATTCTCTACCATTGTAATCTATAACAACTCTTTGGCCGTAGTCACCAAGTCTGATAATCCATACAGAACTATCACTTTGCGATAGCAGGATGTTGGGCAGTAGTAAAAGGGTGTACAGTAGTGATTTCATAGACTAAAGCAGGTTCGTTAAGAGAGTGCAGATAGCTAAGGCTAAATGTCCAGTTTGCTTATTCTTTGTCATTACCGTCATTTAGCATCTCTTCCAAAGCTGGCGCTAGCCCCGTCATGTTCACCATGCCAGTGGTATCAATCGAAAAGACCGACAGATCAGGAATACCTTCTTTTACACTTTTTATGCCTAGGGTCATCGACATGCCAGGTGCTGCATTGTTCATTTCAATAGTTAGTGGAAAATCATGATCACCATTGCCTACAAATTCTATCCCGGGCACCTGTATACTACTGGTTGTCTCTATAAACATATGCCCTGCTTCAGTACTCGAGGAGATCCTATATCGACGAGCAGGTAGATCTAAGTGCGAACGCTGAAGTAGTGTATCTAGCACTATAGTTAGGGTGCTATCTGATCCTAGTGTCTCTGGTTGAAAATAAGTAGTCTGTAGACCATCGTTGTATGTAGCGAAGCCTTGTAAGACTCCTGAGCTTGTCTGTGAAAACTTGTAGCACGTGTTGGTACTCAGGTCAAGAACAGTTCTGGTATCACCTTCAATGATAGCAACAGAGTCGCGGTTGAAGTAGATGGTCGATGTTTCCATCTTCTGTTCGATAGCAGGCCTTAGCATAGCGATCATTGCAGAGTCTACTCCCTCCATTTGCAAATCAACTAAACCAAACTCGACTACTCCTGCTGCGTATGTCTGGGAAGATAGTGTGTTGATGCCAGATACAGCAATTATGATGATCATGTAGAGAAGGTAGATTCGCTGTTTCATGGAAAAATTTTTGGGAAGGTACAAATTATAATAACAGAACATCGGAATGTCTAATACCAATAATTAATCTTCAATATCAAGGCCCGATTGTTAGTCTGTGGCGTCCGTCTGCCGAAGTCTCGCATCACATCGTAGTTGTCGACATACATCAAGAAGAGATCCGACATAGAAGCAAATCGCCACTGGAGGCGACTATTGAGACATAAGTGTTTGTAATTTTCTCATCTGTAAAAGCTATCTTTCGAATCTAACCTTTTACGTACTATGGGATATAATATAGCTGGATTAACTGTAGGGCATTCTTACAATGGTGAAATTGACATGTTAGCCAAAGATCTTGGTCTTGAAATTAGTGTAATTGAAGAGGTGGATTTCGAAGCCGCTTCTCGTAATTGGCTTGAGGAAGGGCAGTTCTATGTATTTTTTGGCAAGTATGGTACGATGCTATTTTTTGAGCATGATGCTGTAGAAAACCAGTGGTGTAGTGCATTGCACGATTCGCTATCCTTTGCATATAGTGCTACGGCTATGTCTTTTCATATGCAGTATTTCGAGCAAGGCTCGCAGGTCAGGCGCCTGTTTATACATGAGGACCAAAAGCATATTGACGAAGGGGACCCATTGCCGCTTGAAAGCTCTACATCAGGGGTGGATGATCTTATATTTCAGTTAATGGATAGGTTAATGCAGGAGTCTTGGCAAGCCATTGAGTTGGGTGCCAAGGCCTACAGATGTACCGTCGCCAGGAGCCCTAAAGTAATACAGGCTTCTCGACTCCAGAAACTGTCTATTATACACCAGGCTGAAGTTTTCCGCAAGGAGGTAGGAGAGGTTATCGGAGATTTAGGCTACACCTTAGACAGCCTGCACCGTGTAGAATCATTTATTGAAAAGACCATACCACAGCCTGGCAAGCCATTGCATAAATCATACTTCCAAGATGACCTCGAGGATAAAGCCTTTGCTCTTGGATGCTATACAGGAGAAGTGATACGGCGACAGTCCCACACTCCATCAAAGTGGGATGTTGCTGGTAGTGATCCAACCGATGTTTCCATAGTGCTATCGGATGGTACAAGCGTTCTAGTGATTAACAAGGCTTATAAGAGAATATATAATGGTGAGGAGGATAACATTATGACCTTGGTTAGGATGGCTGTCCAGCGCAGTAAGGAGGAGGTTGACAGTTCATCATTTAAGAAGGATGCCACTGATAGCTACGTAAGTAAATATGGTGATAGTCTACTATGCCTAATGATAAAGAAGGACCACCAAGATGTGAGTCCGATTGTGGAAGCGATGTGTCAGAGTGCTACATGGGTATTAGTTACCCAAGATGCCGAGCCACATGCTGCAGATAGCGATGTAGAGAGTGATTTTGTATTTATGGCGGAACTAGAAGAGCAATACCCAGCTTTGCTAGCCTTGATGGAGGAGCACGACCCTACTGAAGGTAGTCGCATTAGACGTGAGTCCGACGGCAGTTTTCGCTATCAGACAGCACATAAAGGCTTGTTGTTTGACAGTAGTGCTATGGCAGCATTCCAAGGTAATATGAAGCTTAAGCCCGTACAATGGATAAAGACCAATACCGGTAAAGTGCTTAAGGCTTCCTTGGCTCTTGTCGTCTCATTCGCCCTTATGGTAGGAGTGCATTGGGCTTTCGTCTTTGTATTTATACCAGCGTTGCTTTTTAATGGATGGTATTGGCTTACTGTCCGGTCTACTTTCGGTGGAGGAAATGTCAGCCCAGGTAAAGTTGTTTCTGTCAACCCTACTAGAGTCGCAGTATTTACAGACATGTCAAAAGGTTACGGAGGCTCCTTTCCGATTTTGAAGATTGTGGAAGCACACCTCGCAAAACCCGAGAGAGAGGTAGGCAAGTTTATTCCTACTGTAGGAGTGTATAACGATAATCCACATGGTTACCCATTCTGGTCGGAGTTTCATCCTGTACCAGTAAGCAATGGGATCGTGGATATGGCTAAATATGAATACTTTATGGAACGCTTTGGTCAAGATGATTACGATATAGTAGAGCAGAGCCTGCTAGAGGTCAATTCGCTAGAACCTGGAATATATAAGTTGCAAGAAGAGGGCAGTGGCTGGAATGAGTATCGCCATACCGATATCAGTAAAGGTGTGCACCTCGAGGGGCCGCC
This sequence comes from uncultured Saprospiraceae bacterium, assembly GCA_964389475.1. Classification (GTDB taxonomy): domain Bacteria; phylum Bacteroidota; class Bacteroidia; order Chitinophagales; family Saprospiraceae; genus CAYMFD01. The sequence goes on from CAYMFD010000146.1 coordinate 5,251, forward strand.
TCAAGGTGATGCTTAAATTGTAAGAGGCTAGTAGTATTGTAAGTATATAACAGGCCCTGCGACTTCAGTCGCAGCGAAAAAAGCATAGGTGTTCTCATTGCGACTAAAGTCGCAGGGCCACGTGCTTCTTGTACCATCCACTCCCCTAATACCAATAATTAACCTTCAATATCAATGCTCGATTATTAGTCTGTGGCGTCCGCCTACCAAAGTCTCGTACCACATCATAATTGTCTACATAGACAAGGAAGAGGTCAGACATAGGAGCAAATCGCCACTGTAGGCGGCTATTGAGGCCAAGGTAGTCTGCCTGGTCTAGGTATTGGAAGAGGGTCGTCCAAAATAGGTCCGTCGTGAAGCCCACCTCTATCGTAGATAATACGGCGGTAATGGTCTCATTGCCAAACTGGTCGGGAAAATCAAGCCGGTTCCACTCATAGCCAAAACTCCAATTAATCCACGGCTGGACCCGAAAGTTGATGTCAGCGTTAGCTTGGTGGAGAGAACCATTGTAGAAGCCACCCGTACGACCATTTACACCCCAGGAGACGGCTTTTCGCTCGTCACTGTCAAAGGAGGCCTGCAGAAAGGAGAATCGATAGTTGTCAGCAGGTAGCGGTACGGCATCGGAGACGAAGCGGAAGGGGTAGAGCAGCTGGACTTCTTGTGTATTGAGCGATAGGCTGGATTGGGCAGTAGAGTTGTATAGGGCAGAGTACTGCAGGGCATGTTGCCGCTCGTTGAGGCTGCCATCGGGATTGAGGAATACCGAGCTACTAGCCGTATAGTTGTGCCTGGTGACGATTCCTTCACGTGGTCGGTAGCGGTAGGTTACATTACCGTTCGCCTCATAAAAGCCTACTCGGATGGTGGTGTCTCGCTCAGCGTCATAGTTGTCTAGCCGAGCTACGAAGCCCATCTCAGCCCGATAGTTCTCTTGTACATGACCGGTAGATAGTCCTATATTCCAGTTAGGGTTGGTGAAGTTGAATCCTGCGCTGTAGAAGCCCGTCTTACTTGTGGTCTCTGGCTGAAAAGACCGGTGAGCACCACCCAATATGGAGATCTGCCCATCATCACTGACATAACCCGCTTCTAGCCCAGCATTACGACCATAGTCGGCACGTATCTGCTCCCACCCATTGTAGCTCTGCCGATTGAGCAATATGCCTTTGATAAACGAACGACCGATGAGGTGTTGCGCTGCTACGGCGGTTTGGTTTTGGGCAGGGGAGTTCTCGCTAGCTCCACTGTGTACATTCATGACACCGATGCGAGTAGCTTGTGTGACATTACCAGTTAGGCGAGCACCAGCGATAATAGGAACCGTCTGTCTATCGGCGTCCAGACCTATCCGTCTGGAGAAGAACGGCCTGACGGTACCATATCCGTAGTCTGCAAATAGGTCGGCATTTTCCAAGAAAAACGTCCGCCGCTCAGGCAAAAATATATTGAACCTCGTCAGGTTGGTCACCAGCTGGTCGACCTCTATCTGCGAGAAGTCAGGATTGACAGTAAGGTCGAGGTTGAGAGTAGGCGTGACGGACATCCGTGCATCTAGGCCAATGTTGCCCGTCAGTTTGGTAGGTTCATCGACGACACTACTGACGGTAGAGGTGACGTAGGGGATGAGGTTGTAGTTGGCTTTGGCAGGCGTCGGGGCATTGTCAAACACCAAGGCACCCGCAAAGGCAGGGTCTGGTGGCCAAAACGACTCAGGAACGGCTGTCCAGTTATGGTATTCGTTTT
>CAYMFD010000147.1:0-6920 GCA_964389475.1 uncultured Saprospiraceae bacterium
CTCCTCATCCACCCTACTCCAATACATCAGGATCACACCACCGAATATCATGATCACCTGTGCGAGTAGCTGTCCACCGGGTGGAAGGGCATTGAGGAAGAAGAGGAAGTCCAGCTTGAGACCTACCATGGAGAGGATCAGGCTGACGAGCCCGAGTGCGAGTAAGATAAAACCGATCAGTGTCCAGCGTCCTCCTTTCATAGTGTCCATGCTTGTAATTGGTACAGCAAAGAAAAACAATACTTGATGTCTTTGTTGCTGCAGTTGGTCGATTGATTGAGAATAATCCCAACTTCTACCCTATTATGGCATTATTAAAGATGATAACCAACAGTAGATATGCTCAAAAAGGTCAAGAAAGCACTCGGTATAGAAGGAGTCAAGGTACAGATCGAAACCGATCGCCAGCATCCCAAGGTGACGCGTATCATCAGGGGGCATATCGTACTGACTAGCCTCTCGGACAACGTAGTCGAGCACATCCACATCAAGATGATCGAGCGGTACAGTCGTGGTCGTAAGAAGGACCGCCTCGTCAATGACTACGAAATCGGCAAGGTAAACCTCTCTGGGCCTATTGAGGTGTCACCCGATGCGGCGGTGCGACTACCCTTTGAGGTGCCCTATATCATCGCTAGGAGTGAGATGGATGAGTTGGGCGAGACACCGATAGTCGGTGGACTGATCGCTCTAGCCAAGTACCTCAAAAAGGTGAAGTCTAGCTACCGCATCATCGCTGAGGCAGACGTGACAGGCACCAAGCTACAGCCCTTTGCGGAGCAAGAGGTGGCGCTGATCGGTAAGCACTAGTCCTCTGCGGGCTCGTCTCCCTCTGGGCGGATCATATTGTGAAATACCTGCTGTACATCCTCGTCCTCCTCGATTTTGTCTATGAGCTTGTCTATGTCTGCGGCCTGCTCAGAGGTGAGCTCCTTAGTGACGTTAGGCGTCCACTCAAAGCCCGACTCGACGATCTCTATACTATTGCTCTCGAAGTAGGACTGTAAGCCCCCGAAACTCTCAAAGGCGGCATAGACGACAATCTTATCATCCTCCACAAATACCTCCTCGGCACCAAAGTCGATAAGGTCTAGCTCTAGCTCCTCGGCATCGAGCTCGCCCTTCATGACGGTAAAGCTGCACTGGTGGTCAAACATAAACTGCACGGACCCCGACTTGCCTAGTGAGCCGTTACACTTGTTAAAGTACGACCGCACATTGGCGACGGTACGCTGATTGTTATCAGAGGCGGTATCTATGATCACGGCGACCCCATGGGGTCCATATCCTTCAAATACGGATTCGTCATAGTCCTTGGCGTCCTTGTCGGTCGCTTTCTTGATAGCTCGCTCTATGATGTCCTTAGGCACATTTAGCGCCTTAGCATTTTGATATACGGCCCTCAGTTTGCCATTGGCCTCGGGGTCTACTCCACCCTCTCGGATAGCGATGACGACGTCCTTACTTATCCGGCTAAAGGTCTTGGCCATCTTGGCCCATCGCTTAAATTTTCTGGCTTTTCTAAACTCAAATGCTCTACCCATTACTAGTGGTTAGTTATTGGTTGTTAGTTGTTTGTTTGTTGGCTCTGTTGGCTCTGTTGGCTTAATTGGCACTATTGGCGCCTTTAGCTAGCGCTTGTTTCGTGAGTTACGGCCACCGCCTGACCTGCCCTTACCACGTCCGCCGCTGCGATTACCACCACTACGACCTCCGCGGCCTCGACCGCCTTTGTTACCACCGCGTCCGCCGCCTCTCGACTTGCTAAATTTCTTTGCATTAGGGTCCCACTCTGGTGCTTCCCCCATCTCTGGTGGTACGGGGACCTTAAAGACGTCTTTTTCGATAAGCTTTTCGATCTGGCGGAACTTGTACATGTCCTCCTCATTGATCAGCGTTATCGCTACACCCGTCGTATCGGCACGTGCCGTACGACCTACACGGTGTACGTAATCAGCGGCATCACCTGGTACGTCAAAGTTGACGACGAGGTTGATATCTTTGATATCGATACCCCTACTGATGACGTCTGTACCTACTAGCACCCTGGTCTTACGAGACTTAAAGCGCTTAAGCACAGCCTCTCTCTCCTTCTGCTCCAGATCGCTACTGATACCCTCTACCTCGTAGCCGCTACCCTTGAGTGATCGTACGATATCGTTGACCTTACGCTTGCGACTACTAAATACGATGATACTGGTGTAGCTCGGCTTGTCGGCGATGAGCTGCTTGAGGAGTTTGGTCTTTTGGTACTCGTGACAGACGTAGGCTGCCTGTAGTACACCTTCTGCTGGTTTGGCAATGGCGATATTGACCTCCTTGGGATCGGTAAGGATCTCATTGGCAAATTTCCTGATCTTAGGCGCCATCGTAGCACTAAACATGAGGTTTTGCCGGTCTTCCTTAAGGTTGCTGATGATCTTAATGATATCATCGTGAAAACCGATATCGAGCATACGATCCGCCTCGTCGAGTATAAGGTGACTCACACTCTTAAAGTCGATGTAGCCCATGTTGAGGTGACTCAGCAGCTTACCAGGTGTAGCGACTATGATGTCGGCACCTTTCTTAAGGGCCTTCTTCTGTGCCTCCCAGTCGCCACCATCACCACCACCATAGACGGCAATACTGCTGATACCTAGAAAGTAGGCGAAGCCTTGTACTTGTTTCTCAATCTGTATAGCTAGCTCTCTCGTAGGGGCCAGTATGAGGCACTTGGTCTTGCTATGGTCTGCCTCGCCGATCATATCTAGCATCGGCAGTAGAAATGCCGCCGTCTTACCCGTACCTGTCTGGGCACAACCTACCAGGTCGTGACCATCGAGTATGTACGGTATCGCTAACTCTTGTATAGGAGATGCATCCTCAAATCCCATACAATCGATGGCATCGAGCAACTGGTCACCTAGTCCTAATTCGTAAAATTTCATGCTGTAAAGGTACGCCGCTAGTCGACTTCTCCGATTCCTTGTCGGATAAGCTCTATTTCAGCGGTGGTGCAATCCAGAACCGTACTCTCCGTATCTGTACCTATGCCACCGTCTAGAAGCATATCTACATGGTGCTCAAATACATCAACGATGTCATCGGGATTTCTAAATAGTCGCTCCTCCTCGTTAAACATATTGAGTGATGTACAGATGAGCGGCTCGTCCAAGAACTCGTGTAGTCCCTGTAGAATATTGGAGGAAGGTATCCGTACGCCGATCTCTTCCTTACTATTTTTAAAAAATCGTTGGGTAGTATTGTTAGCGGATAGTATGAACGTATACGGGCCAGGTGTATACCGCTTCATCGTTTTGAATACGTGATTGGGTATCGGCATGGTATAGTCAGAAACTGAACTGATGTCCCCGCAAAGAAGTGACATTTTTGTCTTTTTCTCTTTCTTACCAGTTACGGCCAGTATGCGATCGATTGATTTTTTGTGAGACAATTTGCACGCTATCGCATAAATACTATCCGTAGGTACGATAGCGATTTCTCCTTTGTCGAGACGAGCACATATCTGCTGGAGGGTCCTTTTATTGGGATTGTCTGTTCTTAAGGGTATTCTATCCATATGCTATTCAATTATAGTTGTTCGATTGCGGAAAGATAAGCAGTTTTGCAAAGTAGACCACATAGATGACACAGCCTCTTATCAGTATTATCATACCCTGCCGCAACGCCGGCGACTACCTCCTAGCCTGCCTAGAAAGCATAGCTCGTCAGACTATCGACAACTATGAGTGTATCGTGGTAGATGACGGTAGTAGCGACCAGTCTCGGGAGGTCGTTCAATACTATGCCTTAGATGATGAGCGATTCATATCGATAGATAATAGTGGGGCGGGCATCATCGAAGCATTACGTAGTGGCTCCCGCATAAGCAGCGGTCAGTACATTACTAGGATGGACGCTGACGACATCATGCTGCCGCGCAAGTTAGAGCTGCTTTTGCATGTATGCGAAAGGGGCACTGTGGCTACGGGACAGGTTGAGTACTTCGCGAGTGGCAAGTCTCTAGGTATGGGCTATACATCCTATGCCGAATGGCTAAATACTAATATGAATGCCGCTCAACCGTGGCAGGACATCTATCGAGAGTGTGTCGTACCCTCGCCAGCTTGGATGTTGCACCGCTCTGACTTTGAATCTATCGGAGCATTCGGCAGTGACCGATACCCTGAGGACTACGACCTATGCTTCAGAATGTATGCGGCTGGTCTCCAGATTGCCTCGACTTCACAGGTTGTACATCAGTGGCGAGACTACGACAATCGTACTAGTAGGACGGACGAGCACTACAGTGACAATCGCTTTCTCGACATTAAGATCGACTACTTCCTACGGCTGGACTACAGCACCAGTGATCGCCTCGTACTATGGGGAGCAGGCCGTAAGGGTAAGGCTATTGCCAAGCGACTGATAAACCTTGATCTATCATTTAAATGGGTGACGGACAATCCTAAAAAAGTCGGTCACAACATCTATGGGCAGATCCTGAGCAATAGCACTGCTGTAGACGATCGAGACCACTGCATCATGGCTGTCGCCAGTCGGTCAGGCGTAGCGGAGATTATAATAAGTGACAACTATCAAAGACTCGACAAGACTCGACGGTGGTGGTTTTGTTAATTGGTAGAAAAGAGAAATAGAGGGAAGAGAGGTCGTTGGAAGCAGGTTGTTCACCTATTGCTAACCCTCTGTTTCTAGCTAAAGGCTAATGCTGTCTTTATTCTATGTGTAACAAGGGTAACTTAATCCAAGGGAAGTCTTACAGAGAGTAAAAAAATCATCAAAACGGGTGACAGGCGATCCCGGCTCAGTCATGACATTTGCAATGAACCATAAAATGCGACTGCCATGAAACCCCTATTCATCACAGCTTTTACAATACTGGCTTACTGCACAATCGCTCAGCCCTCGACCTACCCTGACATTGAGTACTCAACCCTAACCCGCATGGACGTACAGGGCGATGTAATCGCAGCCTACGGCACTTGCGATATAATGTACTTATCAACCGATCGCGGCACTACCTGGTCGATTATCAATAACCTCAGTCACAACATCAATGATATCGCGATCCTAGCAAGACGAGGTAGTATGTTAGTGGCTAGCACACAAGGTATTCTTGAGCTAGACTACCAAGGAAATATCATTGACAATCACCTAGAGACAGCACTTAATGAGGTTGAAGCCGACGCCACCCACATCTATGCTAACATGCAAGGCGTGATCTATGAGGCCCGCACCTCAGATCTCGTATTTACAGAAGTTGCAGCTGATACGCTTAGTATCAATTTCGCGATCATGGAACTGACAGACAATTATCTATACGCAGCAGCATGGGATGGCCGCCTACTTAAGGTCGATAGGTCTACGCATCAGATACAAGTCATGCATAGCCTTGGCGGTAGAGTCGGAGCTCTATCGATGACAGATGACAACAACGGCTACCTAGTACCACCATCGAGGACAGAAGTCCTACATACCACCGACGGCTGGAAGACCTTTAGCGCCGCCCGTGGATTTCCCGAAGCTATCAACCCTATATGTTCGGGTGACACCGTCCTTACCATCAACACCAATCGTATCTACCGATCCACCGATGCCGGAGAGACGTCGGAGCGAGTTACTACTGCTAATAGTCGGGAGTTCGTTTTGACAAGTGATGCTCAGTTTGATCATCAAGGCCGCCTATACGTCATAGGCCGAGCCAATATGATCGGCTACTCGGACGATTTGGGTGATACATTCACCTTCTTCGATCCATACAACCGGTCCAATCTCTACGACATAGATCTCAATACGCCGGGAGTAGGCTGGGCAGTCGGTGCCTGGAATACCCTATTGCATACCACAGACAATGGAGTATCCTGGACTGATCAAGACCTCGAAATCGGGATGCAGGATGTGCTTTGGCATGTGGCCACCTTGCCAGACGGGACGGCCTTGGTTGCGTCTAGTAGAGAGCTGATCCACCTATCTAGTACTGATATCATCAGCAGACAAGATCGAGCTATGATCGAGGACATGTACTACGACGAAGCTACCGAAACCATCATAATAGGTCAACGCGGTAGTAGCGGTAGCGATATTATGATCAGCACCGACAACGGCGCAACGTGGCTAAGCGTCCTATCGACGTCGATAGAATACCCTATCATCAGTCGATCCTATGATGGAAGTATCAACGTGGCAGGAGGGACGGAAGTCTACTATACCTCTACTGACCTAGGGGCCACATGGGAGGAAGTAACTACTAATCTGGAGCGAATAGTAAGGATATCTCGCATCAATGATCAGGAGGTATTAGCCCTAGAGTATGGTAAGATCTACAAGAGTAATGATGGCGGACAGTCCTTTCTACAGCTTGCCTCTGGATATGCGATCAGAGATGTGGTAGTAGTCGATGAGGACACCTACTTCTACACAACTAGGACCAGTAATACGACTGCATTGAGGGTAACGGAGGACGGTGGTCAGACATGGACCATCCAGCACCGCAACTGCATTGCTACCAATGATTTTGAGGTGACCAGCGACGGTCGGGTCCTCATGGCTCAGGATTATGGACACATCAACACCTACCAGATGCCTATGCCTACAGATATTAAGGAGGTGTTGTTCGCCGAACTATCCATCTACCCTAATCCTGTAAGTAGTGGCCAGACCATTCACCTAGGTGAGTCTGTCGCCTCGGTCCGTGTCTATGACCTCAATGGCCGTCATATATCACATGATCTGTACACAAATAAACTTACCATCAATGCAGAGCCAGGCTTATACATTGTTGAGGCCTCAACAGCAAGTGGTCAGCGTAGCATCACTAAATTGGTGGTACAGTAGGAGGCGTGTGAGATGGCTTTTCGACCAGCTCAATGACCTTGAGCTGTGAAGGAAAACAGCATTTCGACCGAGCTCAATTGTAG
>CAYMFD010000148.1:0-6903 GCA_964389475.1 uncultured Saprospiraceae bacterium
GACCAGGAGGTCATTATGCTCAAGCACTTTGTCTAGCGAGGTATTATCTTCACGCTATGATCAGAATACTATCTACCGCTCTCTTTGTCGCCTGCTCCCACCTAGTGGTGGCACAGAGCTTTTGGTTTGGTCCTAGGGCAGGGCTCGATCTCAACTTTCAACGATGGAACAATGCGGAGCAGCAGACCCTCATAGCGCCACACCTATCTGCCTTTATAGAGACGTATGACCCTGATAGCCCTAGCTCATTCTTCGCTAGTCTCGGTTATCACACAAGGGGTAGCGCGGTTAACTATGCTTTCTTCGATGGTTTTGATACCAATGCCTATCGCTTTAACAATATCGTATTGGCAGTCGGCGCTAAGCGTAAGCTCAACATGTATAGCAAAAACCGCCCCTACTACATACTAGGCGCTAGGGCAGAGTACACCGTCAATACCAATCTCAGCGACTATGAGAATATTGCAAACGCTGTGATCCACCCTAACGACATCTTTGTAAGAAAGCTCAATTACGGCTTGACCTTGGGTGGTGGATTTGAGACGACCTTTAGCGGCCTAGTGGAGGGCTTTATCGAGTTTGCCATACATCCTGACGTAAGCCTGCAATACGACCAGCCTCCCTTGTCCAATATCGTAGTAACTAACTTCAACGGTACCAGCCGTGTCAACTTAGCTGCAAGGCAGATACGTAACCTGAGCTTTGAGATTACAGTAGGTGTCAAGCTACTGAGGTTAGTGGAGTACATCGATTAGCATCCCCCATCTGACATCCGAAATCCGACACCTGACCTCCGCCCATCCAAATCTTAACCCTGAGTATACTACCTTTACCCCCTCATAACTACTAGTAGATATACTATGAATGTACAAGCCGTTGTAGATGCTTTCAAAGCACAGTCAGGTAATGTGGCTCCCGTAGGTGCCAAGATCAAATTTGTATTGGATGACCAACCGATAGTCATAGATGGTACTGGTGAGGCCAATACGGTTACGACGGATGATGTCGATGCAGACTGTACGGTCAAGATGAGTTTTGATGACTTCCTCAAGCTCAAAGACGGTGAGCTCAATCCTATGATGGCAGTCTTCAGCGGCAAGATCAAGGTAAGCGGAGATATGAGTCTCGCTATGAAACTACAGAGTCTATTAAAGTAGAGATACGCTGTTTTACACGGCCTTCTTAATCTGGTGGCCGACCAAGAATTCTCTGAAGTGATTATTAAACTCGTCGGGCACCTCCATCATAGGTGCATGACCGCACTTGTCTACCCAGCGTAGCGTACTATCGGGTAGTAATTCGTGGAACTTCTCAGCAACGAAGGGTGGTGTCACGCCGTCTTGCTTGCCCCATATCAGGAGCACGGGCATCTTGATATCCTTGAGCTTATCCTCTAGGTTATGACGTACGGCACTTTTGGCCGTGGCGATGATGCGCAGGGCCTTGCCACGATCCGTCGTAGCCTCGAATATCGTATCCACCAGTTCTTTGGTGGCTATCTTAGGATCATAGAAAGTATCTTCCGCCTTGTTCTTGATATACTCGTAGTCACCACGTTTTGGGAAAGTACTACCCATGGCACTTTCGAATAGTCCAGAGCTTCCAGTCAGGGTTACCGTATGTACGATGTCAGGCCGTCGTAGTGCATACAACTGCGCTAGGTGACCGCCTAGACTATTGCCCATGACATGCACTCGGTCATATCCTTTATACTTGACAAAGGCGTCGATATGGTCGAGTAAGCCATTGAGCGAAACCTTGCGCAGCGGCATGGAGAATATGGGGAGGATGGGGAAAACTACATTGTAGTCCTCTGCGAAAGCCTCGAAGATGCCGTCGAAGTTACTCAGCTCGCCTAGGAGCCCATGCAATAGGAGTATCGTATCTCCCGAGCCTTGCGTCTCGGTATACACAAATCCATCTTGCTCAATCATCTCATAGTCCATCCGCTAGTTGCTTATTGTCGTTGATCTCAAAAGTACAAATAACTATACTAGTGGTTAACTACACAAATACGCAGGCGGTGGACGAAAAGTTTTCTTTAAAAAAAGTAGTAGGTGTTGCAGCACTCCTACGTTGATCTCACTCTATACCAGTGAGTACTCCAGTTTTTGATAATGCTCGAATGCATGCAATGACTAAAAATACTTTCGCATATTGCAAAAATAGTAGCCTTAGGTCTACCAGCCACAGCTACGCAACCAGTATAAATAAGATGATGAGATCAAGTTTTTTTATGTTCCTACTCGCAGTTCTTACGTTGGCCTCTTGCCATCGGGACACAGAGTCAGAAGAGCAAAGCACAGCCTCTACAACATTCGTACCTACTGTAGTTGAAGAAGTAGCTGCCAGTGTACTGGGCTATGTATATGGTCTAGATGGAGAGCCTATCGCAGATGCTACGGTATCGATCTATAGCGGTACTACGACTACTAATAGTGAAGGCGTATTTGAGTTTACCAGTCAGAATATGGACGGCAGTGGTACCTATGTAAAGGTAACCAAGGACGGCTACATCCTAGGCTCAGACTATATCTACCCAGTAAATGCAGCGACCACATTTAGCTATGTGCAGATGATGCCATTAACGGAGACGGGCAGCATCAGTGCCAGCCAGGGCGGTACTGTAGCCGTCGCGGGCGGAGGTAGTGTCACATTTAGACCTAACTCTCTTGTTGATGCTAGCGGAGCACCTTACTCAGGTATACTTAGCGTCACTGCTTACCGCATAGGCAGTGATGACCCTAACTTAAATGACCTAATGCCTGGCGGCCTTTATGCTGTGGATGAGACAGGGTCTAATGTGGTCCTAGGTACTTATGGCATGGTTGCCGTCGAGCTGAGAGATGCCGCCGGTAACGAGCTTAACCTAGCAGATGGCACGACGGCTGAGGTGACATTTCCTATTGCGGATGCCCAGCAGGGTGATGCCCCGGCAGAGATAGAGCTATGGTCATTTGACGAAGTACAAGGTATCTGGGTAGAAGAGGGTAGTGCTGTCCGTGACGGTAATATATACGTAGCCCAGGTAAGTCACTTTAGCTTTTGGAACTGTGATGCCCCATTCCCACTCGTACAGATGTGTGGTACTGTCGTATTCGAGGATGGTACACCTGTGACGGGTGCACAGATAACGATTACGACGGCAAGTACAGGCGTCGGTTTTGGGTGGACGGACCTTAATGGCGCTTACTGCGGTAAAATGCCCAAAGGCCAGGAGCTCACGATCGCTGTATACATACCCGGTTGTCCAGACCCTGTAGCAGTTGTTACGCGTGGTCCCTACTTCAGCGGTGGCGATATAGAGCCTATAGTAGTAGCGACCAGTGCTGCGACTCTAGAGGGTGTTGTAGTATGTGATGGAGTACCACAGGCGGATGCCCAAGTCATCATACGTCGAGGCAATGCCACCTTTGTAAGAACTACAGACGCTGATGGTAACTTTGAGTTTTCTGTAGCGCAAGACCCATGTGGTCAAGGTGCAGACTTTAGTGTGTTTGCCTTACTAGATTCAGGTCAGGCGAGTGAGACGGAGATTATCAGTGGGTCGAGTACTACGATCGTACTAGATGCTTGTACAGATTGCCCGATATCAGTGACCGTAGGCAATCAGCCTGACCTGTGTGAGGAGGCAGTAGGTATACTTACTGCGTCGGTTACTGGTGGTAGTGGCAACTACGAGTACATGTGGCCCAATGGTGGTCCAGTGGACAGCGCTAGCTTTTATGAGGTGCCAGGCTTGTACTGTGTGACAGTCACAGATGTGGTTGAGGCTTGCTCGGTCGTACAATGCATCGAGATAGTTGCAGATAGCACACAGGGTAATACAATAGTTATAGGCGTTACTGTTGATAATCCACAGGGATGCAATGGTAGCACTGGAGGCGCTACGCTGCAGGTCACAGGAGGCACTGCGCCTTACATGATTACATGGTCGCAAGACGCTAATCCTATTGCGGCTTTCGAAAACGAAATGGTAATTACGGGACTATCAGAAGGAGTCTACGCTGTAGAGGTCACCGATGCCAATGGATGTAGCAGACTGACAAGGTTTGAAATATTCCAGGCCTCAGGTTTACAGATAGATGCGTCGGTAGATGACGACTGTCAGACAGCTACTATAGAGGTCGAGGTCTTCGGTGGTACACCACCATACACGTTTTTGTTTTCTAATAGTGCAACTACAATTACCAACATGGATGGCATACTGAGTGTCGACAAGTCAACGCTAGGTAATGATCCATTCTTTATCATAGATGTCACCGATGCTAATGGATGTACGGGTCTCTCAGAGGTATATATCGATCCTACGATTGTCTCTGCTGATGTCCAGTATGGTGACTGCTTGGAGAATGGCTTCTTCAGGTTTATAGAGCTAGACTCTTTTGCCACTTACCAGATCGTAAATGAAGTCGACGAGGTGCTTTTCGATTCATGGGGACAGTTTTGGGCAGTTGACGTACTACCCAATAATTTTGACCTACTAGTCACGGCCACAGTTAGCTCGCCTAACGGTAATAGTTGCACAGATACACAGACACTAGAGTTGCCTAAGTTCTTTGGGTTGACTATTGATAGCGCAACTAACGGTACGATTACAGCAACTCTTGACGCTACAGCACAGTGCAGAGACTGCCAGGCGGCTACGACATTCACGATATACAGTACAGACTATGTAGATGTTACAGGCTCCAATGGCAACTTGTCACCAGGGACTTACTTCGTCGTGGTAAGAGATAGCCAGACGGAGTGCATAATAGCTATAGAAGAAGTGACCCTTAACTAGTAAACCATTGACGACAGATCGCTTAATACAACGCTGCTTAGCAGGAGATAAAGCTTGCCAGTCTAGCCTAGTGCATCAGTATGCACCTAGGCTACTGGCGATCTGTCGCCGATATACTGGTGGGGATAGCCACCATGCTCAAGACGCCTTGCAGGAGACCTTTGTAAATATCTTTAAGTATTTGCATACATATAAAAGTACAGGATCATTCGAAGGGTGGACGAAGCGTATAGCTGTCAATTGCTGTCTGACTTTCCAGCGTAAGATGCGGCCTATACACTTTGCAGAGGAGAGTGAGATGGAGCGGATTACTGAGACGGTGGTTCCCGACGTATATAGCTCCCTAGGCAAGGAGGCGCTGCTAGACCTCATCAGAGAGTTGCCAGAGAGCTATTACCTCGTCTTTAACCTATACGTGATAGAGGGCTACGATCATGCTGAGATAGGTGATATGCTTGACATCAGTGCTAGTACCAGTCGGTCAACCCTGTCGCGGGCTAGGGCCAAACTGATAGACACGATGCAGCGACGGACAGAACAATATAATTATACGGCTACAGCCTGGGCTAAACCGATTAAAGGATAAGAACGATGCAATACAAGAACTTTGAAGATCACGCTAGGAATGTCTTTTCTCGAGATACGGAAGCTGTAGATACAGCGGCTCTGCTAGGGGCTCTAGACTTGCCGGTTACGGGCCAGACCAAGCGGTCACCGCTGTGGCTCGTGATGGGCTTGGGCCTCTTGCTCGTAACTGGTATCGCAGTCATGATGCTCTCTAGGAGTGAGCCATCTGTCGCAGTCGAAGCTAGCTTATCGCCTATTATCGAGGCTAGTAAGACGACTATTCCAGTTGTAAAGACCAGCCTACCCGCGGTTGATAATGAGCCTACAGATAGATCAGTAAGTACCGTTGCTATCACACAGGAAGCAATAGATCGGGAAGCGACCATAGAATCCGCCGTAGCATCTACCCGTGCAGAACGTCCTAGCGACAGGGCGACTAGCGCAGCAGCTACTAGAGGTGATAAGGGCACTAAACGACAAGCCACCACGACCGCCATAGGCCCCGCCCGTCAAAATGAAGAAGTGCAGCCATCACCGACCACAGTAGGGCTTACGTCAGCAACGATGGCCTCAAGCACACCGGCGAAAGCAAAGCTTGCTGCTGCCCCAGCTGCTACTAGGATGGAGGCATTGCGGACACCTATCTCTGCACCACCAGTACTAGGTAGTGTCAATCTATCTACACTAGCGACTAGTGAGACACCACTACTCGATATGCCGACTGACAAAATCAAGTGTCCTACATTCGGCCCCAAGCGAGGTAGATTTAGCTTTGCCGTGATCCCAGAGATCGGTGTCATGCTGCCCAATGAGAGCTTAGTAGGCGTACCTGCTCTCCCTGCCTCTATGATCAGGATGCAAGACGAGCGAGCACTAGAGGGACTACAAGGGGCCCTATACCTCAAGGCTAGTCATAGTAGGCTGCCTGTCTACCTTAGGTCTGGCCTGAGCTATAGCCGGATCTCTCACAGCCTACCCCTCACCTACGAGCGAGTGGAGCGAGACACGACACAAGGCATTATATCTCTGACGACCTCTACCACGGGTGATACCATCACGGCCATCATCGGCGATATCGTTACCGAGACGACGATTACGGGCCAGAGTACCAAGCACTACTACACCCACCAGTGGGATGTACCCGTAGCTATCGGTCTGGAGCAAGCATTCGGTAGGTGGATTGTAGGGATAGAAGGCGGTGTCAATATTAATGTAAGCACGACCGCTTCTGGTAGCATACTGCGTACTCCGAGTGAGTTCGGGCCGATAGAGAGCACTATTGACGTAAGCAGGAGAGTAGGATTAGGATTCTTCGGAGGTGTACAATTAGGTCGCAATATCGAGGGCTTCGGAGAGGTCTACCTCGCCGCTCGTGCACGCAGCATACCTGATATCTCGTCTACAGTCAATGTGACGACGCAGCGATACATGCTATATGGTCTGCACGCAGGTTATGTATATCGATTCTGATCTAATATAAAAAGGCTGGTTTGATATCCGTAGCTGAGGTCCGCAAAGCTTGATAGCTTAGCTAGACTTCGAAAGCACAA
>CAYMFD010000149.1:0-6806 GCA_964389475.1 uncultured Saprospiraceae bacterium
AGTATATGATAACATTGGCAGAAGGTGCAGTGCTTAATGAGGTAGTCGTTACAGCGCAGGGTATCGAACGAGAAAGAAAGGAGTTAGGATACTCTGTCACTACTGTAGATGGCGACGAAGTTGGCAAGGTAAGATCAGCTAACGTCTTAGATAACTTATCTGGCCGTGTGGCTGGTGTACGGATTAATTCAGCCTCTGGTACAGCTGGTGGTGGTTCTACTATACTTATTAGAGGGGCTGCTTCTCTAGGTGGCGGCAACCAACCACTATTCGTGGTAGATGGTGCTCCTATATCTAACTCATCATTTAATGGTAGTCGTAATCAGATTATCGGTGGTGGTGCTGATGTAGGTAATAGAGCATCTGACCTTAATGCGGATGATATTGAGTCTATCTCAGTACTTAAGGGTGCATCTGCGGTTGCGCTTTATGGTCAAAGAGCAAAGGATGGTGTAATCTTAGTTACTACTAAGAGAGCCAAGGCTGATAGAACTACGATCGAGGTTAATTCTTCATTGAGAACTTCAAGTCCTTTCATCTTGCCAGAATTCCAAAACGAATACGCAGCGGGTGACTTTGGTAACTATGATGCTAATAATGTTAACGGTTGGGGACCTAATATCGCTGACTTTAATGATGAAGTATCAGTGTTTCCTTATAGAGGGGCTACAGGAAGACTGCAAGCACAGCCTGATAACGTGAAAGACTTCTTCAGAAATGGTCTTACACGTATTAACAATGTTTCTGTCGCCTCACGGTCCGGTAGCTCTGACATTAGATTGTCTTATACCAACTTTAACGAGGAAGGTATTGTGCCAGGTAACGAGGTACGTAGAAACAACCTGTCACTCAACGCAGGTACTAACTTCTCTGAGAAGTTCAGAGCTCGTGGTACCGCTAACTATGTGAGAACGGAAGGATTAAATCGACCACGTCAAGGGTCTAATAACCCTAACAGAGTAGTTGCTAATATATATGGTATACAGCGAACAGTAAGTGTTGACGATTTAGCCAACAATGTATTGGATTCTAATGGTGATGCGATCGGTTTAGATGAGACTAATCAAGCAAACAATCCTTTTTACATCGTCGAGAATAATCCATTTAACAATCAAGTAGATCGTCTGTTTGGTACTGCCGTTCTTGAGTACGATGTCGCCAAAGGACTAAAGCTAATGGCTCGTGCAGGTACAGATTTCTTCACTGAAGAGAGAAGAAATATCAGTTCTAAAGGAACACTTAACCAGCTACAAGGTCAATTCGAAGATCGTTCAATCTACCGAAGAGAAAATAACCTAGATCTTATTGCTACATACGAGACAAAGATCACTGATGATATAGGCCTAAAGGCTTTGGGTGGATGGAATGTCAATGAAATTAATGGTAGAAATACAAGACTACTGGCTAATGATCTGGTTGTGCCTAATGTGTACAATCCAGGTAACGCGAGTTCAGTTGCCAGTGAGAGATTCGAATCAATTAGGAGACTGCTAGGCGGTTATGTGGACCTTGGATTTAGTTTTAAGGATTACCTCTTCGTCAATGTGACTGGTCGTAATGACTGGAGTTCAACTCTACCTGTTGAGAATAATAGTTATTTCTACCCTGGTGTTTCTGCAAGTTTCATTCTTACAGATGCACTAGAGATGGATAATAAGACGCTTAGCTTTGCGAAACTTCGTGCTTCTTATGCCTCAGTTGGTAGTGACGAGGCTCCATACCAGTTAGACTTCTTGTACAGTCCCGCTTCAAGTATTTTCACACAGTTTGTGCCTGATAATACTTTCCCATGGAATGGTCAGTCAGTCTTTTTTGGACCTAATACACTTCCAGCTGGTAATTCACTGTTGCCTCAGAATCAAGCCACTTTTGAAGTTGGTACAGAGCTACAGTTTTTCAATGGTCGCGTTGGTCTAGATCTTACTTACTACAGTATTGTAACTTCAGATCAGATTTTGAGTGTAAGTGTTGCCCAGTCTACTGGATTCGAGGCGATTCGTCAGAATGTAGGAGAGGTTAGCAACAAAGGTGTCGAGGTACTACTATCTCTTAATCCAGTGAGAACAAATAACTTCTCTTGGGATGTAGATTTCAACTTTACGAGCAATCAGCAAGTAGTTGAGAGTCTAGCTGAAGGTCTAGATGAATTAGCATTGACCTCTGGCTTTAGTGGTCTTTCACTTAGAGCTGTTCCTGGAGAAGAGTACGGTCTTTATGGTGCGGGATGGGCTCGAGATCCTGATGGTAATATCATCATTAATCAAGAGACAGGTCTGAGACAGACTGGTGAAAGAGAAAGATTGGGTGATATCTTCCCTGACTATACGTTAGGTATTAACAATAACTTCTCTTTAGGAAACTTCAATGTAAGTGCTCTAGTTGACATCAGCCAAGGTGGTGTTATGTTCTCTGGTACTGTTGCAGGTCTAAGATCTAGTGGTTTAGCCATCGAAACTCTTGATAGAGAAGTATTTGTTGATGAAGGTGTTGCTGAAATCACTGATGCAGATGGTAACGTTACTTATGAGCCTAATACAGTTCCTGTACAGTCTGTCCAAGATTACTGGGGTACAATAGGCAATACAAGTAATACGGAAGGAAGTATTTTTGATGCCTCTTACGTCAAGTTGAGAGAGATTACTGTGAGTTATGCTCTACCTGCCAAATATTTAGGAAGTGGATTTGTCAAAGGAGTATCTATCGGTCTAGAAGGTCGTAACCTCTGGTTAATTGATAGTGCTGTTCCTCACGTTGACCCAGAATCAAGTTTCTTCGGTCCTAGTTTACAAGGTGGTGCTGCTAATGTAGAATTCTGGAGTGTACCTAGTGCAAGATCGTTTGGTGGCAACGTTAAACTTACTTTTTAACTGACTAAATTTTGATTGATATGAAATCATTAAAACATATATTATTCGCGTCGTTGTGTTTGCTAAGCTTCGGTTGTAGTGACTACCTAGACGTAAACGATGATCCTAACAGATCTACAGTTGCACCTCCTGATCAGATCTTTACAGGTGCTCTAGTTGGATATTCTAACAATAGAACTATCGATCTCGGACCGGCTGTCAGTACTGCTGCACAGTTATGGTCAGGAGGTGGATCTTTCGGTGCAGGTGTTTTCACCAGACCGGAGCGATACATTTTTAGTGTATTTACTACTGGTAATACGTGGAGACAGCACTACCGTGACATACAGAAAAACCTACTTCTTGTAATCAGGGAATCTCAGGACAGAAATAATGTGATTGCGCAATGCGAGATTTTATCTGCATTGACTTACTACACCACCACTACTTTGTGGGGTGATGTGCCATTCACAACAGCCTTGAATATTGATTTTGACCAGACGGTCATCAATGATGTAGCACCTTCATTTGATCCACAACAGGTGGTAATGGATGGTATTATTGACAAACTTGATGTTGCGCTAGGTTTAATAGATCCATCTGTGGACAACGCAGTAGCAGGTGGCGATTTGATGTATGGTGGCGATATGACCAAGTGGAGAAAGCTTGCAAATAGCCTCAAGCTACGTGTATTGATGACTATGGTAGATGGAGATCCTAGTAAAGCGAGTGATATTGCGACACTAGTAGCAAACGGTGACTTCATCACTGACAGTGCTGATGATGCCTTGATGCCATTCTTTGCGGTTTCTGGTAACAGAAATCCGTTTTGGGAAACATTGAATGCTTTCGCTGGTGGCCAGAACTT
The DNA here is from genome assembly GCA_964389475.1 of uncultured Saprospiraceae bacterium. Lineage (GTDB taxonomy): Bacteria > Bacteroidota > Bacteroidia > Chitinophagales > Saprospiraceae > CAYMFD01. The sequence continues at coordinate 3,715 of CAYMFD010000149.1, forward strand.
CTTCTATTTCGGTAGTGAGGCGATGGTTGAGCTCATGCAGGACTTGAATGATCCAAGATTGTTGGAGTACTTTACGGTTTACCCAGGTGGTGACTCTGATAGTTCGAGAGTGAATGGTGCACCTGCAGGTGTCGCCATGGTCGAAGAAGCAGTAGGTTCAGTTCCATGGGTACTGAGTACAGCGCCTCCCGGGACTAATGGGACTACAGAGCTTGTAAGACCAAATTCCCCAGATGTACTATTCTCTGCTCAAGAGACCCACTACTTACTGGCGGAAGCTATTGCAAGAGGTTTTGCTAGCGGTTCGCTGGCTGATGCTGACGCATTGCTTAAAGACGGTATCCGTGTTGCTATGGCACAGTTCAATGTCGATGGGGCAGCTGTTGAAGACTACTTAACAAATTCTATTGGTGATCTAGCAGCTCTAGGTGCCGATGCTGCAGTAGATAAAATAGGTGAGCAGTACTTTATCGATAATGTAGTTCGTCCTGTAGAGGGTTGGTTACACTGGAGAAGACTAGAGGTACCAGCATTGAACCTTCCAGAAGGTGCTCAGACAGGTAATTTGGTAAGAAGACTACCTTTACCTCCGGATGAGGTTGCTGCTAATGTCAATGCACCAGCTGCAAAGCAACTTGACGAGAGAATGTGGTTCGATCAGTAGCACAAGGCTAATTAATTGAACACGATAAATAATTTTCGAGGGGGGTCAACTACAGGTTGGCCTCCCTTTTCTTTTCGTCGAACCTTCCTGTCGTTGGTCGTTGTGATATCTTTTGTGTCGAAAGCATGTACGCAAGTATTCCGACCATATGCTGAGGTGCACTATGTCAGATCGCAAGTCGATGGTGACAATATGATGGGTTTTGAATACACTGGTTTTTCGCTAGCCATAGGTGTGGTTGCGGAGGTAGGTGATAGGGTAGGTGTGCAAGCTAGTACGTCGTTCAATCGCTTTGGAAGTGGTATAAGGAATCGTTTTGCCCCCGAAGTCCGCAACGCAGATCGCCTCAATCTTTCCTTCACATCGGCAGCGGTCAAGATAGGCCCGCGATTAATGGTTAGTAGTAAATCTGAGATTGCCATGTTAGTGGGCTATCACAGCTTTATGTCGATTAACTCTACATTATTTACACGAAGGTTTGGCAGTGATTTTTTTCCTTTTGATAACAGTACCATTGCGTCTAGCGGTATTTCACTGTCAGCGGAGTGGGCTATTCGTCTTTCTCAGAAGTTTCAAGTAGGTGTGAGTTACGAGCGAATTATGAATAATCTATTGACGGAAGAGCATCCATACTTCAGAGCTCTTGTACCGTACTCGCTCGCCTTATCTCTTCGTTACAACCTCAAGGGAAGGTCTTTTCTGCTTGAGCCAGGTGAAAGAAAGAGACGCCGCTCCAAGACTGGCCGTAGAGAGAAGTAGTGGTGTCACCTTCTTAAGAAAACTTTTGGCTCACATATTGCACTATAATGTAATATGTCAGATAATACCTGCTTTCGCAGATTCCTCATCCACATACGTGACGTCAAGCGCCTGTCTAGGCACACGCTTACCTCCTACGAAAATGACCTGCGTCAATGCACGCAGTATCTGTCTGAGCAATTTGATGTAAGTCTCATCGAGGCTACCCACCACCTTATAAGGAGCTGGGTAGTGGCGTTGATGGAGGAGGGTATTGCTCCTACTTCGATTAACCGAAAGCTTTCTGCCCTTCGTAGTTTCTATGTCTTCGCTAAGGCACAAGGCCAGGTGGCGATGAGTCCCGTAAGCAAGATTCCATCTTTACGTGTAGCTAAGCGACTGCCAGTTACCGCTAGATTGAGTGACCTAGAGCAGTTGCTAGACATTTTAGAGGCGGGAGATACGTTCGACGAGGTCAGGAATCACACGATTATCACACTGCTCTTTTCATGTGGCTTGAGGAGGAGTGAGCTCTTATCACTTAGACTCAATGACATCGACCTTACCCGCTCTAGTCTCAAGGTGATGGGTAAGGGGGCCAAAGAGCGATCTGCGCCTCTACTACCTATGGCTAGCGAGGCTATAAGTAAGTACCTAGTAGTACGCAGTGCTGTAGATACGCCGCATGATACCGTATTCATCACTGCTCGGGGTGGGCTGATCTCGGACCGCAAGCTTTATAGTATTGTTAAAAAGGCCTTTACCCTCGTAACGACGCAGAACAATATCTCTCCGCATAAGCTCAGACATACTTTTGCTACTCACCTACTTAATCAGGGGGCTGACCTCCTAGCTGTCAAAGAGTTGCTGGGTCATGCATCACTTGCTGCGACTCAAGTTTACACCCATAACGATATAGGTGCCCTGCAGAGAGCTTACCAGGGAGCTCATCCTCGTTCATGATGATTATTTGCATACTTTATAGATCGAGTGTATATTAGTACCATCCGGCGCAAGAGCCGGGGTCAATATTGACATACTTAACTTATACCTTGTAATATGCGCATAGATATTCAGACGCCACACTTCACGGCAGATACGAAATTACTTGACTTCATCAAAGGTAAACTTGGCAAGACGCAGCGATTTTCCGATAAGATTACCGACGCAGTGGTCTATCTTAAACTCGAAAACGCCGCAAAGGTGAAAGACAAAGCTGTAGAGCTTAAAATTGCTATTCCTGGAGATACACTCATTACTAGCTCCACAGATAAGACCTTTGAAGCTGCCTTTGATGCTGCTAATGATAGTATGATCAGGCAAATCAAGAAGTATAAGGAGAAAAGAACGGCAAGAGTTTAGTTATTTTTTCTGTATAAATAATTGATTAATAGACACATAGAGTCATTCTTGGTGATATTTCTTACCAAGAGTGACTTTTTTTTGCCCTCTCGGTTTTCTCAAAAGAATTATAGTCCTATTTTTGCATCGCCTTAGAAGGATGCTTCTGGGTAGAAATGTAAAATTGCCGATGTAGCTCAGTTGGCCAGAGCAGCTGATTTGTAATCAGCGGGTCGGGGGTTCGAATCCCTCCATCGGCTCTCTTTTTAGTGGTTCATCCACTTTTTGAAAGTAGGGGGTGCGCCACAGTTGGAGAGGTGGGCTGGACTGTAAATCCAGTGCTTCGGCT
>CAYMFD010000150.1:0-6557 GCA_964389475.1 uncultured Saprospiraceae bacterium
CCGCACATTTTGCCATCCGCTTGCCTATTGCTGTAGAGCGACACATCATGACAGCCCCCAATAGCCTCTCTACCAGGTGCTTAAGTTACCTTTATTGCTCTAGAATTAGACGAGTCTCAATACAGCGGTAAAGGAGCTACTCTCGATCATACAGTTATCACGTGAAAGCCTTGTAAAACTCTAAGGACCGCACATTTGCTGACTTCGTCCCTTTCACTGTACACCATCGCATTAACAACTTAGGCATCAAGTTGTCTCTGTATAGCTCTAGCAGGTTAAATGCGATTAGCAGCATACAGCCCCTTGTCGCTGTACAGAGATAGATCGGGAGGCAACAAAATGTGCGAATTTTTCAGCGTTGGAATTATGACTTTACTGCAACAGAGTCGGTTGGTGCATACCAATTGACTCAATGGCCTGAGATGACAGAAAAACAAAAGCAATTTTGCGATGACTCAAGATCGTTCTTGACCTTGATCAGTGTCACGGGCTTCCCATCCTCGACACGGAGGTCTCGGTTCTTGCACTATCAGCTCGACATTTAGTCGACCTGCTTCGCTTTCAGCGACCGCTTTGTCACCTTACAGCGATATGATTCCTGCCTGCCAAGCTGGCTTGCCAGGTAGGCAGGTTTGCCTTCACTTCGATAGACTCAGCGCAGCGCTTTTGATCTTAGCAAAAGAAGGCGATGTGCTGAGGCTCTCGAAGTAAGGCCAGTCGGGCCTTTCCGACACAAACCACAAGATCAAAAGTAGCTCTAATACCTAGGCACGGAAACCAGACCTGCACTTAAAACACAAAACATCCCTCTACCTACCCGTAGGTACCTATCGTCAGCGTAGATACTCCCGTATCTGTTTTATGGAGGACGATCTGCGTATTGATCCGCTCTTTAAGCGCCGTCACGTGAGAGATTACGCCGATGGTCTTAGAGGACTCGGACTGTAATCGTTCTAGGGTCGACAAGGCGGTCTCTAGTGTATCTTGATCTAGGGTACCGAAGCCCTCATCTATAAATAGGCTCTGTAGCTCTACGGACTGGCTCGCCATATCGGATAGGCTGAGGGCGAGGGCTAGACTGAGCAGGAATGTCTCTCCGCCGCTCAGCGTGATGACCGACCTAGGTACATCGCCTTGATATCGGTCGATGACCCTGAGGTAGTCGCTACCATCTGGCATATCGATGAGGTAGCGGTCTGTAAGACCGTCTAGGCGTCGATTGGCCAGGGCGATGAGGTTACGGAGGGTGAGCTCCTGGGCGATACGGGAAAATTTATTGCCCGTGGAGTCGCCGATCATCGTATTTAAGGCGGACCAGTCGTTGGCGACCTTGGTCAGTGAGGCCAACTTGGCTAATATCTCACCTCGTCGGCGACGGCTATCGGCATCGGCCTTGATCTGCTGAGACAACTGACCTACGGCCTTGCTCTGTTCTCTTAATTCTTGACTGGCTTGCGCTAGATTGCTTGTGATGGTCGCTATATCAGTCTCGGGGTCCTTGTCTTTTGTGGTGGCTAGATCGAGGTCTCGGGTTACCGTCTCCATCTCTGACCTTACCTTGATCAGCTGATCGTCGACTGCCTTGATGCGCTGTCTTAGCTGAGCCGCCTCCTGTAGGGGTAGCAAGTGAGTCACCGCTGTATCTAGGCTGTCATGACCGAGTTGCAGCGCTAGCACCGTACTCGCCTGCTGCGTCGTGGTGACCTGCTGAGCGGCTAGGTCACGGTCTGCCCGGACAGTCGTGAGCTCTCGGTGGAGGGTGTCGATCGTCTCGGTGGCCTTGAGGATGTCCTCGATCTGGGGCATGATATCACCATCGACAGATAGGGTACCTACGAGGGTCCGTCGTGCCTGCGCCACCTCCTTATACCGTGCCATTACGGCCTGTAGGGCTGTGGTTGCGTCCTCACAATTCTGTAGGTAGTCGAGCAGTTTACTCGCCTTGACCTGCTCGGTGATGGCCTGCACCTCTTGCTGAGACTGGTTGATAAGGTCCTGTGCTAGGTCTTGGTTGAGATCGCTCCAGGCAGGTCGTCCTTCTACCCTGGTACGGATGTCTTGTTGTAGTGTCTCTAGTCGTGCCGACAGAGTCTTCTCTTGCTCCTGCGATGACTGCATGGCACCCGTAACGGAGGCACGCTGCTGCTCTACCTTAAGCAGAGCCTCTTCGGCTTTGCGCTGCGCTGTTTCTGCCTGAGCGATCTGCGTGTCTAGCTCTAGGTATTTGGCTAGCGCCGCATGCACCTTGTAGGGGTGGTCTGTGGAGCCACAGAGTGGGCAGGGCTCGTCCTCCACCAGTGCTGCCCGCCGATCTTCTAGGGAGGCGATGGCGGTATGTTCCATCTTCTGTTTTTGCAAAAGGGACAAGGTAGTCTGTACTTGCTTGAGAGATTGCTTACGTGCCGTAAGATTCACCTCTATGCCTTCTAGCTCTGCGACAGCCTTGGCTGCTCGGTCACGTCCGGCGGCCAGTAGGTCGCTGGCCGAACTGATCTGCGAAAGGGTACTTTTCACCTCCTGCAATAGAGCGATATCGTTTCGCAAGCCCTCCATGACCTTGGTCACCTCCTCGACATCGATCGCAGCAATAGCCTCTTTATCTATCGTCCCGATGGCATTGTGTATGACGGTCAATGCCTGCTGTGGATCTTTGACAGCCTTGAGCTGCTGCTGAAAGGAAGTGGGATGACTGGCGATCGTCTTATCCATGTGTAAGCGTGCATCGCTACCTTGCCGCCGGAGTTGCTCTAGGTCTGCATCTAGACGCCTAGCCTGCGCCACGATCTCTTGTGCTGATGCGACCAAGTCTCCTGCGCTAGGGTCGATCGACAAGGTAGTCGCTAGTGTAGTCGTCGTCGTCGCGAGGACGGTTTTCTTGTCCTTTAGCGATGTGGTGAGCCTGGCCATCTGCTGGTCTACACGTACTAGTGCCTGCATGGACTGCTGATAGGCTTGGTAGGGTTCGACGAGGCTCGACAGCTTGTCGTGTGCCGCTAGCTTAGCCTTATCGGCCTCGTGGGCCTTGGCCTCTACCTCTAGGCGGTCGAGCTGGGCCTTGGTCGTGGTCTGTCGTGCCCGGAGATCTATAATCGTCTGCTTGACTTGCTGTTGCTCGTTGAGGTGTTTGACGCTTCGCTCCCGCTCTTCGACGAGGCCTTGCGCTTCTTTATATCTGGCTTCCAGGGTAGCAAGCACCTCTTCGTCTAGGACCTCGATATCTTCATGACGCTGCTCTTCCCTGCTTACGAGGGACTTGGCCTGGGTATAACGAGTGTAAACCGTGCTACCGAGCTGGCGGTAGATGACGGCACCCGTTATGTCCTCCAGCAACTTGGCCCGTTCGTCTTTCTTGGCCTTGAGGAAGGCAGCGAACTGCCCCTGAGACAGGACGATGGCCTTGACGAACTGCTCGTAGGTGAGGCCGATGATGCGCTTGTTGTCCTTGGGCACATCCGATTTCTTACTCTGGATGACCTCCGTGCCTTGAGCGAGCTCCATCTTAGCTGCCTGCCACTTGCCAGTCCTAGCCTGTCGGATCGACCAACTCGATATGTAGGTCTGCCCCCTAGATCCATACGTCACCTCGGCAATGGCTGCCGTCCTGTGGTGGGTAACGATACTCCCCTCCGTAGCGACCTGGCTATCCGTGACGCTGCCCAGCCTAGGCACCTTGCCATAGAGGGCTAGTGTGATCACGTCTAGGAGGGTACTCTTACCACTACCCGTAGGTCCCACGATGGCAAATATCGCCGATGTAGCGAGTGGCCCGTCACAGAAGTCAACCACGTGCTCACCAGCGAGGCTGTTGATATTTTTAAATCGTAACTGGAGTATCTTCATCGCATCTCCTTGAGTAGGCCGTCCTCACATCGTAGCACTCGGGCCCCGTATCGCTCGATCAGTTGCTGGTTATGAGTAGCTAGTAATATGGCGGTCTGGTGGTCGGCAGCCACCCGCATGAGGACCTTGAGGATTTCGTTGGCGGTCTGGTGATCGAGGCTACCTGTGGGCTCATCTGCTACGATCAGGCGGGGCTTGTTGAGTATGGCTCGAGCTATGGATAATCGCTGCTGCTCACCACCACTCAGGTGCGACACCATGGCCTCTCTTTTGTCACCGAGGCCTACTGATGCCAGTACCTCCTCGATCCGCTGCTCTACCTCGGAGCGGTCCGTCCAGTCCGTAGCGAATAGCACAAAGGCGAGGTTACGGGCCACTGACCAATCTTCAAACAATTTAAAATCTTGAAATACGATGCCCAGCTGGCGCTTGAGAGAGTACCGTTCCTCTCTCCGGAGGGTCAGCATATCTACATCGACCACTTGGGCACGATCGCCACTGATATCGATGTCGCCATAAGCACTACGGAGGAGGCTCGTCTTACCGCTACCTGACCTACCTACGATAAAGCACAACTCTCCCTGCCCCATCGTGAAATTGACATCACGCAGCACCTGCCTCCCGCCTTGGGAGATCTGTACGTTGCGATAGTCCATTACCGTGGGTGATGTCATAGAGGAGGGTTATGAATGGCGAAGATAAAAGCATTGACAAAGGTTAGATGATAATCTGCAAATAGAAATGAAAGCATACTCAACCAAGACAGGGATCGTGCCTACAATGCGATCGCAGCCACGGCGCTACTAGGACCACCACAACCGCCCATTTACCACCGAACTCACCTGATGATAGCACCACATATATCAAAGTATCGAAAAGTAATTCTTGGCATCCATGGCAATGATCGCACGCAGGTTATTAGCTTTGACCTCGATGAGGCTATCTGTCATAAAAACACTGCTCTACAAGGAGTGGCAAGTCGAACTCCGGCAGCGATATGCTGTCGCCGGCGTCCTTCTGCTAGCTGTGGCCATGGTGTTCATCATATTCAAAGCGTTTAACGACGTCTCGCCTAGGCTGTGGGGCACGATGCTGTGGATCGTGGTCTTGTTTACAGGTATCAATGCCATCGTCAAGTCATTCGTGCAGGAAGACAGCGGAACCTACATGTACTACTACACGACCGTGCATCCACTCGAGAACTTGGTCGCTAAGCTTATCTACAACTACGCCTTCCTGCTGGTACTGATTATGGTGATCCTCGGTGCATTTGTACTACTAGGTAATAACCCGATCAAAGATGGCAGTATGATGACCTATGGCATCCTGCTAGGCGGGGCGGGCTTAGCAATCATCTTTACCTTTGTAAGTGCTATCAGTGGTGCCGCGGGTCAGCAGTCTACGATGATGTCGATACTGGCCCTACCACTCGTGCTTCCTGTAATGCTGTTGCTGATCAAGATTACGAGTGTGGCCTTGCGACTGATACAGGATAGCACGGTGACAAAGGACATTATGATGCTTGCGGGCATTGACACCTTGCTACTCGGGGTCGTACTGCTCCTCTACCCTACGGTGTGGCGGGGATAGTTTGGTTTGGAAAAACATAAAGAAACACGATATAAATATGCGTCAATCTTGGTGGAAAATAATAGGCGTCACGCTGGTATTTCTAGGTCTCATAGGCGGGATGCTCGTACCGCTCAATCCTGGTATCACAAAAATATCTAAGCGGTCTGCCAAGGCCGGTGAGCTACTACAGCTGACCATCCACGGATATAACAGCACCTACACCGAGGCAAAGGAGCTCAATGCCTACCTGCGGGCTGGCGATGACGGCCTCATCAGTGCTATGGATATCAAAGCAATCAACGATCGGGTCATCGAGGCCAGTTTTTTCTTACCAGAGCACAACTCCAAAGAAGGGGACGTCATGTCATCCACCCTCATCGTCACGACTGACCATGACGGCTATCAAGTGCTACCTGACGCCGTATTTATCAGCAAGGGCCCTAATAACAACACCTACCTCGGTGCCAAAATATGGCGGCAAGACAACTTTGACAATCTCAAAAAGTCTGAGGCTTTCCGGTTCCCATATCGCCCCCTACTCAACGAGACGATTCGCAACACCTTCTACCACATTACGCTGTGGTTTAGCATGTTTATCTTGCTGATTGCAGGCCTATTCTACAGCATTCGCTACCTGCGTAAGGGAGACATCAATGACGATATCATCTCTAGCTCGTTCACCTCCGTCGCCATCCTATATGGTACACTGGGCATCATTACGGGCAGCCTGTGGGCTCGCTTCACTTGGGGAGCCTGGTGGACGACGGACGTCAAGCTCAATATGTCAGCAACGGCTATGCTCATCTACTACGCCTACCTCATACTACGAGGCAGCATGAGCGACCGGGATCGCCGAGCACGCCTCAGCTCAGCGTATAACATATTCGCCTTCGTAGCACTGATACCCCTCGTATTCGTGATACCAAGACTGACGGACAGCCTCCACCCCGGCAATGGTGGCAACCCTGCCCTAGGCGGCGAGGACATGGACAATACGATGCGACAGATATTCTACCCCATGATCATCGGTATGACCCTAGTCGGTGTCTGGATGACCAGCCTCAAAGTGAGGGCAGAGCAGGTGAGAGATCGGGTATTGGATTTGTAGAAGCTTAGATGTAAGATTATAGATGTCAGATGTCAGA
>CAYMFD010000151.1:0-1438 GCA_964389475.1 uncultured Saprospiraceae bacterium
ATACCCAAAACATAACGATCACCCCTGCCCTCCCCGTACAATGGGTCAATCCTCCAGGTCCTGCAACATTCGCCTGTCCAGCAGCGCCGCTTACGGCACCAGACCTAGCGTATAGCAACGGAGACATCGGCAAGTGCTTGCTAGAGGGGACCGTGCCTGGCGTGGTACAAGGCATTATAGACAGCTGCGGAAGTACTTACAATTTCTTCTGGGAGTATACCGACTCTTGTGGCGTCTACATATCGCACAGCCAGCCTATCACAATACAGGAGACAGACCCTGTAGATTGGGTGATGACACCTCCCGGAGACATAACCGTAGACTGTGACATGCTACCCAGGATTGAGGATCAGTCTTTCTTAGTTTATAGCAATGGCTTAACAGGTTTATGCGAATTGACAGACACTGTCTACCCACGCCTAGATGGTGGAGGGACGATATGCGACCAGACTTACTTTTTCGTCTGGGATACGCTAGATGTATGTGGCCGACCACTAAGCCACACACAGACGATCACTGTTAATGTACCGCCCGTGGCATCTTTCACGACCGCAGTACCTGCTGATGTCACCATCAACTGCGCTAACATCGATACTAACCCACTAGACCTAGACTACAGTAATAATAGGAATGGCGACTGCCTATTCGAGGGTACGGCGACACCTATCCTCCTCAATCAACCAGACATATGTGGTGGCGACTACGTATGGGAGTGGCGATTTACGGATACCTGTGGCATGATAGTCGTCGAGACGCAGACTGTAACCGTAGATCCACCCACGCCGATCGCCTTAGTCAATCCACCAGCAGACAATATCACTATAGGCTGTGACGATACCAATGACTACGCTATACCCCTGCAATATACCAATGGCGAGACAGGCACTTGCGAGCAGATGGGTACGATCGTCCCTACCGTTACAGGAGGACCAGACTCTTGTGGCACAACGTATAGCATCACGTGGGATACGGTTGACTTCTGTGGCAATATCATTGATTTCACCCAGATGATCACGGTCACTCCACCAGCCAATATAGACTTCATTTCGCCGCCCCCTGCGACCGTCACGATCAACTGCGCTGATGCGACAGACTTTATGCAGCCACTTGACTACACCAATGGTGAGACAGGACAGTGCCTATTTATGGGGACTGTATTTCCTGAGATCATCTCTGGGGTGGACGACTCCTGTGGCGGACAATACGTCATCGAGTGGGATACTATCGTGGAGTGTGGCCAGGTACTAAACTTCCAGCAGACGATCATCATCGATCCGCCAGCACCAGCGGCTTACGATAATCCACCTGGACCACAAAATATATCTTGTGATGATGTCACAGACTTCATGCAACCGCTTACCTATACCAATGGCGAGGCTGGACGCTGCCTATTCGAGGGCACCGTATTCCCAACCATACTATCCGGCATGGATGACTC
>CAYMFD010000151.1:1538-6330 GCA_964389475.1 uncultured Saprospiraceae bacterium
TACAGTGGGATACACTTATCAACTGTAATCAGCAACTCACGCATACGCAGACCATAACGATCGATCCGCCTGATCTTATTGCCTTCATCAATCCTCCGATGAATGAGACGGTCAGTTGTGATAATCTCAGCGTATTTGCTCCCACGCTAGGCTATACCAATGGTGAGATGGGCAGGTGCTTATTTGAAGGTAACGTGACGCCAACTATCACGGGCAGCCCCGATCCATGTGGGTCTACCTACACCTTGACATGGGATACTACAGACGTATGTGGCACGATGCTCAGTCATGTTCAGACTATCATCGTTACCCCTCCACAACCTATCGACTTTATCAATCCTCCGCCAGATATTACGGTGTCGTGTGACAACACCGATATCTTTGACATACCTCTCAACTATACCAATGGTGAAAATGGCGTCTGTCTATTTGAAGGCACCGTATTCCCGACAGTGACAGGGGCTTTTGATAGCTGCGGTGGTACGTTTAGCATCACCTGGGACACTATGGATGTCTGTGGCAACATGCTCACCTACACACAAGATATTACGATCGATCCGCCAGCCCCTGCGGCTTATATCAATGCGCCAGCGGACGAGACGATCGACTGTGCAGATGCCACGTCTTTCTTGATACCCCTTTCTTATAGCAATGGAGAGGCTGGTGCTTGCTTGTTTGAGGGCATGGTCATGCCTCAGATCATATCGGGTATGGATGACTCGTGTGGTGGCCAGTACGTCATACAGTGGGATACCATCATAGCATGTGGGCAGCAACTAACACATACACAGACTATTGACATTACGCCACCTGACCCGATTGCCTTTACTAACCCGCCGAGTGACCAGACTGTGAGCTGCTCTGATGACGTGTCGACATTCCTCATACCGCTTGACTACACTAATAATGAGTCTGGCAGATGCCTCTTTATGGGTACTGTCATGCCTACGATTACCAGTGGTATGCCCGACTCCTGTGGTGGTCAATTTGTCATCACTTGGGACACCCTAGATGGCTGCGGCAACCCACTATTGCATACACAGACGATCACCATCAACCCGCCTGCACCGATTCAGTATAGTATGATGCCAGCTGATCAGACGGTCGACTGCTCCGATGCGACGTCCTTCTTGATACCGCTTGATTATACCAATGGGGAGTCTGGCGCCTGTCTATTCGAAGGTACCGTGATACCAACCATCACGAGCGGAATGCCCGATAGCTGTGGTGGCCAATATGCCATAACCTGGGATACCATCGATGGCTGTGGCAATGCCTTGATCCACGTACAGACGATTACGATCACACCGCCCGATCCCATTGCCTATATCAATCCGCCAGCCGATGAGACGGTCGACTGCTCAGCCGATCTCGCAGCCTACTTGATACCACTCAACTATACCAATAATGAAAGTGGCCAGTGCTTATTCGACGGGACAGTCATACCCAGCATAACGAGTGGTATGGCCGACTCTTGCGGTGGGCAATTTGTCATCACCTGGGATACCATCGACGGCTGCGGCAATATGCTGGTCCATACACAGACGATCGACGTGACCCCACCAGATCCGATAGATTTTATCAGTCCACCAGCAGATATTACGGTGAGTTGTGATAATACCACGGACTTTGCTATACCCTTAAACTATACCAATAATGAAATGGGTGCCTGCCTATTCGAGGGTACCGTCATACCTACGGTCAATGGCCAGTTTGACATATGCGGTGGTACCTTTAGCATAACCTGGGATACGATCGATGGCTGTAACAATGCCCTTACCTACACGCAGATGATTACTGTCGATCCGCCGCCGCCGATCGCATTTATCAGCCCACCGATGGATATCACGGTGGCCTGCGACGCCATACCGACCTCAGCACCAGATCTAGACTACACCAATGGTGGTATAGGCACCTGTCTCTTCGACGGTACCGTGCCTGCTACCAAGGTAGGTGAAGCGGGCATATGCGGTGGACAATTCGCATGGGAGTGGACCGCTACCGATACATGTGGTGTCACCATTACCCATACACAGCGAGTGACAGTCGACCCTGCGCCACCCGTAGCCTTTGTGAACCCTCCTATGGATGTTACGGTGGACTGCGACATGGTGCCTACGACTGCACCTGATCTTATGTACACCAATGGTGCTAGTGGCGACTGCCTCCTAGATGGCAGCGTACCCGCCACACAGATAGGCATGGTAGACTTCTGTGGAGGTAATTTCAGCTTCTTGTGGCAGTATACCGATACGTGTGGAGTGACGATTTTTCACAGTCAGAATATCGTCGTTAACCCTGCACCGACGCCGAGTTTCGTAAACCTACCAGCAGATACGTCGATTGTATGTATCGATATACCGACCGTAGGTCGCCCGCTCGCATACACTAACAATAATGCGACCTGTGCCATCTCTGGTACGGTAACAAGTACCTTTGATGGGATACTAGATGTTAAAGGCTGTGGAGGCACATTCACCGAAAACTGGGAGTTCACAGATCCCTGTGGTGCTGTACTTACCTATAGTAGGACCTACACGGTAACACCGGCCGCAGAGGGTGATTTTGTCAATCCTCCTGCCGATGTTACGATAAACTGCGATGACATACCTGCCACGCCACCTACCCTTCAATTTACCAATGGTCTATCTGGCCTATGTCAGATACAAGAGACCGTAAGTCCGTTGATATCTGGATCCTTCGACGAATGCGGTGGTCAGATCGTAAGAACCTGGACAGAGACAGATGTCTGTGGTCGAACTAAGTCTGTCAGCCAGACCGTGACCGTCTTACCCGCGTCAGACCCTCAATGGATCAGTCCGCCTGGGCCCGTCACATTAGCCTGTGGCGTACTACCTCCGCTAGGTGATCCGCTATTCTACAGTAACCAAGCAACTGGAGATTGTGAGATAGCCGGCTCTGTGGTACCGTCTGTTGCTGTCAATGGTCTGCAGACGACCTACTCGTGGTCATTTACGAGCCCATGTACTGGCATCACGATCACACACGACCAGGTAGTCACTGAGAGTATCGTACCCGAGATAGATATCAACCCTGCCGTAGATGAGCTCTGCGAAGGTGAAACCTATGACCTATCACTGGTCCCGGTAATCGATGTAGCTGGTAACAGCCCCACGATAACAATCCACAGTGGTTCGCCAGCATCTACGGCCAACCAGATCGCCAACCTACAAGTATCGCCCGCTGTCAATACGACGTACTACTTCCTAGCAACCAGCCCTGATGGCTGTACTGATGAGGTAGCCTTTGACATCGTCATCAACCCATTACCGCAGAGCGGAGAGCCCGGCAGCATAGTGGTCTGTGACGAGTTTAGCACAGTCGTAGACCTTTTCGATGTACTCGACGTGGTTTATGATATAGGTGGTAACTGGTTTGACCTAGACGGCAATGGTATGGATATCAGTAACCCAGAGGTTGTTTTCCCGAGTGGCAATCCGCTAGGCTTCTATGACTTTTACTACATCGTCACCTCACCATTTGGCTGTCCAGCTGATACAGCGGTTGCCACTATAGAGTTAGTGGAGTTCCCAGAGTTGATCATCGACAGCGTAGTCTGCACCAATTTTAACACGACTTATACTGTATATATTACGAATCCTAATGCGGCAGATATCCAAGTAGATCGTGGTGTATTGGATGCCTTCAACACTTTCGCCTCTGTATCAGAGATCCCGATTACAGAGACGGTAATGATAGACTACCTCGACCTCTTAACGCAGTGCGGCGACGTCATATCTATCAATCCACCCAACTGCGACTGCCCTACTATACCACCTCCCGTAGCAGGACCACCCGTAACCGCATGTGTGGGTACGACACCAGCTGCCCTAACCGTCGTGCCTAATGCACAGTTTATCCATAACTGGTACGATGCGGCAACAGGAGGTAATCGCCTAGCAAACGATGCCGACTCTTACAATCCACCTGCCGCCGGACCAGGCACCTACACCTTCTACGTAGAGTCCGTACTGCCTAGCGATACAGCTTGCGTGAGCACAACTCGAACACCAGTACAGTTAACTTTCTTAGCAGGCCCTACTGTCAATGACCTTACATTCGAGCAGTGCGATCAGGACAATGACGGCTTCAACATCTTAAACCTGGTCAGAATAGCAACTGTGGTATCTGGTAGCGCCAATACCGTGACCTTCCACACCTCAGCGGCGGATGCGCTATCCGGTAATGCACAGCTTCCTATCGGATTTATCAATACGAGCATCGGTACACAGATCATCTACACGAGAGTAGTCGACCCTAATGGATGTGTGAGCACGGGCGAGGTAGAGGTCATCCTAATCAATACACCGACCGTAACCGTACAGCAGACCGACGAGACCTGCGACGGTGATAATGATGGTACGGCCACTATAACGGTGACCGACGGTATACCTCCGTACGAGTATACGCTAGACGGCATCAACTGGCTACCACTAGCTAACCTCACAGGACTATCACCCGACCTATACAATCTAGAGGTACGAGACAGTAAATCGTGTAGTAAGGCCGCACCATTCACCATACAAGAAGGTGTATCCTTGCAGATAACGGGACTACTGGTCGTATGTAATGATAATGGCAGTAACACCGACCCGAACGATGACTTCTACGACGTCAGCCTCACCGTCAACAGTAATGTTGCTGGTAGTAGCTTTACCCTTACAGTAGGCGCTACTACGATCGGGACTTACACAGCGGGTACACCTATATCGTTTACCCTGCCTGCTGATGGATCATCTAATGTACTGACTGTCACCAGCGCCAATGGGCA
>CAYMFD010000152.1:0-6252 GCA_964389475.1 uncultured Saprospiraceae bacterium
GCCTCATCTTAGCTACCCTTCGACGGGTGTTATGCTGAGTTTACCGCTGTGCTCAGGGACCGCGGCTATGTCTGCCACCCATCCGCTTTTCGGTTCTGTGATTTAGATGTCTAGCAGACCTCCACTGCTGGGCAAGTCATAGCCTTGCCTAGTCAAAAACCTTCCAACAATATTAATACGGCATACTCAAATGGAAATGGCTGTGATTAGTTAGAGTCAGGTCTTTGTTGAGCTGCGGGGATGGGAGAAATGAGGTATAATGTATTTGCTACAAATACAAATAACTTTTCTCACCCATATATCTTCACCTACAGCGATAAACGGTACATCTACAATTACCAAGTTTCATATTAAATAATTTAATATATTATACTACCTTCATCCACCGCTAATAAAGGCTCGTATGATGCTAAACAATGACTGCAGTAATAAGTGGCTAGAACAGATCGAGGCAGGTAGGTCGATAAACACGTCGTACTATCTACCCGAAGACGTAGCTCAGGAAGTAATCGCCATAGTAGGCCTGGCTATGCGTACTGGTAAAACCATACAGATCAACCTACAAGACGAGGCCCTAGAGCAGTCTGTACAACATGCCCTTAGTCAGCAGCACGTCGATATCTGGCAGTACGAATCAGCGTCCCAGCGCATACCACTCTCCACGATAATCAAGTGGAAAGCATGGCTCAAAACCGATTTTTCTAGCCTACAAGACAGTGTGCCCGAGCAGCATCC
Organism: uncultured Saprospiraceae bacterium; assembly: GCA_964389475.1. GTDB lineage: Bacteria > Bacteroidota > Bacteroidia > Chitinophagales > Saprospiraceae > CAYMFD01. Next base: position 736 of record CAYMFD010000152.1, read on the forward strand.
AGTACTCACCTATATGGAGGCATCTCATGCCCCTATCTACCAACAGTACAGCTACAGTGACCTATCTAAAATGATGGTGCCATCTAGCCGTGTCATGCAACTATCACCTGTCAGCATCAGTGGTGATCCTGAGGAGTATCGATTACTACGCCGTACCATTCGCCGTATGGTTCAGATCTGGCGACCGCAGTACCAGGCACTACTGGCCCTACGCTTGTTTGGTCGAGCTATATCAACAGGCGAACAACGACTCAACAAACTACTGCAGAGCTGGTATAACGATTTGCTAGACTGCCTCATAACCCTAGAAGATGCCGTCACTGAGCACGACCTCACTCATGCAACCAGACTGGACCAACACCCCAGTATCGAGGATGTACTACTGCGTCTCAACCACCTATATACGACCATTAACCAGAGCGAGGTACTCGCCTTTACACTCGAAGACACGGCACACTATATTGAAGCTATAAGGAAGTATGCCATCGACGTCTGTAGTAGGCTGCGACTAGGTCTAGATATCATAGCGTCAGAGGAGGGATTTCTGCACTGGCTACATAACTACCATAGGCTAGACACCACTTCGCGAGAAATCATAGACAACCTGAGGCTTTATCCAGCAGATCAGTGGGCCAGCCTACTAGAACGATGGTACTTTAACGAGGTGCTCAAAAAACATGATAGAGGCCTAGCCCGACCTACTAAGGCAGACTGGGCGGACATATGGCACCATAACCTGGACATCAAGGGCCGTGCATGGAAAGCTGACCAATTAACCGCTGCAAAAAGGTGCAAGCTAGCGCTGCGCAAGATCATAAGTACGGATGATGCCCTAGCACATCAACTACTACGTGTGGAGGCTGACCATGTAAGCCTTACATATGGCGACATTGCCCAGAAGCATGCTGCGCTTGCTAGAGACCTATGGATGATCGATGCTCCTGTAGATACAGCGGACATCACCATCACAGATCAATCAGACCTTAGTCCGTCACTGGGTATACGCTACATAGTCAGTAGACAGGCTGAGCGAGTGGCTATACCTATACTAGCAGACCATGGACTACTGACAGCTCTACCTATCGCCCGTCGGCTACCCGTGGCAAGGGCTCTGGCCTACTATCTGTCCACTTATGCAGCACACCTAAATCTACTCGTGCTTAAAGGCCGTCTGGTTATCTCAACGCTAAGGCCTAGACTTTTAGCCCAGCGCATCACCCGCCTAGGTCGTGTATTTATACGAGAGTCGCAGATCTCAGACCCTATTGCCGATATTACAGATCACTTGCTAGCATCTGCGGTAGATATCGAAATATGGATCGAGGGACCCCTGATCAATAATCGAAAATACAAGGATTCAGCCCAGCAATACAGGTTGATACAATTACTGAAGTCTAGTGGATATACGGTGCTAGAGATCGATGATCTAGAGAGGGTAGATCTTGCGGACCAGTCCACAGCTGATCACATAGCCTACGACCTACCCGACAAAAACCACCTACCCAAAGATCTAAGCAGAACAAATAGCAAATAATCTACGACATATGATCAAGCCACTCAACTAATACCCAAACTGCCGCAACCATCGCTCATCGTCTCGCCAGTTGTCCTTGACGCGGACGTTTAGCTCGAGGTAGATGCCGGCATTGAACCACTCCTCCAGATCAGCCCGGCTACTGATGCCCAGCTTCTTGATGGCCTGACCGCCCTTACCTATCAGGATGGCTTTTTGCGATTTACGACTCACGTAGATGTCCGCATGCATGACGATAAATGGCTTGCCGTCCTTTTCCTCCTCTCTGAAGCTATCTACGACGACCTCACATGAGTAGGGCACCTCCTGCTTAAACTGACGCAGGATGTTTTCACGTATGATCTCACTGACGAAGAATCGCTCCGGCTTATCCGTAATCTGGTCCTTGGGATAGTAGGCAGGCCCCTCTGGGATCAGGGCCTTGATAGCCAGTAGCATAGCTGCGGTTCCTGTTTTTTCTAACGCGGAGATCTTATGTACCTGCTCGAATGGCACCAAGTCCATCCACTGATCGACGACACCCTGCGCCTCGTCTTCACTGGTCTGATCCATCTTATTGATCACCAGCAAGCGAGGTACTTTGGCACCCGCTAGGGCACTTACGACCTTCTCATCACCATCGTAGTCGTCATACTTGTCGGTTACGAAGATCAGCACGTCCGCATCCTCAAAGCTGCTGTAGGCGAACTTATTCATGCTCGATTGCATACCATAGTGGGGCTCGTCGATGATACCCGGGCTATCGCTGAAGATAATCTGACTCTCCTTGTCATTGACGATACCCAGTATGCGGTGGCGAGTCGTCTGTGGCTTACTCGTTATGATCGACATTTTATCGCCGACTAGGGCATTCATCAAGGTAGACTTACCCACATTAGGCTTACCGATGATATTGATGTATCCACTTCTGTGATTCTTTGGTATAGTGCTCAAAAGGCTATTTGTTTGATACCGTTAAAGATAACGCTATCGATGGCTTGATAGACTTGGTGGGGCTTTTTCCCTCTCCACTGTACGCCATTGTACTGCGGACCGAGGTGTACATGGTACTGCAGCCTCGTCTGTTGCATCTCTTGGTAGACGTGGTCTAGCGTATTGATAAAGACGACCCAGCCGCCCTCCTCTCTAGCCTCCTCGCCCCATTCCTCATAGTAGCTATCATCCGATCCGTGGAAGTTGAGCACATTACTACAAAAAAGGACGTACTTAGTAATATCCTGACCTAGCATGTAGTCAATGACCTCCCGCTTGAGGTACATGATGTCATTATTGATACAGTCATTCCACTCGCCGATAAGCTCGATCATGGCATAGCCTTCTAGGTAGTCGGCATAGATTATCTTGGCGTAGAGGGTCTGAGAGCCGAAGTCATCCCACTGCGGATGTATAAAGTAATTGTAGACTTTATTGCTGTAGCTAAACTCATTATAAACCCGTCCATGAAAGGGGCTGAGGTCATCCCGATCTGTACTGTACTTGTCTCGCCATCGGTAATATGGTTCTATATCGTGCATATAATTTTCTGTTCATTTAAGTAGAAGTCCTTGTATTCGCTGTAAATACTAAAGCGACTTGTGATTGTTTGGCAGGTGTCGGAAAGGCCCGACTGGCCTTACTTCGAGAGCCTCAGCACGGCGCCTTCTTTTGCTAAGATCAAAAGAAGGCAAAAATCATGTCGCTGTAAGGATATTCTTGACCCTATTTCACACCAAAGCGGATGACTCTGACTAAGCATACAACAGCTTTTCCCCTTAATACTATAAGGTCAAGACCAATCAACAGTCGAGTCAAAATTGCTTCTATTTTTTCCTTTCTTCAGTACTCCAAGAGTATTCTTATCATAGTCCATCGTGCAATGCTGTAATAACACAGACTAGGGTGAAAAAATCGCACATTTTGCCGACTCTTGACTTATATCTGTACAGCGACTGGCTACTGTAGGCTGCCTGTACACATCTAACTCTTCAAAGCTTCATCCTTCATCGACCTGCCTCCAGATTGACAAAGTATTACTGGGAGCTTAATCCGAGTCCATTTCCGAAACCCTCAATTCGCCGACTTACGTACTAAAACAGCAGAGAGCATAATATCTCTACTTGTATTACCAGTACCTGCCATCCTAGTTGGGATTCTGGCTAGCAAATCACTTCCTTTGTTGTTAATTATACGAAAGTGACAAACCTAGTTCACATCAATGTGGGCCCTATCTGCTTATGAAGCATCGCAAAATAGTACTTACAGGACCTGAATCCACGGGCAAATCTACAACGGCCCACGCCATAATAAAAGCGACAAAAATCCCGATCGTCTGGGAGTATGCCCGCGAGTACCTAGACATTATGTCGACAAGATACCAGCGCGAAGACTTAGACAACATCGCCAAGGTGCAACAGTTCAGAGAGACGATCAAGAGTCAACTACACCCACAGATAATCTGTGACACGGACATCCTGACCTTGTACATCTGGTCAAAATACAAGTATGGTAAGGCCAGTTTTCAGCTACGGTCGATGTATGAGTCCAATGACTGGGACAAGAAGAAGTACTTACTATTCGCAGCGGATATTCCGTGGTCAGCCGATGCACAGCGGGAGAACCCACAAGAGCGAGAGGAGCTCTACGGTATCTACGAGCAGGCGCTTAACGATGCTGGCGCCAATTATGTCGTCATCCGAGGTAGCGGCCAAAAACGTGTCGATGCGGCGCTTGCCGAGATAATATAGATACTGACGATTTTGACATCTATCGACTGACCAGCAAGGCTTATTTATCCCCAACTTCTAGTAATTCTACTAAAAATAACGTAGCTTAGGGTATAAATCCAATAGCCCTATGATTCGTCTTGTGATACCCACCATATTTATCGCTAGCCTATTGATTGTGAGTGATGCAAAAAGTCAAACCATCCTCTGCCCAGACGACATCGTAGCATCCATCAATGACAAGCCCTATGAAGTGGTGGTAGATGATGCAATAGTAGACGGCTGGACCACTTTTGACCTAGATCGAGAGCAAGTAGATGCAGTGATCACTGATTGTAGTGGTCCAGACAGCCTATACATCGTACAAACGGCCACACGAGCTAACCAGTCGATACAGTGTAGCACCCTAGTCACCTACCCCATTTACAATCTTACGGACCTACCCACTGTCGAGCCACAGATAGAGGCATCTAACATTACCCTGGACGAACTGATACTAAGCATCCTAACGCCAGAACTAGATATCAGGACCAAAACGATGGTCACCGCCTATTCCGATAAAGTGATCTACATGAGAGATCTTGACATACGCATCGTTAGAGACATTATATTTCTTGACTGGTGCGACGGGGACACAAAGAGTGAGACTCAGATCATAACTGGCCGTGATATGATATTCGGCGGTGGTGCTGGTCCTTTCTGGATACAAACGCTGGCAGGTAATAGCATACAACATGACAGCCTCATTGTCGGTGGTACGGACGTCACTGCTGCTATGCTAGAGGTCTGCAGCTTAGAAAGTGGTAATACGCAAAGCAGGCTCAACTGCATACAGTCGCTGAGCGAAGGTGATCTCACGGTACAACTGATCAAGACGAGTGGGCGGAGAGCCGCCATATCGACCCTCGATCAGGTACTTGTGAGTAGGGATATTTTGGGCCTAGGCGCCTTAGACAGACCAGGGCTAAAATGGGCAGCCGACATCAATGGCACAGGTACTATCACAGGTGCCGACATCGTCGAAATGCGGAGCTTAATTCTTGCCAAAGCTCCTAATGTAGACGGCCAGCACTTTGGCCTCGCCGCTCAAAATCCTGACATAGAACCTGAACTAGATGGAACGGTGATGCTACCTGCGTCTGTGTTTCCCCTAGGGTCGGACTTTAGGCTTTATGCCATTAAAAAGGGTGATATCGATGGGTCGTACTCGGATTAGATTATTGGGTTAGTAGGTTAGTAGGTTATTGGGTTAGTAGGTTAGTAGGTTAGTAGGTTAGTAGG
>CAYMFD010000153.1:0-6227 GCA_964389475.1 uncultured Saprospiraceae bacterium
GTGGCGAGCGGGTGTATTATGGGACGCAGGTAGTGGTGGTACGGTAGTCAAAAGCGCAAAGTCAAAAGCTAAAAGTTCAAAGATTTGAGCAAGCACCACGAGGTACAAGTAGTATATGGTCTTCGACCACTTAAGTGTCGATAAAAAAGCAAGATAGAACACCGATTAGGCGGATCAAGAAGGATTTTCACAGATGGTGAGAGGGGGAAAGTCTCAAAAGCTGAAAGCCGAAAGTAAGAAAGTCAAAAGGCTAGAGCGAGCAAAACAAGGAATAAGCAGCTCTTCGTATTCTTTGGTAATAGATCCGCACACTTTCGTACCTTAATGATCAAATCAACAACACATTAACGATGAATGACGACTTTAGTAATAGCAGAGGCCTAGTAATTGACGAGCATATCCGTGGGTTCTTGTCAGAAGTGGCTAAATGGGCTAAGCTACTCAGTATTGTAGGCTTCGTAGGTCTCGCCTTTGTAGCTATTATCGGTGTGTTTTTTGGGTCCATCTTTGCTGGTTTACCAGGGGCTGCATCACAGGAGGTATATGCTGTCAGTGGCGCATACTCTTTCATCTATGTTATCTCCGGCGCTATTTATGCGATACCGCTATACTACCTATACAGCTTTGCATCTTGCACGAAGTTGGCTTTACAAAATGATGATCAGGTCTATCTCCGTCAGGCCTTTGAGCGGTTAAAGAGCCATTATAAGTTCTTAGGTATTATGACCTTGCTAGTTCTTGGCTTTTACTTATTGATTTTTCTCGGGGCTCTTGCCTTTGGAGGCTTTGCTTTGCTCAATCAGTAGTCATAGATAGCTTGCATTACTTGCTCCGCAATAGGCTTGACAGGCTTAGTTTTTTGGTCAAAACCATTGATCATAACAGCGAAGGCGATCCAGTCACTTCCATCTTGCATATAGCCAGCATAGCATAGCACACCTGACATACTGCCAGATTTAGCATAGATGTTACCTCGGTAGGGAGCATCGGTCAGGAGGTTTCGCATAGTGCCTGACTTGCCAGCGACGGGTAGGGTACGGAGTATAGTAGTAGTCGGTTTTTCTTTACTTAAGAATGTCGTTAGTTGCTGAGCCGATATCCTATTCATAGGGCTAAGGCCACAGGCATCGACCATCTTATGACCTTTACTCAACTTGAGCTCAGGCCTCGACAGGTGGTTATAGAGGGCTTCCGTGTATAGGTTATTGCTCTTTTTGTGAATTGTCGCTATGATGTCTGCCAGTCTAGGACTCTCTATGGTGGTGAGAGTGGTCGTCTGTCGATCGTAAGATCTTACTACCTCATGTCCTTGACTCTTGACGCCTTGATCATCTATTGTCTCGTTTAATCTACGAGCGAAGTAGGCAGGCGGGTCGGGGATGCTGCCCTTTATGGTATAGGCGGTAGTGCCAGGTGGCAACGTACCGACTACTGTTACGTTGTAGTCGCCTGGGCTGCCTAGTATGTACGCTTGGTCGCCACTCCCACGGGCACCTATCGTTACGGCCGAATTAACCTCTATACCCAGGTCACTTGGTTCTATGCTCTTGATGTGGCAGTCATGGCCGACTTGTGTGTGGCGTGACATACTGATGCGGTAGGTATTCTCCTGTATATTGATGGGGTAGGCTGGTGAGCCGTAGTAGTTGCCTAGGTCCTCGTAGAGCCAGTAGCGGTGTGGATGATAGTCTGCTGCTGGCGGGCTCACGATGATGATGTTGCCATCTATGCATGATACTTTCTGGCTGATCTTGTCACCTAGCAGCTCCAGTAGTTGGTCGAGGTCGGGAGAGCCTTTGAGGCGGTCACTACCTAAGGTAGGGTCGTAGTTGCCAGTGATGATGAGGTCACCTGTCACCGTGCCATCCGTAGTTATGTCGCCTGAGTAAGCTATCCTCGTCTCTATCTGGTAGTCCGCACCCAGATGTCGTAGCGCAGTGATGCCCGTCAGAATTTTCTGGGTGCTAGCTGGTATCATCAATCGGTCTGCATCGTGAGATACGATGACCTTACCTGATGAGAGGTTGACTGCATGGATGCCTACCGTCGCACCAGCTAGAGCGGGCTGATCGATGATGGATGATAGGTCTTGTGCCACACCTGCCCCATGGCAGAGAGTCAGGCATAGTGCCAGGGTCCATCCTGTGATTGACTGCATTAATTGGCGCATAATCTTCTAGTCGGTGGTGCCTATATGAAATAAGGCGTCACCCTGATTAACGACTGATGCATTATTATGGCCGATCACATATCCATCTCTCTTGCTGATGACAGTGACCGACTTACTACCGAATGGATCGTTGATAGTGCCTAGGGGCTCGCCCTTACGTACGTAGGTACCGCTACCCTTGCTCCAGATAAATATCCCGCTAAAGGCCGCCCTCACCCATGCCGTCTTAGTGATTGTAACACTCTTGCGCTGCTGCACATTAGGCATAGGGTCAAACATATCAAGACCGATCAAGACCTTACGGACACCGTCTAGTCCTGACTCTATGGAGTAGCCATCAAGTCGTATAGATTCGCCAGCTTCGTAGACGACTACAGGGATACCTAGGTCACGACAGGTCTTACGAAAAGTCTTTGCCATCGATGCCTTTTCTATCGTATAAGGAGCATTAAATAGCGAGGCGATTTCTTTACTTTTGGTATCACCCTTGGTATACCGCGTTTGCGGATAGTTGTACCGACTAGCGCCACCTGTATGAAAGTCTAGCGCTACATCGACAAAGGGTAGGATCTTTTTGGCTAAAGTACTAGCCACTCGTGCTGCTAGCGACCCTCGGCTACTACCTGGGAAAGACCGATTGACATCCTTGCCATCAGGCACCTCCCTAGAGAAATTGATAAAGCCAAATATATTGAGCACAGGTATAGCGATGATGGATCCACGTTGTAGATAGCGACTAATGTCCTGATCTATAAATCGGCGTACGATCTCGATACCATTGATCTCATCGCCGTGTATACCACCGATGAGCAGTACGGTAGGCCCAGGATTTTTACTGCGGTACACCAGAGCCTCGATATCGATACGAGTATTAGACGGAAGTCGACCTACGTTGATCTCTACTAGTTTTTGTTCTCCTGGGAATATGTCATGGCCATCGATGACGATGGGGTCGCCATAAGGACGACCAATAGTTTCTGATACAGGACTCAATCTTTCTGTTTGTTTTTCTCTATTAATGATATCACTTTGCCAGCTATGTCTACACCCGTTGTCGTTTCGATACCTTCTAGTCCAGGTGATGCATTGACCTCGAGTATCATAGGACCCTGGACAGACTGTAGCATATCTACGCCAGCCACTTTAAGTCCTAACACCTTTACGGCCTTGAGGGCTATCTCTCGCTCTTGCTGGGTGATATCTATGATCTGCGAGCTACCGCCACGGTGTAGGTTACTGCGAAAGTCCCCTTCTCTGGCTTGCCGTTTCATACAGCCTACGATCTCATCATCTACGACGAGTACCCGTATGTCTGCTCCCTTACTTTCGGCGATATAGCGTTGTAGCATCATTTTTTGCTTGGCACGGCTCATGGCCTCTAGCACAGAGTCCACCATATTCTCTGACTCGCCTAGCATGACGCCTACGCCATGGGTACCGTTGATCATCTTCATAATAACTGGCAGCTTACCTACCTCTTTGATATAGTCATGGTCACTTTGGAATGTATTGCTGACGACCGACGTTGGCACCTTGATATTATGGCTCGCCAGTATCTGCAAGCAGCTCATCTTGTCACGGGCACTGTGCAGGGCAGTAGGCTCCATCGTCGTATAGGCTCCCATGAGCATAAACTGGCGTATGACCGAGGCGCCATAGGTGGTCGCTGCATTACCTATACGAGGTATGATGGCATCGACATGTTGTATACGTTCGCCATGGTAGAGGACCTTGGGGACGAATGTGTCGATCACCAGTTCGCAGTGCATATGGTCTAGGATCCGTACATAATGCCCACGCCTCCTAGCCGCTGTAAATAGGCTATGGGTACTGTATAGGGCGGCGCTACGAGAGAGGATGACGATATTCATGGTGCGGTAAAGCTAGGGATTGTTTGCATTATTTACTCGATCGAGTTACCAAAATAGGTCAAGTCACCAATGCGACTACTCCGTACTTAAGCTTAGGCAATGCGTGTGCTTACCCTTACTTTTGAATCATGAGGTGGAACAATACGACGGTAAGGTATCTGGTTTTATCAACCATTACAGTCATACTGTGTATGGATGCCAATGCGCAGGTCTGTGCATCTGGAAAGGCCTCGGAGATTATTAAGGTGGGAGAGGTGTCCGCAGCATTACAGGTAGGCGGCCATTTTTGGAATGTTCAACGTTTTGAGAGAGAGGGACTACTTTTAGATTCTGCCGCATCCTCTGATCTAAGCTGGTGGGGTAATCTATGGTTAGGGTGTAAGTATGAAGATGGACGGTATGGTGTAGCGGCAAAAAACTTTCTTGCAGACTTAGAAGATTACTATCCTGGGCCGTTAAAGCAGGGTGGCTTAGTCTATGATGCTGTTGATTGCCAAGACTACGATAAGATATGGACGGTTACTAGAGACGCTGTGGAGCTACACAAGCTAGACTACGCTGATGGCCGTATCGACAATCAAACCAGTGAGATATTTGCATGGCCAGGACGTGATAACCCGTACAGTTTAACTTTCAATGGCTTTGAGTTACCAGCAGGCGCTGACCTTGCCCCCTTTATAGACCTTAATGCCAATCGCTTATACGAGCCGAACCTTGGAGAATATCCGGATATATTAGGCAGTACTAACTACTGGTGGGTGGCCAACGATGGTCTAGGGCCGCATAATCAGAGTCAGGGCGACCCGTTGTGGGCAGAGATACATATGATGGCCTATGACAGTGATGAGGCAGACCAGCAGGGTATCTTGTTTTACGACGTTGAGGTAATCAACCGCAATAGCGTTTCCTTGCCAGGGTTCTATGCTGGATTTTGGTATTACCCGACGATTGGTTGTACTGCGGACGACCTTCATGGATATGATAGGGAGGGATCATTTGCGTATTCGTATCAGCGGCCCCCTACAGGCGATGAGGTCTGTTTCGCTGGTCAGGGATTACCCACACACCTGCTCGCAGTGGCACTACTTGATGACTCGCGTGATAGGGGGGTTACCTCCTTTATGTATTATGACAGGGTCAACACGGTAATAGGAGACCCTGCTAGCTCTCAACAATTTTATAATCTATTGGAGGGACGCCATGCACGGGGCATGCCATTGACTAGTGGTGGTAGTGGTTATAATCCAGGGAGCACCGATACCGTTTATTACGCTTTTCCTGACCCTCCTTCTGATCCTGCAGGGTGGAGCATGTGCACGGCAGCGTTACCAGATGATGATCGGCGATTGGTCATGAGCTCTGGTGGCTACGACCTTGAGCCTGGGGAGAAGACGGCCTTTACTTATGCCGTAATAGTAGAGCCCAATGCTGATTACTGTCCAGATATCACATCTATACGTGATAGAGTTGCCGACATCCGCAATAGCAATGTTACTAGCAGCCAAGAGGTAGTAGGTGATGATGATGTAATTGTCTATCCCAATCCTGCCTCTGACCACCTCGTCCTACAGTCAGCGATATATGGTAGAGGAGTCAGCTATGAGCTAGTAAGTGCTACAGGCAGTATAGTTAAGGATGGTGTCATCGACCATGGGCATACACAGGTGTCTACTGATGACCTGCCTCAGGGCTTATATATTATCCGCATAGCCAATAAGGGTAGGCCTTATGCTAGTAAACCGGTTGTTGTGTTGCGGTAGACGCCTTAAGTTATTGCTAAAGGAAGTGGTAGGTCATATGAGGAGAGAGCAGGAGATCATTATGCGATGTGATGTAGGCTGCTAATCCATGAAGGGATAGTATTTTAAAAGGTCATGGAGTGAAGGAGGTATTGATACGAGCTCGCAAAGCATGAGGTCTAACACTCGTACAAAGTGTCTGCGTTTCCTAGCAGCTACGAATAGGCTATTGGTGCTGTATAGTGCTGCCCTACGAGATAGGATGACGATATTCATAGCGTCCTAGAGCAAGGGATTATTTAGATTCTGGGAGTTTTAGTGCTCTAAAAAGGGACCTTGGAAAGAAGTTTGATTTTTATTTCTTATCATTGAATAATGATATAGAGGTAGGCACTTAATTACATAGTTTTTTTATCTTAAAGCGTTGTAAATCAGTAATGTACGTAT
>CAYMFD010000154.1:0-6146 GCA_964389475.1 uncultured Saprospiraceae bacterium
GACACCCGAAAGCCCACTGCCTCTTGCCCTTTCTCATACAAGTAGATATCAAATCGAGCAACATTGTGCTGCTCATCAGCGGCTACTTGTATACCCACTCCCTTGCGAGCACTGCGCCTAAACTCTGCTAGCGAGTAGTTACCGATGTCCTTCTTAGCTACGATCCTACCCCATCGCAGTTCGCTGGGGAAGTCCTTATTGTAAGGATAGTCCTGTAATACTAGAGGGTCTATCTGGCGGACGCCTTCTGATAGCATGACATCCTTGACGGGAATAGAGGCAAGTGGGTCTCGATAATCCAGTATGCGGTAGTAGGTCGTAAAGTCTTTGACGTCTACCACCTGCGTGGCCTGTGATGTAGCAAAAGCGTCAATCACGGACCTACCCTCTGCCGTACTAGCATCAGCCCTAACGACTCGACTACCATCTGCTAGCGTGATCATCTGATATGCGCTGGGCTCGATGGCCGAGGTATACTTCTGCCGGATCAGTATCTCTGGTGTATAGGCGGCATCTTCGGTCCTCACGAGAAACTCAACTTCACTCCGGTCACCATCCTGCTGAGTTAAGACGATCTGTAGTCTATCCCCATTATCGACGGTACTTAACCACTTGAGGATGCGATCATCGTCCTTAAGGTCGTCTATCGTCGTGGTGACAGACTGTTTGATGGATTGACGATTGCCCCAGCCATTGTGCTCCAGCATGACAATGGCCCCATCTATGTCCAACACATACTGACCAGTGGTAAACTCGTGCATATATCGTTTGGCATCCTCTACATCCATGTGGCCAAATCGCTTAAGGATGAGCTCGACCTTCGCATCGTCAAGGTCTACCCTCTTACCCAGTACCTCTAGCTTAGGGTCAAATTGTCTAAGCGTTCGCTGCAAGTCCTTTGGCGTATGTGTGATGATATTGGTAGCTCGATCTTTGAGCCCGAATGTCGAATACATCGGATAGTACTTACCATCAATGGTGATCTTACCTTGCTCCATCAGGGATTTCTTAACGGTAGGGTCGAATCGATAGGTACGTTGTACATCGACGAGTTCGGTATCATTAGGACCATAGTCGAAGCAAAACGACGTCGTCATGCTACTGTTGTTCGTCTCAATATGTAAGTCTTCTATACATACCGTACCACTATTGGAGGCTTGGATAAAATCAGGCGCCACGTACGCAGCACTATTATCGAAGTGATACTTGTACACCCCTTTGAGGTCAGAGGTTACTCGCATGTCGAAACTCCAATTTTTGTAAGCATCATCGTAGCCAATCAGCGTAGGCTGGTCTTTAAACATCGCAACAAGGTCTGCCTTGGACAGGTAAGATACTTGCTTGGAGATGCTCGTCTCATATCGCTCTAGTGACTGCATCAGCACTTCGCCCCACTTGAAGAACGGTACGGCTCGATCTGTAATAGGTCGATATAGATTAATGTAAACTTTCACATTGATGACATCATCACCATGATGGACAGAACCAGTAGCGATAAAGCGATCGTCAACACTCAGGCTGTCATCCTTAGTCTCGGCGTATTGCACAAAATTGCCAATACTGTAGGAGTCGATCTTACGATCTCCACGGTAGTGGTCGACGGTGATATCAGATAAGGTAAGATCATCGCCATCTGTTGCAACTATCGGTGTGGTGGCAAATAAGCTTAGCTCCTCCACCAAAACTGTACGTGAAAATCGGACGTCACCTTCGTGGAAACCATGACGGCGCTTGATCGGTCCCCAGTCTAGGCTCCAGCTATCGTGGTCTTGGTCTAGTGACTTGTCAAACTGAAAGGCTGTCTGCATCGTAACGGCATCAATCTTACTCTCTATCACGTCAATAGAAGACGAGATTGCGGGTATCTCATCAGACAAGTCAAAAGCAAACAAGGCAGCTAAGCCAATCATTACCGGTATCACTAGCAGTCCACGAATTCGCTGAGACCAGCGGCCACTCGACGGACGTGTGAGCATGTGTAATCGTTCTCTCACCTGCGAGTAAAAGCCAGTGGTCAACGGTGGCACATTAGCATCGTGGCTAGAGTGAGACAGCAGTACATTGGCATATGTGACTCTACTGCCGATCTTACTGGCCACATAGTCGTCAGCGATATACTCGTGGACGAGACGAAGACTGCGGCGGTAAAGGTAGATCAAGGGATTAAACCACTTGGCCACCACCATCATCTCCATAAGTATCACGTCCATACTGTGCCACTGGCGTACATGTACGAGCTCATGCTCTAGTATAGCTTTCTCTACGTCGTCAGACTTCTGCGCTTTGCTCCAGAAGATGTAGCTAAAGAAGCTAGCCGCCGGCACATCTGCTGCGGCATAGACAATCGTCGCTTCTCTATCCCTGCGCTTGTGCCCAGACGAGATCATCGTCCATATGCGTAGTAGTGCATCGAGCAAGCGGACAGCCATTACGATTACACCTATCCAGTAGATGATCCTGATAATGTCACCGATACTGATGACTAAGGCTGTAGGCTGGTCTATCTGATGGACTACCTTACCTTGAAAGTGATAGATCTCTGTCATGATAGGGGCCCACGCATAAGCCAGACTACTGCCTGCGTCTGGTGCAGTCGGTGATATGTTGATATGCATCAGTGGGACAAGTAGCGAAAACAAGGCAGCACCTATGAGGTAAAATCGATTGAACTGAAAGGTCCGTTGATGAGCGAGCAGAGCCTTGTAAAACATGTAGAACACCACTAGGCAAAACGTCGACTCTAGCAAATACTGCGGTAAGGTCAGATGGCTCATGCTTCGTCATTTTTGAGGTCAGCAAGCAAGGCGGCTATCTCGTCTGGAGACAGAGACTCCTCCTCTACGAAGTAGCTCAGTAGCTCTTTAGGCGATCCCTTAAAGTAATGCCGCATCATATCCTTAAAGGTCAACTTGCGATAGTCCGACTCCTTAAGTATTGGGAAGTACCGATGTGTCTTGCCAAAAGCCTCGTAACCTACTACCCCGTCCTTCTCAAGCTTACGTACGATGGATGATACGGTATTGTACGGTGGCTTGGGCGGATCGTAGTGCTCCAATATATCTTTGACGAAGGCCTTTTTGAGGCGCCAGATGATTCTCATGACGGCCTCTTCTTTACGAGTCAGTTGCTTTTGCATGGCGTAGCGTAATTGGTTACACCTGCAATGTAGAACTAATTTTTAGTTAACCAACTACTTTTTAGTTATTTAACTGTTTTGTAGTTTTTGAATATGCGAAAGCTCCCTTTTACTTGGTAATACAGCTAATGAATCATCTGACTATGTGGAGCCACCATCCCCTAGACGACCATCAATGTCCATCCTCATATGCAGTATCCTATCAACGAATACTACATCGTTAACTACCTTGTAGATGATCATGTGAGAGTTAACACCAACTTTACGATGGCTATCTTTAATATGTGCTATAGACATACCTATTTGAGGGTTATCGCAAATAGTATTAATTTGAGATATTATTTCCTCGTAGTATCTATCAGCCTGATTAGAGGACCAATTGACAGCGGTGTAACTCCAAATACTCTCAAGGTCTTCTAGAGCCAATTCACTAATGCGAAAAGACAACCTCATCTCTTAAATTTCGCATTAAGAGATTCCAGATGGCTTACGGGATCGTAGTCATTGACGTAACCACTATTCTCACCAGCCGTGATAGCATCTCGTAACAATCTGATATTCTGCTCTTCTTCATCAACCAACCTTAGTCCAGCCCGAATCACCTCACTAGCTGAGGCGTATCTACCTGATTGAATGCTCTCTGCGATTATACGTTCGAAGTGACTACCTAATGTTACCGATGTATTCTTTGACATAACAGATTTTTCTCAAATATACCAAATATTGGTATTGATAGCAAAACAAGAACGATGAGTTCCTAGCTTGTACAGCTAATCCACTATACTAAGTAACTATTACAGTTTCACCACTTTCTCGACAACCCTGCTCTCACTCTTAAGTCTTATGTCGAGAAGATATATGCCAGATGGTAAATCTGATAGGTCTACCGTAGTGATGTTGTACTAAAGGAGCACTACCTGCAATCAATAACTACTTTTTTAGTATATAAACTATAATACAGTTATAATACTGTTTTATAGTTAGTCTCCTAAATACACAAAGGCGTTGACGACCAGGTAAGTCGGATCGATATCAACAGGCTGATCACTACCTCCACTCGGTATAGACACAGTATGTGAGTGATCACCAGCAGGCTGCGTATTATTTGTGATTTGAATAGGGCCGTTGTCTCGTCCATAACTTGGACCACTACCACCACTAAAAGTGTTTAGAACCCAGTCATCTTGCCGAGTTCGAATCTGATGCGTGTGAGCACCGTTGACAGACGTAGAACCTGTAAGTGTGTAGGACGGCATATTCAGTTGTGATAGTGTAACTTGATTTTGGCCCTGCACCGTACCTAATGTAGCGGTAGCGTCCTGTTTCATAAATACACCATCAGCATCCGGCAGATTAACGGCGAAACCTAATTGTATCGCAGCTGCCTTCTGCGCATTGCCTAACGTCCCCACGTCTCGACCATCTAGCATAACCCATCCATCATGATCAACAACTTGAAAACCATGCTTAATGTCACCCACATTATGTGCCGGTGAAACTAAAGCCTGCCAAGTAGATCCGTCATAGAAGTAGAAAGCACCCTCAGCACTGTTGATTACTAACTGACCTGCACGATTACCGCCTAGGGGTAGCGTTGAAACCTGCGGTACAGCAATACCTGCATCACTAGTAGGGTTAGCTGGATCGACCTCACGGACATCGAGTGTAGCTTGAGGAGTACCTGCATTAATACCTACCTGAGCCTGTATACTCTGTATAGTGACCGTAAAAAGCAAAGCCACTACTATCGATTGAATTGTTCTGCGCATTTTACAAAACTAAGTTCTACAAAGAAGGATTTGGTCATCCAAAAGGGTGATTTACCATGTCAAACAAGGCGGCTACAGGTTAACGATTAAGTCGTCCATAGAGAGTGCCGTATCTTCAAGTCCCTTATCCTGTAACCAATTAAGAAAAGTCGCCATTTCCGACCTATCCATCTTACCCCAAGTACTACCACTATGATAATGTGGGGCTGTATAATCTATGGTCGCTCGAAGGTTTATATGCCTGTCAGACGGAGGAATGTAGCGACCGAGCACCTCAGCAGCTAAGGTAGGATCATCCACTACCGCATCATGACCTCTGGCAGAGGCTAGCAAAAAGTCTTTGTAGAGTGCCTTGTCATTATTGATAACGGACTTACTGCCCGCTACAACTGGTGAATAGGAATACGGAATCCCAAAATCAGACATCTTAAACAAGCGTAAACCTACTTCTTGAGATGCTGCTGCGATGCCTTCCCAATTGAGGAATATCCACGTAGCATCGTCTGTACCACCTAGTAAGGATCCCCATATGCCGAGCTTATCAGGATAAGTACAAACTATATCGCCTTGACCACCATCATTAGTAACCATTGCTTGCACGATCGCATCTTCGTAACGAGCAGCATAAGATGCATAACGCTTCCCGTCAAGATCCGCTGGTCGTGAGATATCGCTGCTAGCTAATACAGTAATGGCACTCAGGTCACTCTGCAATACAGCAGCTATGGCGACTAAGTCAAAGGGATCTCCTTTGGTCTGGTAACTGATCAGGCTCTCTGTAGGACATAGCGCCAGATCTGCCGTGCCGAGTTCCACCTTCTTGGCAGATGTCGTGGCATAGTTATCGATAGACGGATCGAGAATAGTTACATCGATACCTACATCTCTATAAAAGCCTTGCTCATAGGCTAGCAAAAAGCCCACGTGGTTGACATTGGGTGTCCAATCTAGTGCTAGACGTATTGATTTCATATCAGTAAACTACTACGACTTTAGTTTTGAATAATTGCCTCCTACTCTCCTCGCATCATCCTACAGTTTCACAACTTTCTCGACGACCCTACTTTCACTCTTAAGTCTTATATCGAGAAGATATATGCCAGATGGTAGGTCTGATAGGTCTACCGTTGTGGTGTCGTATTGAACAGCCACTACGGCTCCATTTACGTTTAGCACCTGCACAGTAATAGCTTTGTTGTCTAGGTATATATTATCATATGTTGGATTAGGATAAATATTAA
>CAYMFD010000155.1:0-463 GCA_964389475.1 uncultured Saprospiraceae bacterium
AGACTTAGAAATGATGACTACGCATCTATCTCGCCATATCAATATGCATAGTAGATGGAGCAGTTCGGCATCGTCGGTCCAGCTAGGGGCAGCAAGTCTAGAGAGTTTCTCTTTGTGAGTGTCGAGGAGTTCGAGCACTGGCATAGTGAGAAGAAGAAGCTGGGGTAGGGTTAAGAAGTGCAAAATTGAACTGATAAACGGCATCATTTTTTATTTCAAATGCAGTACATAGACTCATAAAATACTAATTTTTTGAGAGCATGTGCACTTCAATTAGCAAAACAGCATGAAAACTAACTCATCATTTACCTACTAATAGTTCATATCAGATATTTTGTATTAATCACAATATTAGTAGATATTATATATGGGGTTTTGGATCCTCGCGTAAGAATAAATTAAAGAATTATGAGAAAAAAAATTGTTGCTGGAAATTGGAAAATGAATATGAATCATCAAGAGG
>CAYMFD010000155.1:473-6101 GCA_964389475.1 uncultured Saprospiraceae bacterium
TCACAATATTAGTATGATCAAATAGTTTAAATGGCTTAAACAACAAATCTCATTTACCATGACTTCTTATTTATTTAGATTTTTATGTTTCGCACTGATTGTACTCAATTGCTTTTCTTGTACGTCAGATTCTTTTTTATCTAATGCTGATGGTGATCTAGAGTTTGTGTCAAGTGATGACCAAGCAGTTTCTAGAAGTGTTATACTTCAAGAATTTAACATTACAAGGTCTGACTTTTTTAGCGACGATTATGCGTATCGCTTATTGGGAACAGACACTCTTTCTTACAAAGCACCACAATTGCATGCTGTTAAACAGCATTTTGGAAACCACCCTAACGATAAAGCGATAATCTCTTATCTAGTAAATGAGTACGGGGTCCCTAGCTGGGGGACGACGGTTCAAAATCATGTGTTTGGTGATCAATATTTGATAACACCCGTTATTGACGTATCTAATGCTGAGGTAAGTAGTCTATTAATATCTCGATACAGGAATGATAATGATATTGATGCAAAGCTCTTTCTTCGACCTAGTGATCAAGAAGGTAGTCTATATCCTTATTTTCAGATTTTTGATTTTTTGGCTGCGGGTGCTAACTATCCAGGTTCAAGTGTACTGCAATTATTTCCACCACAGCGTCATTGTGACTTAGAGGATGAAGAGGGTGAGGTGATAGGGTGCCCTGGCGGATGTGTATGCGAAACTTCATCAGGTATATGTTTTACTTCAAGTAGTTGGGATTTTTATCAGCAAACAGGTGATTACAATGCTCTACTGCGATGTGGTAGTGAAGGGGGATCTGCTGGGGATGATAACAATGGACAAGAAACAATTGACCCTAAAGATGAAGGGTATTGGGGTGGTAACAACAATGGTGTTGTATGGGTTCCTTCGGGAAATAGACCAAGTGGTGCTATACGTCCACCATTTTTTCCATGGAATGATGTAACGACCTCTATTGATTGGAGCCAATGGACCCCACCATCTACATCACAAGATGACGATGACTGGGACTTTCCAGATCTACCTTCAAGTGGAGGTTCTGGCCAGAATAATGATGGTTCTACGGATATTCCGATTTTGGATGCTGAAGAGCTATTTAGAATTCAAGCAGAAAATTTTATACAAGAACATAATCTTAGAATTACATATCAAGAGCTAACAGATATCGTAGATCATACCACTTGCGGAGGGTTAACAATACCTGACTTTTATGATTGTATGAGGTTTCATTTATTAGATGACACCAAAGAGTCTAATCCCGATATTGACTTCAGTAACGGTGATCTCTGGTATGTTTTTAGTCACTTCGATTTATGGGGAGACTTTAATGAAATACTAACGGAAGAGAATAATAATGACTACAGTCAGGCAGCTGTTGAGATGTATACTAAACTTGCCCGTCATGAATTAATTGGATTATCATATGCTGAATTAGTAGCGCAGGAAGCCTTGCTAGACCAAATAATAGATGGGTCATTGACTCGTCATGGGATGTCAGATCGACTTGCAATTTCTGCATTGACTTGGTATACAATGTTCAATACTGAAGCGGCTGACAATGGTGGGTCTCCATTAGAGTTTTTGAGAGCTCAAATAAGATCGATAAGAGAAGGATTCCTTCAGGTTTTTCAACCTATTGTAGATGCCCATTTAGCAACAATACAAGCGACTGCTGCGCAACTTGGCATTCCTGAAACAGCGGAAGAGTGGAGGGCGGTGATGGCTGTTTTTGGTCCTATGTTGTTAGAATTAGGTGTTGACATTGGTACTGATTTTATACCAGGTGTTGGAGAGTTTAAAGCTTTCACCAAAGCTGGACTTGCATTTGGGGACGGTGAGTATGGTGAGTTTTTGATGGAATTCATCGGTGGTGTGGCTGGCATTCTTCCCATTGGGGATCTTATTAAAGGAGGTGCCAAAGTAGTCTCCGCTGCAGGCGTAATTTTCAAATCATTTAAGGTGATTAAGGCAATGGCAAGAGTAAGCGGTAGCATATTCTCCAAGCTCATACAATATGCTGAAGCCGGCTGGAAGATAGCTTGGGATGACGGACTCAAAAAGTTGATCTTTAAAAGTGGGGATGATGCAGTTGGGAGTCTGTCAAAGAAAACTGAAAGCATTTCTGATCCGCTGGACAATAGCTATCCTGACGGAGACTTCGATGTGCCATCAACTAAGATCACAAAAGCTGAGGGCTGGGCCTTAAAGCAAGGGGACGATATAGCACAATCAGCTGGAACAGTCCCAACAGGCTCAAACCAAACATACATAGGAAAGAAGAACATAGCCAATAATGGGCACCGTATTAAAGTAGACCAACCGCAAAGCATCAAAAACAAAGTAGACGATATAGTAGCAAATGGTGATCAACTAGGTACGAAGACTGAGGAACTTTCATCAGAAGTGCTCGATCAAATATACCCAAGTGGTACTATCTATGGACCACCGACACACAATGTTCACTATCAAGGAAACAAAGGATTTGATAATATCGTAGTAATGCCTGATGGCTCGGTGATCATCAATGAAGCGAAGCAGATGAGTAGTACGGGGTCGGTTACTTTAGGAACAGGGTTTAATAGTCCACAGATGAGTGATGATTGGATTACTGGAGTGATTGGTGAAATGGTCACTTCACAAAATCCTGACGCCGCAGCACTTGCAGGAATTTTACAAACGGCCGTCTTGGATGGAAAAATTACGAGAGTTGTAAAAGCCGTAGATAAGACAACAAGCGAAATTGTGATCACAAAGCTAAACCCTTTTTAGTATGGGATTTCAAAATAAAATAGATCTTGCTGCCAAGATTGAGCACGAGCTTTTGGCGGAAACATTGAAAAAAATTGAAAAAAACGAAGGGGACCTAAAGAATGCAAAAGTACTACATTATCAGAACTTTGTGAGCTTGATCATCTGTAACGGCCCTACTTACGTTATTGAAACTATTAAAGGTTCTTACTTTTCAATAGGAGTAATGGCTTTAGATTTAGTAAAAAGGGAAGATTATATCCCGTTATATTATAACAATAATGGGATAAAGGCATATTGCTTTACCCTCATGTCCGACAACGAGCTCCTAATTGAAAAGCTAGCTCATGTGGGCAATGACCTAGACATCCCACGTCGTAATAAGGGAAGTCTCAATCTTATGCTACAATGTGCCATGAGGGACGACATACAGGCACTTACAGAGGCAATGGCGGTATATGAAAAGTATGCTGTCAAAAAGAGATGGGATGAACTACAGCTGGAGTTTTACCGTACATATATAGATAGAGATGAAGAGCGGGTCAAAGATGTGCTGACAGAACTAGAGACTCCTAAGCTCAGGCGACAGTCTATATTCTACAGGGAGTTTATAGATGACTATCTGTCTATACTGACTGCTGCTTATCTAAAAATGTGTTGGCGAAATGGAATGGAGATACAGATCGATAGCCCTACGGTCCCTATGGCAATGATGCCTGTCGAACCTTTAGAGACATACGAGGTAGCATACCCATACCTAGAAGGCTGGGAATCTGAAGAATGGGAGACAGCAGAACCTAAGAAGGAGGAAAAAGTCTACGAAGCTGTAGGCCCATATCCCTCACGCAATCCTTCGCTGAGAAGCAAATTTGTTAGTCAAGAGACAGTACGAAAAGTGGTGGATCATTTTTGCCCGAAGCATACCGTGAAGGACAAGGAACGACTTTGTGACTTTATATGGGAAGCATATACTAACCCTAAGCAGTTTGATCTCACTCACGAGCAGTATGTACGAAAACATGCCAGCTTCCCAGTGACCAATAAGCAAGGAACTCAGGTACTAGAAGCAATGCCGTTTTGGTCAGAACTTACAGAGTATGATGACGAAGGCTACTTTAGGTATTGCAATCATTTCATCATCATGAACGAGATGAATATAGAGCATGACAAGGTAGAAACCATGCTCGACAGCATTAAAACTGATTTGGATAATAAAGGTGGCTTTCTGAAGAAGCTATTTAGTTAATACTATGAAGGTAGCAGACATTTCCCAGCTGCCTTTATAACTTGAAAGACAAACGAAAAATGTGAAAAACTTAATAACTCCTACCCTTTGCCTACTTTTAAGCGTAAGCCTCTCTGCCCAGATCAAAGAAAAGGTAGACTACACCACAGACATTTATCTTGATTGCGACTCTGTGGTTGTGCATAAGTATAACAACTTTTCAAAAGAAGACTGGGCCAACCTCTCTGATGAAAAAGCGTTGAACGGCAAGCAGCCTATCGAGAAGAAGGTGTTTTTGTATGCTAATGGAATACTAACCTTGGAGAAAAATTATGACTGGTCTGATAGTACTTGGGTGCAATCGAGTGAAGTATCGTATGACCTTGATGGTAGGCTCATGAGGCAGACTACTTACGCCATAGTCGGAGATAAGAGATTTCCCTTTGAGCAGGAGTATAATCTTGATTACTTGTGGACTACTAAGATAGCTCCCAATCAAATACTTCCTGCCGAAAAAGCTGGCAAGGTCCTATTTGATGACGCAGTAATGCAAGAGTATGAGGAGCAGATGCTGAGCATACTAAATGGTGAAGTAGAAGTAGCGGTTGATGATACTGGAAACAACATTAAGCAATACTATAATGTAGATAAGAAATTGATAAGAGAGGAGACTGCTGTTCGGAACGACACCACAATTACACTATTGATCAAGACGAACCTCAACAGAGAGACCACAAAGGAATTGACTTATAGCCTCCATGGAGATCTATTGAAAATGGATTACAGAGATTATCAGTACAAATATGCAGAGGATGGGCAATGGAGATTTATGCTCATGAGTGGTTGGTTACATCATAGACGAATTTATTAGATGCTCAAAAACATATTCGGACGGAGGAAAGAGAAGAAATCTCGCGAAGAGGCTCCAGCATCCAACGATTTGCTGGACCAGTTGGTGACACAGAGTCAGCGAGAAGGCCTCGGCAAACTATATCCTATACTAAAGCCACCTAGTTGGATAGCAAGGCCTCACGCCGTATACATTCCCTGGATCGGTGACGAGGACAATGCGCAGGTGTTAATCGCTTTTGGTTTTGATGCTGGAGAGAATCTCACATTTCTGACAAAGCAGAAAGCGTTAGGCATGAAGAAGAGTGAAATCTATGATCTTGCTATCAAAAATATAGGTGATCTGCCGAGCACCATCACTTTGTCAGATGTGCAAGGGCATCTTATAGCCACAGCGTCAGGCCAAGATTTTTCTGCAGAGAAGATTCTAGACCCTAATTTCTTACTAGAATTATGCGCTAAGCTAGATAGTAACGAGATCATAGTATCCGTACCGCGCAGAAGGTGCTTGATGGCCTGTAGTCGCAATAGTCCGGACGAACACCTGCATCGATTTCAGGCATTGCATAATGATGCATGGCTAGATGATAGTTACGGCAATGCCCCTATTGCAAACGGCATTTTCGAAGTGACGAAAGGAGCTGTCTCCAGCTTCATACCATTATGATTTCAGAAGCATAAAAGTAACAGTGGCGCCGCTGTAGCATGGCGGAGTATACTATGATGCTGATAACTCAATTGGACTAGGTTTAACACCTTGATAAACCTCAGCACGAGCCCTTCATCAATACCAATAATT
>CAYMFD010000156.1:0-6097 GCA_964389475.1 uncultured Saprospiraceae bacterium
ACATCGACATGGCTGGCCGCACCATGGCCTTTGCTGACATAGAGCACGGGATCATACGGCGGTCCGCACTGGAGCTATTCCTAGGCTACTTGACCAATCCGTTCGCTCCCAGTTGGCAGAAAGATCTGCGAGTAAAGGAGCGGGACTACCGCATACACTTTGCGCTTAACTGTGGTGCCAAGTCGTGCCCACCGGTTACGGTCTACCTAGACGACAAGCTAGACGAGCAGTTCGACTATATGACCAAGACTTACCTAGCCGAGACGACCGAGTACATTGCTGACCAAGATTTGGCCAAGGTGGTATCGCTGTTTAGCTGGTTCCGCGGTGACTTCGGTGGTGGAGACGGCATCCGAGACATCCTAGTGCAGTACGAGGCTACACCACAGCGGCCTAGCAAGGTCGAGACAACGGCCTATGACTGGACGCTAGATCTGGATAACTGGAGGTAGTAAAAGTTAGACGCAATAGAGTTAAAAGTGTGAAAGTCGAAAGTTTCCACTCGACCCTCACGTCCGCATACCACCTAAGCTGCAGTGAAATTTATAAGGCCAAAACAGGCATCTCGGTATCAAAACAAAAATCTTTGTAGGGTAAGTATCGGGTAACAAAGTGTCTCACATACCAACCGCACGAGGAAGTGATGAAAAACGAGCCACACACTACACTCAGTGCATGGCTCGTCGGCTATTCTATCGCAAACCGCTTACTCCTGACAAGGCCTCGGATCATGCTTACTCCTAAATGGTCGGAAAACGAAGGAAAGATTAGCATAAAGTCCGCCAATGTAAAGTGGGAAACGATGCACTATCGATTCTACCTCGCCTGTGGGCACACCGTCCTGTAGGTGGGTAGCTTGTGCATCCAAGACGAAGTGTTGATTTCGTGGTAAGTAATCCTCCGTCCAAGCAATCGACCTAAGACCAAAGTCAAAACGAATAGCGGTGCCATTACCCATCTCACGACTTATACCTAGAGCAAAATTTGCGCTAGGATACTGATAAAATTCGCCAGGATTCTCTGCCTCTAAGTCAATGTCTGCACTAATACGCAAAGTGTGACCATTGTAATTATAAACTGCTCCTAGGTCAAAATTATCATGATCATTACGATACTGATCAAAGTTTGAGGATACGTAGTAGTGAGCATGCCATCTAGGGTTTACAATCTTATGTCGAAACTCCATTCCTAGTTGCCAGCTTTTAGTTCGCATTGTATAGCCAAAGGTCTTATCAGGTACACACCAGATACTACCACCGCAAAAGCGCCGAATACCGAACCTCTGATTGGGGGTCGCACTTTCTGGATCAAGAATGGCAACATTTGTAGGTCCCCACAAATAGTTTCTTCTTCGGAGTACCGTATAATGCCAACTCATAGTAAACCAACGATTAACATCATAGGCAATACCAGCCCGCCAACCCTGCGTGACATTAGACCTCCACTGCATGTACTCATCCACCCCATTTTCTGAGATCCACGTCCAGTCCTTCTGAGCCACACCTCCCGTAGTGGCAGGGCGGACGTACACCTGCTCGTAGCCAAGCTTAAGTGACCATCGAGAGTTTTGTGCTGTAGTATCACTGACTATCAGCATCAGTGTAAAGAACACCATGCTGCGTATAATTACTCTATCGATTACCATTTATAGTAAAGATCTACGGATGCTCCTAGGTTATGCCTTTGCTCGGTACCATTCTCAAGATCAGGCAGACCATCTAGTAATTGTGATCGAAAATCAATACGACCACCGATATCAATACGAGGAGAGATACTGTACCTAGCGCCAAGTTGGACGTGTGCGGCCAGGTTAAACAACTCGCTGGCATTGAGATTGATACTAGCTCGCTCCAATATTACCACCTCCTGTGGCTCAATCCCAAGGGCAAAAAGGGCTTTAACTTGGATGACGCCGAGGGTAAGTGATAGCCCGCGAGCAGAGATAGACCTACTGAGCGATACCTACTAGTCAACGTAGTCTCAGCTGGCAAAACAGCCTGAGAAACCCATGTCGAATAGGCAAATATTGATTCTAGAAAAAAATTAGAATCATACAATTTGCCAATACCTATGTTCATGGAGAATGTGGTAGCACCACTATTCTCAGCATTATCTACAATGTCTGCCAAACTAGGACTACTAAAACCATATGCCCCACCGAAACCACCGACCAGATAGGACTGTGAGTGACTTATATAAGAAAGCAGACAAATTGAAATACTTAAAATGATCATGTACAACATAGTAACTTTGATTGAAATTAAAGAGAGTTGGATCAGAGTTAAAAGAGCAAAACGAATTCTATCTTTTTACAAATCGTGTAGAGGTTAAGGTAGAATCATCGGCCAACAACATCACGGTAAACACTCCCGCCTCTAAGTGCGAAACATCTAGGCCCTGCCCAATATCTCCAGTATGGCTAATGTTAAGGTGTTATTCTGTTTGATTATCGTTTGCCCCTTCTACTCCACATAAAGACGTTCAATAGCTATCACTCCTTCTTGACCTCTAACCTCCACCGCATAAATACCTGTAAGCGCTGTCGAAAGGTCTATAGCAAGTCCACGACCGCCTACAACACTATGATTTTCATCATATACGATCCTACCCAAGGCGTCAAATATCTTGACATCGACTCTACCGTCGTAATCTAAAAGATCTACCGTAATGGCACCATACGTGGGGTTGGGGTAAATAGTAACTCTATGCTCAGCTTGTAAGTCCTGTGTGCTTGTAGTTATACCGAGATCTTCAGCATCTATGCCCATACTAAAGAGTGAATTTAAAGAACCACGTCCATCGTCACTATCATGAACGGCTTTACTACCTGTCAAGAATACCATATCGTTGGGCAGTAGTTTACAGTCCCAAAATTGATAATGCCTATCCTCTTGCTCTGCGGCTATCTCTTTGATAGACTTGACTTCTAGCGTACTGTCCAATAATATCAGCTTGTAGTACTCCTCATAGACTCCCAATGAGGATGGCTGCCGATACGTATTTATCACTACTATATCGCCATTCTCTATGGTGAAAACCTGGGCAGACAGATAGTTAGGGTCTTGGTCTAGATTCACCTCAAATTGCTTTGCAGTCTCGCCCAACAGATCAACCACAACGACCTGATCATACTGCACGCTATCATTACTTACGACATCGTCATTCGAATACTTCCTTGTATAAAGCGTTACCGAGTTTTCTGATAGTCCTTTTATGAAAAAATCATAATTAGTCTCGACTATACCTGTCAAATCGTAGGTTAGAAATTGCCTATTACTGGCATCAAAAACACGTAGAATAGTCTCCTGATCCTCCAGATAATTCTCCTTACTGAAAAAATTAACCGTGTTGGCTATGGTAGGCCCAGACAGGTAATGAGGAGAATAAATATAGCGGCCAGTGGATGTATCCTCTCCCATATGTACTTCTGAGTAAGAATCTGATATACTCGCTGTATTATCGATATAGGACAGGCTATCTTTCCACGAGTTCACGTCACTTTCGAAAGAATAAGACTTGTCGAAATAACAATACTCCTCACCTCCACTGGGAAATATCACAGTCTTATCAAGAAATACATCAAGATTATGAACATTATCTGCCGAATACAAGACTTCACCTTGGGCTCCATCCTCTGTCGCAAAACACCTGATTTCAGGAATCCCCTGCACCCAAAAGGCAGGAAAGGTACTCTCATTCCTAAATCCAACAATTTCGACACAATCGTCAACCACCCTGTAATACGAAGGCACGGATTGATTATCATTGTTCCTTAAGTCGTAGAAAGTAGACCATACTAATACTCCAGTGCGATAATTAATCTTCTGCAGATAGCCACCACTAAAAGCATTATAAGCGGCAGTATTGAGCAAATAGATGTAGTCCTCATCGTACACATCTGCATGCTTTACTAGGTTAGGTACTAGATGGTTTGAGCCGTTGTAGGTATCATTAACGACCCCTTGGTCTATAGTCTGGTGGATCCACACGGGATTAATACCCACTATCTCGATAGGCTCGATCTGCGAGACTGCCGTAAACGCTACAAATATTATAGCCGCCAGTAAAGAGTTTCTCATCATCATGGTTACAATCTTATATTTAGGTGAGGAGGAGGTGTATTTGACACCCCCTCCGAATCTATCTATTCACATGCTCTTTCTGTACCACACGATGCGACAATTGGGAAAAACCCTTTCGAGCACTCTGGTCCGAATTCACTTGGCTTACATTCTGCCATCACTTGGTTACTCACTCCTACAATCTCTACTGACCCATCTGGATTAAAACAAATACTTGTAGTCCGTCTACAGCACCCTTGTCCACACTTGGCAGTTTCAAAAAACACAAACGGCGAACCACTAGGATTCCACTTATAGCATGTTGCATAGCAATTAGATGCAATCCACTCCGAGGTTAAAAACACCTCTGGTCCGTCACAAGCAAAAAACTGCTTAGCAAAGAAATCCTCCCAATAAGCTTCTTCTGCTGCCTGCGATGCTTCGTTGATCATGTTCTCAATTTCTTGATCCAACGTAATGAAATCACCTTCCAGCACTAAGTCGGCCCAGGCTTGATCCAAAGAATCACATCCTATGGTATGTCCCGCAGTGAAATTATTGAAATGTAAGCTTGAAATATTCTCAGAAAAGCACACCTCCAGGTCATACTCGACTACTACTGTGCAGTTGAGACTTTCCACAAAAACCGTATCGGTTTGTGTCCCAATCTCTAAACAACTTCCTGTGTTATCACCCCCACTACAATCAAACTCCATCCTTGTAGACAACTGATTCGCTTCCACTGCATCTGGATATTTCTCATAAACTAACTCCAAGAATTCAACCTCAAAATCACTTTGATCATTTGAAGGCTTGTCATCAACACTACATGATGAAAAAGTAAATAATGCTAGCACAAAAAACATCATATACAGGCTAAAACATTTCAAAACAGTTCTCTTCAGAAAAAACACATACTTCAACTTCATAATATTAAAGACTAAAAAGTAACACCTACTTCTTTCTGAGGGAGTTCCGGCTTCTCCTCCCTGAGAGATCTTTAGCAGGTCAGAGTAGTACGATAGGTGGCCACAATATCCTAAGCAGCACTTGATTTATTCTGCTTTTGCGGATCTTGTGATATCGTATCATCTCCTACTGTGGTAGAGATCTATCATATATCAGAAAACCTTACCTTAGCAGGACTCTTTCGACGGAGTAATGGCCTGCTTGCACCTTTGTGTAGGTGGGCTTTCTAGTAATAACAATCTATCAACGACCTTTCTACACTCACAACCGCGTATCGACGGATGGGCACAGGTAGACCTACGATAGTATAATACTTATTTGGCTTTACTCTGGAGATAGACACTGTGGTGAAATTACGTTACTATCACTACCAATCGGGTAGCAAATAACAAGCAATAGTGTATGTCTCTACGACAAATATACAATACACTAACCCCCCCCCGCGCAAATAATTACAATATTAAATTTTCAATAGGTTAAAATTTAACGTATAAGCTAGAGTCAAAATACGATCAAATGATCAGGTGATAAATAGTTAAAAATTGTAGCCATCTGCCTGATGCGAAACATTGCCACATTACTGATGAGATAGTCACTTCTTATGTGGGTGGTGCATGCAGTAATGAGGCGGCCTCCTTTGAATTTAAGCCTATCCATCAAATCTTGAATAGCGTTGATTGAAGACTATCCTACCTCGGCTCCCTCATGACTTGCCCTCTCCGGCCGTGATATATATGGACGTGGATCGCAACTGCGAGTACTTTATTTCTTAGTACCCCTAATCTATATTGATAGATGAGTCTGTCCGTATACGTCCAAGACCTGACCCAGATTTACGTCCAACGAAGAGCTGTCAACGATTTGTCTTTGTAGGCAAAAACCTGGGTCCTCGACGAAGACTGAAAATAGCCATACAGCAAAACAACGTCTCGTCGGTTGAGACCTGGATAATATGGCGTCATACAGCTGACAGCCTTACCTTTATAGACTGAGATCTACTGGCAAGCTGCCGGCTTTTCGCTAGCGACAATGACATCAATGGCCGTACCCATCTCTATGGACGAGCC
>CAYMFD010000157.1:0-6028 GCA_964389475.1 uncultured Saprospiraceae bacterium
CATCTACACTCACGGAAGAGCAAGTAGAAGACTTTGCATTTAACGCAAGTAACCTACTCACATCGGACGGGCTTAAGTATATAGATATAGACGGCTTGCAACAAATAGACATCAATAGTCTAGCAGAGGAGACAACGATCGATGGTAGCGAGAATATCATACTAGAGACTACAGCGGGCGGCTTGCGTAAGGCGACGGTTCAGGATATTCTAGCTTATCAGCCATCTTACGCAAAAGCCACTATTACTTTCGATAGCAATATACCCACGGGTATCACTGATCTTCAATTTTCAGCGGGGACAACAATTGTCAAGAATATCACGGTGAGCAGTTCAAATAACACCTTTACCCCAGACTATGACGGCATATATTCTATAGCTGTCACATTAGCGATAGAAAGAAACGAAGGAGGATTTTTTAATCTCGATGTGATGGAGGAGGTTTCAGCAGGTGCTGATATTATACTTGATCAGATCAGTAAGCGTACAGATGGAGGTACAGTCAGCACGGAGACTTACAATTTCATGCTTAATCTAGAAGCAGGTACTGATTACTACCTAAGAGTAAATAGCCACTCTTCAACACAAGCTGTGACAGGCATAATGAGCAATGGAGAGGTCATGATTAATAAAATCAACTAGACTAAAAACTACAATATCTCATTTATTACGGCAATTCCATATAGAGTTAATTGATTATGCACTCACTAGTAGAAGTAATACCCTCTATACCAGATGGCCCGTCGTGGGCTATAGCTATCGCTCTATCTGGTAATATTCTCGTAAGATTCATACCGGCACTAACCGCTAGGTGGGATGTCAACGCATGCAAAAAACGATGTGCAGAAATCAGTGCCGAAAACTTGCAATTGAAACAGCAGATCACCGACATGCAAGCTAAAGATCTGCAAAACGAAAAACGGATTAGTAAAGTGTACGGCTGGCTGTTTGCGATCAAAGGAAAGCTAGAGGATTTAGGGGTAGAAAATATTGCAGATTTAATTGATGACACCAATGGGTAAGGATAGGTATACAAAGATAGATCAGTGGCTACAACGTCAAGAGTATAGCCTTCGTCGCAAGTTCGGCGATGACAGAGATACAGCTATTTACTTCGCAGACTATGACAATTATGAGGAAGGTAAGCGCATTACTCTAATAGATGGATGTGACATAGTTATATCTGATCGCATGCCTGCTGTCTCCTTCATGGTACGGTGTTATATGCGATCTGGTGTGACATTGCCACTACATCACCATCCGGACTACTCTGAGCTATTCTATATCATATCTGGCATATTGGTAGATCTAGTTACAGGCATAAGCTATGGACCTGGTGACTTAGTAACATTCAATCAGATGATTCGCCACCACATGAGCTGTACAGCAGATGCAGAGATCAGCATCAAGTGCACTTACACGGGCTAACCTCATACCGTCCTATCAGATAGCAATGACACTCCGCAATATTGTGATATCAATCGACGCAATACCATGGATCGGATACAACTACGGACAGCAGCTCTCACACCATCAACTAATGTAGATGTGACCGCTCGCGTAATGACAGATGTCATTATAGCAGAGCAAATGGAGCCCAAGGATTCCAGACGTATGAGAGTTGATGACAGCTTTATGGAGGCATTCGTCGAGCAGTCCAAAAACACTGCACTCAAAGTAGAGGTCGATCACAACTGGTACTCTCGCGTAGGCAAAAGACTGGGAGAAATCACCAATGTGCGATTTGATAAGGAAAATGGCCGTCTGATCGGCGACATGAAAGTATACAGTGCTGCAGACGACAGTCCAGTCACCCCAGGAGTAGGTAACTATCTACTAGGCATGCTAGAAGAAAGCGATGATGCCTACATGCTCAGCATGAATATCAGCGTATCAGAACTATATACTACCATTGATGGCAATCGCAAAACGGTATCTAGATCATTCGATTACAATGACTGGGCCTACAAGTACTTCGTTGATGGCGAGGTATACAGCGGTGACGTCTATCTGGAGCTAGGTAAGATCCACAGCGTAGATGTCGTGACTGAAGGAGCGATGACCAACGCTATGTTTTCCGATCGACCACATCAAGATGTAGTGCAAGAGCTCAATTCTATATTTGCTCAAGAGGGCATGCGAGAGCTACTCACAGAGCACGCTGAAGACCTTCATATTGCAGAAGTATACCGTACCAAGTATAAGCGTACAGTGCTGGATAAAGTACAGTCCCTACTAGGTATCAAAGATGAGAGTGAGGTAGTAGCAACGCTTACAACTGAGCGAGACCAGGCCCGTAACGATGCACATAAACAGACACAGCGAGTCACTGAGCTAGAGACTCAACTATCAGCAATGACTAGTGAGCGAGATGCGCTACTCCAGTCATCAGTAACTAGAGTCACAGAGCTCGAAGCGCAAGTAGCAGAACTTAGCAAAACGCCTGGTGCGGCCGCTACGACTCTAGCTGGAGATCCACCAACACCGGAAGCTGGCTACACTATGGAGATGAGCCCCGTCACTCAGAGAGCTCTTAAGATATACCAATCAAGACTATAATCACTCAACCCATACAATATCATGGCTAACGCAATGAATCTAACGAATGCAGCTGCATTCAGAGCCTTCGTCGAGAAGTTCGCTGATCAACTCATCAGTGAGCTGCACTTCGGAGCACCATCACTACAGCTCTTCACTGCCCATGAGGGAGTCAAGGGTAAGAAGTATCTCACTCAGCTAGTACTCGGTCAGGCTCTCGTACGTAAATACTCTAAGAGCTTCGAGCCCACGGAAGCGTTCTCATTCGACGTCAGAACGCTAGAGATAGCGATGGCCAAGGTCGACATGGAGATCACGCCAAAGGATCTGGAAAACACCTACCTAGGTATGTTCCGTCAGAACGGCCAGCTCAATCCTGAGGATATGCCATTCGAGCGATACATCTTCGATGATATCTTGATGAAAATTAAGGAGGAGATGGAGGTGACAGCATGGCAAGGAGTTGCAGCAGCGACTCCTGCAGCAGGTGCAGTACTCAATGTCCTTACGGACGGTATCATGCACCTACTAGGCGATGCGGCTACAGCGACGACGATCACGCCTATCACTACTGGTGCTCTTACGAGTACCAATATGGTAGAGAAGGTCGAGCTCGTATACTCTGGTATCGGCAAGGCTTACAAGGGGACGAACGTCGACATCTTCTGCTCTGTCAATGATCGAGCGAAGTATGTGGCTAGCTACAGAGATGCTTATGGCAAGTATGTGGCCATGGATAACAATCGTGTACCATTCGACCTAGGTCCAGCGACACTACACTTCCTACCTGGTGTGCCAGATGGAGCAATCGTAGTGACGCCTAAGACCAACCTCCACTATGGTTACGATGGTGCTCTGGATCACACGACCTTCCGCGTCAAAGATCAGATCCGCTCTATGCAGTTTGCCATGGACCTTAATGTAGGCTTCCAGATCGGAATCCTCAATGATCGAGCGATCAGAGTCAATGATGTAGTATAGACTGCATCCATTCATTAACACTACAATTAAGAGACATGACAGATAAAGAAATCAAAGACCTCATCGCCGAAGAGACACAGTCTCTTCGCGATGAAATCACCGCTCTAGAGCAGAAGGTAGCGACTCAGTCAAGCGAAGGCCTGACAGAAGAGCAAAAGCTAACTCTAGACACCGTCACAGAAGCCCTTGACGATATAGGCAAGGCAACGACTGACGTCCAGGAGCGACTAGGCAAGCTAGAGGTAGCAGGCGCAACTGTTGGTGTAGCCGAAAAAAAAGAAGTCGTACATCCCAAAAAGGTCAAGATCGGCAAGAAGACGTACAGCGTCAAGTACGGCCGCTTCTCCGCCCCTGATGACAACGGTACACTCCAGGACTACACCACCACTCAGCTTACTGCTGACAAAGGTCTAGCTGCTAGCTTGCTAGAGCGGGTACCGTCATTATTCACCGAGGTATAAGCCTCTTAATCTATAGCTATGAGTAATATACCAGGATTCGTCACTAACTGTGACCAGAACAATAAGGCAGGTCTAGCAGCCTTCCTACACCTTGCTTGCCGCAAATGTGTAGCTACGATCCCTGCAGTAAATGCTGACTCGCTGGTCGTGGCATCTGACATGACAATGAGAGCAGCAGATGGCGCTGCTGATCCTCCAGTAGTCGCTGGATCTTTTACGAAGTATGAGGTCTCTACCGATTATGCCAAGAACACATTCGCCTCTGAGACAGGCGGAGATGACGATACCGTTTTCTACACGACTACATACACGGGTTTCATCCCTGGCAATGCTCCTGACATAATTTTCAGTGTCAATAAGGCGGCTGGCAGATGTGGCGTGATAGCAGTAGTCAAGGACGAGAATGGCAATCAGCGCTTACTGGGAGACCTCAATAGAGGTGCAAAAGTCCGTATGGCGGAGGCGATCAATGGTGAGACAGCAGGTGTCACGATTACGATCACGTACCGTAGTACTGATCCTGCTCTATTTTACACTGGCGCTATACCTACGTAGAGATGGCTCGTAAAAAGAAAGTGACAACACGACGATATGTAGGGCCACCGTACCAGACAGCTCTACACTATGACGGTGTAGATCACGATCCACGAAAGTGGACAGCTGAAAAGATAGAGCAGATGATCGAGCAAGACGCTAGGTGGCAACTCTACTTTACTACAGAAGGGGAGAGCAGTAGTACAGAAGGTACCACAGAACCTCCCGCGACTTAAGACAAGTACCATATACCTAGGCAGGTAGTTTTTTCGCATACAAAAGGGATAGCTCGAAGGAGTTGTCCCTTTTTTTATAGCAGTTCCTATCGTCCTATAATCTACACCGTCATGACCGTAACCTCGTATCATGGAGACACACCAGGTCATCAATGAGGCGATACGTGAGTGGGCACCAGACTTTGTGCAGCAGCTCATAGAGTCTGCAGAAAAACACATAGATCCGGCCACCGGTAGTGATAGTAATATCAGGGCTGAGATCGTACGTGCTAGCCTGTCGACTGCAGCTGAGGTGATCGTATCATTCAAGACCTACCTACGCCTATTCGACATGCGACGGGTAGACCGCTCTACAATGGTCAATGTAGATGACCTCCGGGACTGGGTCCGCCGTGTAGGTCCAGATAAGTTTATTGCCAAGTACAAAGGCCGGACCGACATCTCAGAGACGCAACTGATCAACAATATCGCCTGGTCAATAGCTCGCAAAAAGCGAAAGCATCGACGACGACGCTGGTACAACCAGCTTAAAGGCCAAGAGGTCTACTCCCTATACTTTACCATTCTCGGCCGTATGCAGCGCGAAGCTCTACGTGAGGCCAAGGCAGATTATAAAGCATAACCTATGTCACTAGCTACAGATAGAGCTCAGCTCATTATCGAGATTGATACCGAAGAGACACTCGCCTACAAGAAGTCAAGCGACCGCGCTAAAGAGCTCCGCCGAGACATCAAGAAACTAGAGCAGGGTAGTGAGGAGTACAACGAGAAGATGCGAGAGCTCACTCAGATCAGTGACAAGCTCCGCAAGGCTGACTTCTCAAAGCTCAGCAAGCAACAGCTCATCAACAGACGTAGGGAACTGATCAACTTACAGCGGTCAGTATCTCAAGCGACCTTCACGGAGCGAGGCTTTGAGAAAGAGCTTCAAGCAGTTAATAGTGAGCTCCGGCAAAATGCTATGCGTACACGTGCAGCCGGTAAAGAAGTAGGAGTGATGAGGGGGGCTGCACTTAAGCTAGGTGTTGCTCTAGGAGGACTCGGACTAGTAGGTGTTCTCTTTAAGCTGTGGAATGGATTTAAGCAAAGTGTCACAGGTGCTGCATCACTAGAGGCCGCTCTCTCAGAAGTACAGGCTATATCAGGCGCCACTGCTGACGACATGGAGAAAATCGAACAGGCATCTCTCAATCTAGGAGCTACGACTACAAAGACTGCGACGGAGGCTGCTGAGGGCTTCAAGTTTCTGGCTCTAGCTGGTCTGGACACTAAGCAACAG
>CAYMFD010000158.1:0-6006 GCA_964389475.1 uncultured Saprospiraceae bacterium
AGCAGTGACTAATCATGTTAGATAGCGGGGTTTCGACAAGCTCAACCACCTTGATTTGGGTATACGTATTGCGGTGGTCCTACTTTAAAGGCCAGGGCTCCTGCCCTGAGCCGAGTGTTTACTTTACTTCACAGGATTCGCAAGATGTGAGCTTCGCAGGAAATAGGACGTGAGCCATGCATGGGATTTACCCCGATGACGGCAGTGACTAATCATGCTAGAAAGCGGGGTTTCGACAAGCTCGACCACCTTGAAGTGGGTCTGCGTATTGTAGTGGTCTTACGTTAAAGGCCAAGGCTCCTGCCCTGTGCCGAGAGTACATACATCTAACTCAAGCCATCAAATATATCACCCAAGGGATCGCTAAAACTCACCTTACCGTCTACCACGTCTTTGCCGATCACCTCTAGCTCTACTAGACCGTGGAGGGCCAGCTCCATGAGGGCATAGCTGTGATCAGCTCGCACATTAGCATTATGCACTAGGCGGGCTAGTCCCGGCACGTCGTCTAGGGCTTTCTGATAGTCCTCGTCTGAGGCATCGTTGAGCAGGTCTACCTCATTGCCATCACCGAAGAAGGCCTTGATAGCACCATAAGGATCACTTTCGCCACTGTCGTTGGGATTAGGAAAGTACTGTAAGAAGGTGTCTTTGACCGCCGACTCGATAAGAGATAGCGCCACGCCATAAGGACCCTCTTGCTCACCCTCATAGACGAGCTCGACCTTACCGGTGATCGCAGGTATTACACCCCAGTAGTCACTGAGTCGAGTACTGGTACGTTCACCACCAGAGATAAGCAGTCGCCGCTCGGCAGTACTGATTAGGTTTTCTAAGGCCGATATGCTGAGACGGGCACTTACCCCACTTTTCTCATCGATATAGTCGCTCTGCCTCGCCTCAAAAGCGATCTGCTCTATGAGGTTACGGTGTAGCTCCAGTACGTTGACAGCCTCTTGCTCCGGATGTACCCGGGCCTCTTGGCTAGTGATCTCCTTGCTCAGCTCGACGGTCTTGGGGTAGTGGGTCAGTATCTGGCTCTCGATTCTATCCTTGAGCGGAGTGATGATGCTACCACGATTGGTGTAGTCTTCTGGGTTGGCCGTAAAGACAAACTGGATATCGAGGGGCAGCCGCAGCTTAAATCCTCTGATCTGGAGATCGCCCTCCTGCAGCATATTGAAGAGACTCACCTGTATACGTGCCTGTAGATCGGGCAACTCGTTGATTACAAAGATCGACCGATGTGACCTAGGCACTAGGCCGAAGTGGATCACTCGCTCGTCAGAGTAGGGCAGCTTAAGCGTTGCGGCCTTGATAGGGTCTACGTCACCTACGAGGTCGGCAATACTTACGTCTGGCGTTGCTAGCTTCTCGACATAGCGATCGTCTCGGTGTACCCATTCGACCTTGGTTTGGTCACCATCTTTCTCTACAGTATCGATACCATAGCGGGTGATAGGATTAAGCGGATCATCATTGAGTTCAGAGCCGGCGATGATAGGCATCCACTCATCTAGTAGGGTGACGAGTAGTCGGGCTATGCGTGTTTTGGCTTGTCCACGCAGACCGAGCAGTAGTATGTTATGCTGGCTGAGGATGGCCCGCTCGATATCTGGCAGCACCGTATCGTCAAAACCTATTATGCCGTCGAATACCCGCTCTCCGCTTTTCAATTTTGTAACGAGGTTTGACCGGAGTTCTTCCTTGACAGATTTAGTGGTATAGCCAGCCTTTTTGAGGTCAGCGATTGTCGTAATTGTTTGATAGTCGTCCATATGTATTAGCGTCTGCGCTTTCTCTTGTTTTGCTTGTAATCCATAAATATAAATTCGCCAAGTCCCTGTAGCGAACTGTAGAAGGCCTTGCCGTTATTGGCCTTGGTAAACTGATCGACGAACTGCACCAGGTAGGGATCTCTGGCGATCATAAATGTCGTGATCGGTATCTGTAGCTTGCGGCACTTGACAGCGAGGCCGAGTGTCCTATTGAGGATGCCTCGATCTAGGCCAAAGCTATTTTTAAAGTACTTTTTACCTTTTTTGATACAGGTGGGTTTACCATCTGTGATCATCATGATCTGCTTGTTGGGGTTCTTGCGCTTACGCAGGATGTCCATTGCCAGCTCTAGGCCTGCGACCGTATTGGTATGGTAGGGGCCCACCTGTAGGTAGGGGAGGTCCTTGACCTCTATCTGCCAGCTATCATTGCCAAAGACGATGATGTCTAGCGTATCCTTGGGGTAGCGGGTGATGATGAGTTCGGATAGGGCCATGGCTACCTTCTTGGCAGGTGTAATCCGGTCCTCTCCATAGAGTATCATAGAGTGACTGATGTCGATCATCAGTACCGTGCTAGTCTGGCTCTTGTAGTAGGTCTCGCGTACCTCTAGGTCATCTTGGGTCAACTTAAAGTCGTCGATCCCGTGGTTGATCTGGGCATTACGTAGTGACTCCGACATGGCGATATTGCTGAGCTTGTCACCGAATTCGTAGGGCCGATTTTCACTACTGGTCGCATCGCCACTACCGCTATACTTCGTGGTGTGGTTACCGCTTCTAGACTTTTTGAGATCGTTAAAGATATCGTCGAGGGCCTTCTGCCGCAGCGCGGTCTCCATCTTGGCAGTAGGTACGTAGGGTATGTCACCACCCGTCTTGTCCTTGCCGATATAGCCCTTGTCCATTAGGTCTTGGATGAAGTCGGCCATGCCGTACTGGTCGTTGGTCAGATCGTACTGTCTATCCATCTCTGTCAACCAGCTGAGAGCCTCACGTACATCACCTGAGGTATGCAATAGCATCTCCTGAAACATCTTCAATAGCTGGTCAAAGAGACTCTCGTCCTCGCCAAATGCTTCAAAATCTGAAAATCTCCATCCTATCATAGGTCGTCTCTACTTACATATACATAACAGCATAATGCCAAAGCGGTTGCTGGAGATGTAGATTGTGTTTTATATCTTTATGATTGTTCACTATTACTTTAATACTAGTCCTATAATACCATGAATTACCAAGAAAAAGTGGCAAAGGCCGAGATGGCAGCAGATAAACTGTTATCTGGTATGCCTATTGATGAAATACGAAAATTACTGAGAGAAGACAATGTTTCAGATAGTAATGTGCCTGTAGTTATTAGGAGTATGTACAACGTTCTGGGTGATAAGGTGCTACCGGACATTCAAGAAGCGATTCTTAAGGATGAGGATATTTCCGCCATTTCTGGATTGAAGTTTTTCGATGAGGAGGAGATAGCGAAGTTTAAGACAAAAGCTATGGCAGGCTTAAGTAAGGTCGAAAGAACCAAAGCTGCAAAGATGCTCAGAGCAGGTAGTACTCGAGATGAGATTATCGAAGCAATAGACACTCGGCTTTTAACACAAGGCGAACTCATACAACAGATTGAAACATTCGAAACCCTCAAAAAGCACAATAGTGGGGGAGGCAGGATGATAAGGTTAGCTGGTGGCGTAGGGCTTTTTATGATATTTGGGGCACTGTGGGTTTTTGCAAGCCGAATATTCTACATGCTACCGATCATAGCTTTGGGTTTAATGGGTAGTGCCTTTCTAACCAAAACAGAGCTAGACTAAAGACTTCCAAGTCTTACTTGCCTTTAATATTGGCCTCATATACTTTGATCCAGTCATCAACTGTCATTCTCTGTATGAGTTGGGCTATGAGATCTTCTGGTATGTGGTCTACCTTTTTGAAGCGGATACAACTCTTTCCCATATCGAGTTTGTACTTGCTGTGGTCTGGGTAGGCTTCGACGAACCAGTCATGGAGACCACTATCCGCATAGAGGCCCATATGATAAAATGCTATAAAGTTCTTACGATTAGCTACTTGGCAGAAGGGTAGTGGCGTATCTGGTGTACAGTGGTAACCGCTAGGGTAGGTAGACATCGGTACTACCCAGGCAGGCATACCGTACTGCATCTCATGGCTAAAGCCTTCTGGGATATTGGCATTGATCGTGTCTATTAGACTTTGGAGTGGTGCCATTCTTTCTTCTGGGATACTGACCATATAGGCGTCTATAGAGGACATAGTAGTGGGTTGTTTTGTTTTGATGTTGCTAAAGGTAGTGAGTATTTGATTGTTAGACATTAGATTTTCTAAGTCCGACATTAGAATTGGATCAACAATGTAGTGTGCCACTTCGGGGTGGAGCTCTATTGTCTTACCATCATTCTTTAGCTAGGACATCTATCCAACAATTGATCTACTTATTCATTTTTACCAATACAAATGCAAAATTATTACGTGCTAGGGGTATCTTTCTGCCCTAATCTACTCTTTATCAACCTTTTCTCATGATTGCGAATGCCTGTCGATTATGTTTTACATTGCTTTTTTTGGCATCTCTAGGTTGTAATTCTGACCAGTCGCTTGATCCTAGAACATGTGGATTTACAGTCTCAAACAACACAACAAAATATTTCGAGTCTTTCAGTTTGGATATAGATCTATATACAAACCGAGACAGCTGTCTTATAACTGGTTATTATCAAGATGGAAGTGCTACGGAAGCGGTGCCCTTTGAGTATTTATTACTGAAAGGTCAGAGGCAATCTGTAAGGCGCGGCGAACATTACGACTATCAATTTTCGCTTACATTAAGTGAAACACTAGGATGTGAATGCCAAGAGGTTTTCGTGCACTGTAAGAAGTAGGAAGTTATACGTGTAGTATCTTTGATAAGCGCTAGCAAGCGTCACAATAGTTTCCTTACTATTTCTTTACCGTCGACTCGTATACCTTAATCCAATCATCGACCGTCATTCCCTGCATTAGTTGAGCAATTAAGTCTTGCGGTATATGATCGACTTTCTTAAAGCGGATACAGCTTTTGCCCATATCGAGTTTGTACTTGCTGTGTTTGGGATACTCACCCACAAACCAGTCGTACATAGCCTTATCTGCATACAGTCCCATGTGGTATAGGGCAATAAAGTTTTTTCGATTTGCTACCTGACAAAAGGGTAGTGGCGTGTCCGGCGTGCAGTGGTAACCGCTCGGATAGGTAGACATCGGTACTACCCAGGCAGGCATTTCGTGACTAAAGCCCTCTGGGATATTGGCATTGATGGTATCTATCAAGCTCTGGAGCGGAGCGATACGGTCTTCGGGGAGGGATACCATGTAGGCGTCGATGGAGGACATAGGGAGTGGGTTGTGTTGGTGTTAGGTAGTAGTAGTCGCTGATTCCAAAGGTATGATTTACAAATTTCGGTAGTCGGTATGCGGATATTGGTATTCGGATGTCAGATGTCGAAGTTGACCGTGGAATCAACCGCTGCAGAGTTCCGCTGATGCTTGGGGCATGGCGAGACTCAATGAGCAAAACCTCGCAGCTCAATCTAGTTTCACATCGGGTAAAAACAAGATGACGGATTAACAAATAGGCAAATGGGCAAATCAGGCAAATAGGCAATCCACTAACTCACAAGCACGCCGGACATTTCGACTACGCTACGCTGCTCAATGACCTGTCTTAACCCACTAACATACGAACCCACTAACATAATAACCTATGCAAACCACACCTCCGTAGCACCCCCATTATGCTTGTCGATAAGATGGCCAACTTGAGGCAGGGATTTGAGGTAGTTGAGTACGGCGGTCTTGAGTAGACCAGTACCCTTGCCATGGATGATGGTTATGACTCGCTTATGAGCTGATAGTGCCGCCTCGACATAGCGTTTAGCGTGGTCGACCTGATAGTCGAGGACACGGTTTTGGTGGATGCGGTGCTGTGGGTCTAGTACCTCCATGTGTAGGTCTATATCGTCAGGTACGGGCTTCGCTTTTGATGATTTGGTTGGTGTCTTGAGGTCATGCAGAAGGTTGTCTAGCTTGGCTTTCTGCTCATCGGTATCTTCTGGTGCTAGGCTTAAGTCGTTTTTATTGACCAGCATGATACGTCCACCGACATTGACCTTTGCCTTACTCTTACTGACATCTCCTACGAATGTGCCAGTGCCTTCATGACCTTTGA
>CAYMFD010000159.1:0-5985 GCA_964389475.1 uncultured Saprospiraceae bacterium
AAAAAAGACGGTCCCTTGCGCTTGTATCGGAGATTTCGATTGCGCTGCGCTACACTCAATCACCTTGAGGGGCGGCTGAGGTTCGAAGAACTTTACAGCTTATACCATTTCTGACTTAACTTTTCGCACTCTAGCTTGGTATAATGCCGATACATATTTAAAGACGCTAATGCAATTAGTGTCATCTTAAATAGTAATCGGTATTAGCGCGACGCCGAGAGCAAAACCTCCCTGCTCGATAGGTTTCACGAAGCAGTCCAGTTTCTTGTTAATCGTCAATAGCCCCCTCTCTTCGTAAGAGAGGGCGGGGGGAGAGTCCGTACACGGTCGAGGTGCTAGGTTTAATAGACATGCCTTGTTTCGCTTCACAATTCTCGTACTACCACATATACCGTGCGGTCCTGAGGACCGACTGAAGAAGACCGCCTCCTATCCCTGCAACTTAACCAGCAACTCTGCTGCCCTCTCCGTATTGCCAGCGGCTGAGTGAGCTTGGTAGAGGTTTCTGAGTATGGTCTGGTTCTCTGGCTCTGCCTTGTAGACTATCTCGAAGTATTTAGCGGCATCGGCATGCTTGCCAGCAACACCGTAAGCCACACCTAGTAGTCGCGAGGTCTCGAGGTCAGTA
Organism: uncultured Saprospiraceae bacterium; assembly: GCA_964389475.1. Taxonomy (GTDB): domain Bacteria; phylum Bacteroidota; class Bacteroidia; order Chitinophagales; family Saprospiraceae; genus CAYMFD01. The sequence goes on from CAYMFD010000159.1 coordinate 629, forward strand.
GGTGATAGGGTATTACTACGCAGTAGGTATCTGATGGCTTTCTCGATATCGTTCTCTTTTTCACCAGCCTGTCGTCCAGCGTCTCGGTAGGCGATGGCCAGGTTCGTCTCTGCATCGCTAAATCCAGGATTGAGGTTGATGGCACGTTCGTAGGCCTTGATGGCACCCTCGTAGTCGTTGCGGTAGTAGTTGACATTACCCAATAGCAGAGCAGGGTTAGCATAGTTGGGGTGTACCTGCATGGCTTGCTCTAGATAGGTAGTGGCCTGCTGCAGTAGTGCGGTCCGTTCTGGTCCGTCCTTCATGATGGCTGCTTTGGTACTCATGGCACCACCAGCCGCATTTAGGACCTTGGCTGATTGGCTGGAGGTCTTCACATCCGTGGTAAAAAGGGTAAAGTCGTCCTTCCACACTTGATTTCTTACGACGGTCTTGGCTGCTAGAGCTATACCCACGATTGCTAGTAGGACCAGAGTCCCCTGCCTAGATCTCTCGTAACCTATCTTGAATAGTCCGTATGCTATCATAAGGCAAAAACCGACACTCGGCATAAAGACAAAGCGTTCGCTCATATTGGTACCTATCGGGAAGACAATGTTACTGACAATCGACAAGGTCATGAAGTAGTACAGAATCGACCAAGCTATGATAGGTGACTTACGCCAGGTCTTTGCCGCAGCCACTAGCAGTAGCACGTGAGCCACAAGTGCTAGCAAGACCTGCCAGTCAGCGAAGGTCATGATGTCTACGTGTCTAGGGTAGTAGTCATGGGTGAGTGGGTGAGGAAAGACGAGTAGCTTGAGGTAGAGACCTAGCGTAAAAAGTATGGTGGCATACTTCTCCGCCATACCGAGGGCCACATACTTTCCATCTTCTATCTTGAGGAAGGGGTTATTCATAAGTTCGTACGTCTCTCCACCGAAGTCTAGACCGAGCACCGCTGTACGTATCATTAAAAAAGCGACGGTAGCTAGTACTACAGCCAGTACGGGCCTGATCGTTTTCTTCCAAGATCGCCCTCTAGTGAGGTAGATAGACAATGGTATGATTGCCAGGTAGGTAATGGTATTCTCCTTGCTGAGTAGGCCTAAGAAGAAGATAATAGACGCTAGTACCAAGTCCTTGCGTCTGCCTGTATCGACGTATCTGATGCACATATATAGTGCCCCTAGGCTACAGAGTAGGGCCATGATCTCATCCCTGCCCTTGATATTGGCTACAGCCTCAGTATGTATGGGGTGTACCGCGAAGAGTACGGTAGCAGCCATAATGCTGTATAGTTGCCATCTAGGATCTCCTGACCGATACCATAACTGCAGCAGGGTCTTATATAGCAAGACGACCAGCAGGGCATATAGTAGTGCATTGATGATGTGTCCGACAGCAGGGTTAGCCCCAAAAAACTGGTGCTCGATGGCGAACATAATAGGAGTAAGCGGACGGTAACGACCCCCTTTTACTAGCTTATCTTTTCCATCTTCTTTAAAAAACCCATGAAATGTGTCCTTGGTAAGTAGCCCTTTTACGCCAGAAATACCCGCCGTTGTATACATGTTATCATAGATGACAATGGCGTCATCTTGGGTGTAGTCGTGCCAAAACGTGGTGGCATATAGCAAAAAAGAGAGTAGCGCCACCCACAATGAGAACCTTGATATAGAAAAATTGCGTATATTTAACATGTTGTTGATAAAGCAGTAGAGGATTTAGCAGCTGTGTAACTAAGCTTTAATTTACAAAGGCCTAGCCACTTAAACCAAAAAAGCGTAGCATCAATTAAGATACTACGCTAACTCATTTAGGCTAAGGATACATGACTTCTCAGATCCTCAATTCCGCACCAAAGATAACACACTTAATAGAATTGACAAATATCAGTTTTTTAACATCTAGTATAGAAAACTGATTTTCCTGTAGGGGTGGTCTTGAGGTAATAATAACGTGACTGATCGGCCAATAAGGCTATTTTTGTCACCCTATGCAATTTTTATATCCAGCATTCCTGTGGGGCCTGCTAGCGCTAGCAATTCCCGTCATCATCCACTTATTCTCCTTTAGGAGGTTTAAGAAGGTCGCTTTTACAAATGTCAAGTTCTTACAAGAGATAAAGGAGGAGACCAGTAATCGTAGCAAGCTTAAGAATCTTTTGGTCCTCTTGATGCGCTTACTAGCTGTAGCAGCCATGGTTTTTGCATTTGCCCAGCCCTTTATACCTGTAGGTGATGGTGTCAAGACGGGCAACAATGCGGTAAGCATCTTTGTGGACAACAGCTTTTCTATGGAGGCTGGCCTTAACGAGACACCACTGCTAGAGGTGGCTAAAAGCAAGGCAAGAGATATCATCAAAGCCTACAACGATGCAGACCGATTCCAGATATTGACCCATGACTTCGAGGGTCGCCACCAGCGTCTAGTAAGTAAGGAGGATGCCATCAAGATGATCGATGATATCAAGGCCTCTGCCAGCGTACGATCTCTAACGAGGATCCATAATAGGCAGGCACAGACAACAGACAATGGTGCAGATAACCGTATTCACTATGTACTGTCTGACTTTCAAAAAAGCATACTACCAGCAACTATCGAGTCAGGCATGGCCATCAGTAGAGATACCTCTATAGAAATCAATATGGTGCCGATACAGTCTGTTATTGAAAAAAACCTGTCTATAGACTCTGCCTGGCTAGAGGCACCTGTCCCACTGCTTAACCAGACCAATAAACTGCTGGTCAAAATAAGCAACTATGGCGACCAGGATATAGAAGATGTACGCCTGAGTGTACTGCGCAACGGCCAGACCAAGCCCGAGGGTACTCGCAGCCTCGCCGCAGGAGCTAGCGTAATAGATACTATCAACCTCTCCATCCTACAACCAGGAGCTCAAGATATAACCCTACAGGTGACCGACTACCCTGTACAGTTTGATGATAATTACTACCTAACCCTCACCGTCCCTGCGGAGATCAAGGTATTATCGATTAATCAGGTTAGCGCTAATCGCTACCTCAATGCCCTCTTCAGAGGACTATCAACATACGATCTCGTCAATCAATCTATACAGCAGCTCAACTATGCTGACTTCGGCACCTATGATCTCATCATACTTAACGACGTATCGGATGTAAGCACGGGCCTATCGCGAGAGCTTAAGGACTACATTTCATCAGGAGGCCATGTCCTTGTCTTCCCGGCAGCTAACCGACCTGTTGCAGCCCTCAACCAGTTGCTCAGCAGCCTTGAGGCCAATACCCTGACCGAGTGGTCTACCACGGATCGTAAGGTATCGAAAGTCAACACGCAGGAGTTCGTCTTCGATGAGGTATACGACAATACGCTAGGCAACCTCAAACTACCAGCCACAAAGGGTCAGTACGGCGCTACTAAGTACCAGCGCAAGGGCGGGCGATCGCTCCTACAATACCGTAACGGACAGTCGATGATGACACGATACCCATATGGTAGCGGTAATCTATACCTATGCGTCAGTCCCCTTGACGAAAATTACAATGACCTAGCACTTAATGCCGAAGTATTCGTACCTCTACTCTACAAGGCGGCTCTGAGTGGTCGTAGAGCAGTTCGACCTGCCTATGTCATAGGTGGCGGAGCTCCTATAGAAGTGGCAGACGTATCAGTGGGTGCTGATGTCGTGTTTAAGATCACAGGACAGGAGACCTCGTTTATACCCGGACAAAAGACCCTCGACGCCAAGGTACTACTCGATGTAGCAGACCAGGTCGACAAAGCTGGACTCTACGACCTAACGCTAGGCGGTAAGGTGGTGCAGAAACTAGCGTTTAACTACGACCGAATAGAGAGCAACCTGCAGATCGCTCAGAAGGAAGACCTAGTAGACCTCCTTGGTAGCCGCATCAATGTGATAGAGGCTGGCAAAGACACCGATTTTGCCCTACTGATAGCGGAGAAGGATAGTGGCAAGCGCCTGTGGAGGTGGTTTATCATAGCAGCCCTCGTATTCTTGGGTCTAGAAACTGTCTTATTGCGGTGGATGAAGGGTGTAGAGTGACCCTTTAAGCCACTTGCTTGTTAATAGTAGACTTCATAAAAAGACTATACCGTGGAAGTAAGAGACCTACTACAGAGAGCACTACAGAGAGACTATCTCAGCCCAGAAGAAGGGGTTTTTCTATTCGAAAATGCAGGGACGGCTCAGCTGATGTACGTCGGTCATGCTCTACGCAAGTATCACAGGCCTGACAATGTAGTCAGCTGGATAATCGACCGTAATAGCAATACAACCAATGTCTGCATTGCTAACTGTAAGTTCTGCAACTTCTACAGACGTCCGGGGCACGAGGAGGCCTATATCACCACTATAGAGCAGTACAAGCAAAAGATCGACGAGACCTTCGCCTATGGTGGGGAGCAGCTCCTCCTCCAAGGCGGGCACCACCCTGACCTAGGCCTCGACTTTTACGTCAATCTATTTAAAGAACTCAAGACCCTATACCCTACCTTAAAGCTACATGCCTTAGGGCCCCCAGAGATTGCTCACATCTCCAAGCTCGAGCAGGCTTCTCACACCGAAGTTCTTGCAGCACTGCACGAAGCTGGCCTAGACAGTTTGCCAGGTGCCGGAGCAGAGATACTAGACGATCGGGTCAGGCGCCTCATCAGTAAGGGTAAGTGTGGCGGTGAGGAGTGGCTAGACGTGATGCGTGCCGCCCACCAGCTCCACATTACGACCTCCGCGACGATGATGTTTGGTCATATAGAGACTAACCTAGAGCGGATGGAGCACTTCGTGAGGCTGCGTGAGGTACAGGACGAGAAGCCTGCCGATGCTAAAGGGTTTTTGGCATTTATCCCATGGCCCTTTATGGATGAAGACACCATCCTCAAGCGCATCAAGCGGGCTCGTAATACATGCACCGGTGATGAGTACGTACGTATGATCGCCATGAGTCGCATCATGCTACCCAATGTTAAAAACATCCAGTCTAGCTGGCTCACCGTAGGCAAGAAGGTAGCTCAAACTACACTTCATGCCGGCGCCAATGACTTTGGCAGTATAATGATCGAAGAGAATGTCGTCTCGGCTGCGGGTGCTGCATTTCGCTTTACGGCTGACGGTATACAGCAGGCCATAAGAGATGCTGGCTACGAACCTCGGTTACGTAATCAGCAGTACGAATACAGAGAGGTACCCGCACATATCAAGCAGCAAGAGTTAGATACCGCCACGATGGTCGTGGATTGAGTAGTTTAGTCTGATTCTGCTTATTACATTTGCATCTTTAAGAATGGGGCTATAGCTCAGTTGGCTAGAGTGCTTGACTGGCAGTCAAGAGGTCGGGGGTTCGAATCCCCCTAGCTCCACTTCATTTCATTACGTT
>CAYMFD010000160.1:0-5972 GCA_964389475.1 uncultured Saprospiraceae bacterium
TCGGCCCTCAGGTCCGTCTGGTACCTTTGGTGCGACGAGACTTGAGAAGCACAACCTGGGACCTCGATTAACTGACAACCGTGATAAAATCGAGCAGCGAGGTTGTGCTCAAGGAGTCTCGCAATGCCAGGGACTTATGCGGACCTCAGCTGCGGATATCGTGTTTGTTATGCCTATCTGTGCGGCCCTGAGGTCCGTTTAGCACCTTTGGTGCGACGAGACTTGTGAAGCAAAACTTGGGACCTCGATTAATAGTGGTAAAACAGGTATTTCGACGACGCTATGCTTGCTCAATGACCTTTATTAAAGTTCTGCATCACATTCGTAAGTTGCTCTATAAGCCTTGCCCTACCAAATCGCTATTTATGGATAAGCAGGCAGGCAAGCCTTTCGAGGGTAGGGTTTGGGAGGGTCCGTACACGTAACTCGGCCCTCAGGTCCGTCTGGTACCTTTGGTGCGACGAGACTTGTGAAGCAAAACTTGGGACCTCGATTAAGAGTGGTAATACGGACATTTCGACGACGCTACGCTTGCTCGATGACCTTTATTAAAGTTCGACATTACATGCATAAGTAACTCTATAAGCCTTGCCCTACCAAATCGTTATTTATGGATCAGCAGGCAGGCAAGCCTTTTAAGGGTAAGGTTTGTAAAGGGTCCGTACACGTACCTCATGCAGTCTTGGAGTCTCACATCATTCTTCTGTCGAGCAGTGAGGTTGTGCTCAAGGAGTCTCGCTAAGCCAGGGGCTTAGGCGGACCTCAGCTGCGGATATCGTGTCGTCTGCCCCTCAGCTGCATTAAACGTAAAAAAGCCTCTTCACTTGATAGTAAAGAGGCTTTTGATGCTCTGCGGAGGAGGAGGGATTGCATTTGCGATCCCTGTATCCTCGAAGGTCAAAATCAACGCCTCGGCATTACATGCCTAAGTGCTTTTCCACATGAAATCTCTGCTGCAAACAAGTTTGCGCATCTATTTCACGTAAAAAAGCCCCTTCACAGGGTAGTGAAGAGACTTTGATTCTCTGCGGAGGAGGAGGGATTGCATTTGCGATCCCTGTATCCTCGAAGGTCAAAATCAACGCCTCGGCATTACATGCCTAAGTGCTTTTCCACATGAAATCTCTGCTGCAAACAAGTTTGCGCATCTATTTCACGTAAAAAAGCCCCTTCACAGGGTAGTGAAGAGACTTTGATTCTCTGCGGAGGAGGAGGGATTCGAACCCCCGATACCCGTAAAGGTATGCTGGTTTTCAAGACCAGTGCATTCAACCGCTCTGCCACTCCTCCGTGTTATTGAGTACAATTGCTTAGCGATTAAGCGCCGCAAAAGTAGAATTACTCTTTCGTATTATCAAATAGCAGGGCAAGTTTATCTACCACTTCTGTCAATGAAGTTGCTATTGGCCTGTTGCGTACCCGTAACTATGATGTCTTGGATGCTTACGTGCTTGGGTCTACTCACCATATACCATATGATCTCAGCGACGTCTCTAGACCGTAGGGGCTGAAAATCTTCGTAGATCCGAGCCTTGTCTGCATCACCATCGAAGCGGACTAGCGCAAACTCTGTCTCCTCCACGTGCCCAGGGCTGATCTGGCCCACTCGTACGCCGTAGCTATGTAGGTCTATCCGCATCGACCTCGTCAAGGCATCGACGGCGTGCTTGGTAGCGCAGTAGACATTGCCATTGGGGTAGACCTCGTGCCCAGCTGTGCTGCAGACATTGATGATCATGCCGCTACGTCGTTTGGCCATGCCGGGGCTGACGAGCCTAGTGATGTAGAGTAGTCCTTTGATATTGGTATCTATCATCGACTCCCAGTGATCGGTGCTACCCCTGTGTATGGGGTGCATGCCAGCAGCAAGGCCAGCATTGTTGATCAGTATGTCTATTCGCTTTTCTTCTTTGCTGAGACTGTTGAAGGCCGCTTTGACCGCCTTTTTGTCGGATATGTCAAAGGGTAGCGCCTTGACCGTCACCACGTATTTTCGCTCCAGCTTCTTCTTAAGTTCTTGCAGCTTTTTCGCTCTTCGGCCAGTGATGATTAGGTGGTATCCTCTTTTGGCGAGGAGGGTAGCCGTGGCCTTTCCTATCCCAGATGTGGCGCCGGTTACCAAAACTCTTTTGGTCATTGTGGTTTTCATACTAGTAACTTTATTATCAGAATTACCCTCTACATTTGTCTAGACGAAAGTAACACTATGCAGCAAGCACAATCATACATCGAAGAACATAAACAGCGATTTTTATCAGAATTGCTAGACCTCCTCAGGCTACCATCTATCAGCGCAGACAGCGCTTACGATGCGCAGACAGCCCAGACAGCCGACCTGGTAGCGAAGTCACTGCGTGAGGCTGGACTTGATGGGGTAGAGGTAATCACCACTGCTGGCCATCCTGTGGTCTATGCCGAGCGACTCATCGATGCCTCACTGCCTACTGTCCTCGTCTACGGACACTACGACGTACAGCCGCCAGACCCGCTAGATCTGTGGGATAGCCCACCTTTCGAGCCAGTAATCAAGAAGTCTGACCTCCACCCTGATGGTGCTATTTATGCCCGTGGCGCTTGTGACGATAAGGGCCAGATGTATATGCATGTCAAGGCTGCAGAGGCTATGATCAAGACGGATACCCTGCCATGCAATATCAAGTTTATGATAGAAGGCGAGGAGGAGACTGGGTCGGAGAACCTAGGACCTTTCTGTAAAGAGTACAAAGACAAGCTCAGCTGTGATGTCGTGCTGGTAAGTGATACGAGCACCTTGAGCCTAGACACGCCATCTATCACAGTGGGCCTCCGTGGTCTATCGTATATGGAGGTCGAGGTGACTGGTCCTAATAAAGACCTGCATAGTGGCGTCTATGGTGGTGCGGTCGCTAATCCTGTCAACATCCTCTCGACGATGTTAGCCAGCCTCCATGATGAGGATCGTAAGATCTCCATACCGGGCTTTTATGACGACGTAGAAGTCTTGTCTGACGCTGATCGAGCGGCTATGAATGCGGCCCCCTTTGACATCAACCTATACAAGAAAGGTCTAGACATAGATGCTACCCTCGGTGAGAAAGGGTACACCGTACTCGAGCAGACAAGCATACGTCCTACCCTTGATATCAATGGTATGTGGGGCGGCTACACCGGCGAAGGTGCCAAGACCGTCTTGCCTAGTAAGGCCTATGCCAAGGTGAGTATGCGACTCGTGCCTCACCAAGATAGTGCGACCATCAGTGCATTGTTTAAAAAACATCTAGAAGAGATAGCGCCACCAGGTATCAAGGTCAAGGTAACACCACACCATGGCGGAGCGCCCTACGTCACGCCTAGTGATACGCCAGAGTTCGCTGCTGCTAGTAAGGCCGTAGAGCATAGTCTCGGTAAGGAGCCCATACCGGTACGTAGTGGTGGTAGTATACCCATCGTTGCCCTATTTGAGGAGGTTCTAGAGGTCAAGACGGTACTTATGGGATTTGGCTATAATACTGATGATATCCACTCTCCCAATGAGCACTACGGTATCCGTAACTTCTACGCGGGTATCCGTACGATCCCTTATTTCTACCACTATTACAAGGAGCTCAAGTAGGTCATACTGTCAAGATTGTATTAAAGTAGTCCTGCGGCATGTTATGTCGATGGTCAATGTTTGTATGACAGTTAAAATAGTGACACATTTGTGCACATTAAGATGCGGAATAATATGAAGGCAGTAGGTGTAATCACAGCATTGTTTTTGATGATGTCATCGATAACAATAGCGCAGACCCTCAGTACTAAGCTAGACTCGTTATCCTACGGGGTAGGCGTGATAGTAGGGCAGAACTTTAAGAAAGAAGGGCTGAAAAATATCGATGCTAAGCTGGTAGCAGCTGCTATAGAGGCAGCTATTAGTGGTCAGGAGACCCTCATTGATAAGAAGACGTCTAGTCAACTATACCGAGACGCAAAAAAAGAAGCTAAGGAAATGGCAAGTCAAGATGTAATATTACAAGGTCAGGCGTATCTCGCTGAGAATGGCGCTAAGCCAGGTGTCACCACTACGGCCACGGGTCTACAGTACGAGGTGCTCATGAGTGGCAATGGCCCATCTCCTGGACCTAGTGACAAGGTGACTACCCACTACCACGGTATGTTGATAGACGGTACCGTATTCGACAGTAGTGTCGATAGAGGAGAGCCGATCAGTTTTCCAGTTGGTGGCGTCATCAAAGGCTGGCAAGAGGCACTACAGCTTATGTCTGTAGGAGACAAGTGGAGGGTGTCACTACCATACGATCTCGCATATGGAGAGAGAGGTGCTGGTGCATCGATCCCACCATACGCCACACTCATATTTGAAGTAGAATTACTCGGTATCAACTAGAATTATCCATCGTGTGTTACTTTTGCACGTACTCAACAAGAAATAGCTAACAATGGCAGCAACGACAGCGACCAAGAAGAAGGCAGTAAGTAAGGCAAAATCCAAATCAAAGTACTCTAAGGAGCAGTACCTAGAGTGGTATGAAGTGATGCTGAGAATCAGACGATTTGAGGAGGCGACATTAAAGGCTTACAGCAAGCAAAAGATTAGAGGCTTTTGCCACGTGTACATCGGCCAAGAGGCAATAGCAGCAGGTATGGTATCTGCGCTAAAGAAAGAAGATAAAGTAGTTACAGCTTATCGACAGCACGGTATAGGTCTCTCAAGAGGCCTGACTAGCCGTGAGTGTATGGCTGAGCTATTTGGTAAAGAGACGGGTTGTGTACAGGGTAAAGGTGGATCGATGCACTTCTTCGGACGTGAGCAGAACTACTTTGGTGGTAATGGTATCGTAGGAGCCCAGATACCTATAGGTACAGGTATAGCATTCGCTGACAAGTATCGAGGAGATAATCAGCTGACTGTAACTATGTTCGGTGATGGAGCGGCTAGACAAGGAGCCCTTTATGAGTCGTTTAATATGGCGATGACATGGAACCTCCCCGTTCTCTACATCTGCGAAAACAACGGGTATGCCATGGGTACATCTGTAGAAAGAACCAGTAATGTCAAAGACATCCATACCATCGGTGACGCATTTGATATGCCGCACGAGGCAGTAGACGGTATGGACCCTGTAGCTGTGCATGAGGCACTTGATAAGGCAGGTAAGCATATCAAAGAAGGTAAGGGACCTTACTTCCTTGAAATCAAAACATACAGATATAGAGGTCACTCTGTATCTGATCCAGCAAAATATAGGACTAAGGCAGAGCTCGAAAAGTACAAGGGCAAGGACCCCATTATACTGATAGAGCAGAAAATGATCAGTGGTAAGATCGCATCAAGCAAAGAGGTGGATGCTATCAAATCTAAGATCGAAGCAGAAATCGCAGATGCCGTACAGTTCGCAGAGGATAGTCCACTACCATTAGCATCAGGCCTATACGAGCACAATTATGTGCAAGAAGACTACCCATACATAATGGACTAGGCGCTTGCCACGTTAATTTAAAGATTACTAACACCACACTATGAAATTTACCCTTGACAAGCAGGACAGACACACGGTGTTTACCTTGCAGGAAGAGAACCTTAATAGCCTCTTAGCGCCTGCTCTCAAGTCAGAGTTTATCTTTCTAGAGCAGGAAGGCGTCCATAATCTCATCTTTGACCTTACTAACGTCAAGTATGTGGATAGCTCAGGACTGAGTAGTATCCTTACAGCCAATCGTCTGTGGTCGCAGAAGGGTAGCTTTATCATCGCAGGTGCTACTGCTCCTTCTGTGAAAAAGCTAATCGAGATTAGCCGTTTGGACTCAATTTTGACATTGGTCCCTACTTTGGCCGAGGCCGTCGACTACGTATTTATGGAGGATATAGAGCGACAGTTAAACGAAGAAGAATAGCTAGAAAAAATCTCTCGTAATTCTTGTTGATTAACTCGCATGACGTCGTATATTTGCACTCCGAAATGAAGAAGCGTTTAACCGCAGCCACATTT
>CAYMFD010000161.1:0-3588 GCA_964389475.1 uncultured Saprospiraceae bacterium
CGTAGAGGGTGTATCAAGACATCCATCTCTTCCATAGGTATTGCACCTAGTAAGACCTCGCTATCGCCAGGAAGGACAAGCGCATTGCATAATGATGTTCTATTCTTAAAATTAAGCCTGACGCTTGTCACAACTGGCATCTCTACGATACTACCGTCTGCCATTTGCATCTTTCGAGGCTCAAGGTATGGCAAGTTTAGCTGCTCTTGAATCGTCTCATTTATGCACATCATATATGCTCCCGAATCAACCAAGGCATTCACGGTCATTCTCTTCACTTCTTCTTCACCTATGCTGTGAGCTCTTACAAGGGCTAGATCGTCGGCATTAACGATCTCTATATTTGCGTAAACAAGTCCCATAAGTCTGATTTCTTCAAAGATATAGTAAAAAAAGTGTGCCGTGCTAAATATCGTAGGTAGGAAGCCTAAGGTTAGTTATCGAACAGATACGATCATGCTCGCTGTATCTTTTAACCCAGATCAACGGAGTATCAACCGCGACTAGTATCTTCACGGCACTAGACACGATACATGATATACGCAGTTTTACAAAAGCTCATTTGGTGGACGCTTCTGATGAGTTATCGTCGCTTATACGTCAAGGGCAAAGACAACATTCCTAAGAAAGGCCGGGTGCTTATTGCTATGAACCATCCCGCTGGTTTCTTGGAGCCACTCACAGTTACTGGCGTCTATCATAGACCACTGCACTACCTAGTGAGAGGTGATGTTTTTAAGAACAAATGGTTAGCGCCTCTGCTTAGGTCCACCAATCAGCACCCGATCTATCGATTCAGAGATGGATACGAGGATATGAAGCGCAACGTGGAGCAAATCAAACACATAGGAAAGGTATTACAGCAAGAGCATCCAATAATCGTCTACGTAGAAGGCTCGACAAAAGCAACAAAAAAACTAAGACCGCTCCAAAAGGGACTCGCAAGACTTGCAAGTAGTTGCCTTGAACAAGACAGTTCAACGCCGCTTTACATTTTGCCAGTCGGCATCAGCTTTACTGATTCGACATTACTCCACGAAGACGTAATGCTCAGCATAGCTCCTCCCATCGATGCAAGGGAATATATGGCTTCATTTGAGGAGAACAAGAATAAAGGCATACGGCAATTGACAGACGATACTCGCGCTGCTTTACAGGCCGAACTAGTCCATATAGATGAGGCAGGTGACGAAGCCCTACATCTAGATCTCATAGAGATGTCGGTACCCCACTTTACTGCATGGGCTCCTAGGCAAGCGCAAGACTCAAGCCGAATAGACCAACACATCGCTATTGCTGATCAGCTCAATGTCATGCCCACTGCTCAGAAGCAAGATATCGCTGATGATATCGCCGCCTTACGATCAATGCTACCCGATGGTGATCTCCGGTCACTAGCACAACGCGATATTAAGTGGTGGGAGGTAATATTGGCGATTTTAGGTTTGTTACCAGCCCTATTGGGTACCGCGCTACATATAATCCCGATCGGTCTTGCCCGAGGCTTTGTTAGTAAAAAGGTCAAAGAGCCTGTCTTTTCTGGTGCTCTCCAGTCGGTCATGATCATGGCTATGATGATTATCTTCTACCTCATCGGAATCATCGTTGCAACCTCCATACTCGGCGCTAAGGGGCTATTAGTTATGCTTTTGGTTGGCATACTAGGTGTGTGGGCAAGGCGGTACTCCTATATTGGGCGAAGGCTCAGACTATGGTATCGCGGTCGATCGATTACGCAAGACCACCTCGATAAAGCAGCTGCTATCCTTTCTAATTTTAACCTTTAACTCCGTCGTATATGTGGAAGTATATACCCGTGATCATACTGGCATTATCGTCCTGCAAGCAAAAGGAAGCTATATCGGACGACAACGATAATATGACAGCACCAGCATGGGCAATCGTCATACATGGAGGTGCTGGTTACCAGCGACCTGACAATCACGACAGTACCAAGGTCGCAACCGTAGAGGCCAGTCTCAATGCAGCACTAGATGTAGGCCAGGACATATTGAGCAAGGGCGGGTCTAGCCTAGATGCTGTAGAGGCTGTGATACGACTGATGGAGGACGACACCCTCTTTAATGCAGGTCGTGGAGCGGTATTTACCCATGAGGGAGAGAATGAGCACGACGCTAGTATCATGTACGGTGCTGATCGTAATAGCGGCGCTACTGCCGGCACTAAGACGATCAAACACCCTATCAGTGCTGCACGGGCTGTCATGGAAAAGAGTCCGCATGTCATGCTCGCTGGCAGAGGCGCTGAAACCTTTGCGCAGACACAAGGTATAGAGCTGGTCGACCCCGCCTACTTCAAGGTACAGAATAAATGGAATAGGATACAGAAGGTGCTACAGAAGGAAGCTGCGAAAAAGGAAGAAAAGTTTGGTACGGTAGGCTGCGTAGCCTTAGATAAGGACGGCCACATCACCGCTGGCACGAGTACCGGCGGCATGACCAACAAGCAATACAACAGGATCGGCGACAGCCCTATCATAGGTGCTGGCACATTTGCTGACGACAAGACCTGTGGCGTGAGCAGTACAGGCCATGGAGAGTACTTCATACGCTATACCGTCGCCAGAGATATAGCTGCTCGCATGGAGTACGCTGGCGAGGACCTAGAGACAGCGGCAAACACGATGGTCAATGAAGTTCTTGTCGAGGCTGGAGGGTCGGGTGGAATAGTAGCCCTAGATCGTTATGGTAATATCGCTATGCCATTCAATACCAAAGGGATGTATCGTGGGTATGCTGGGCCGGATGGTCGAGAGGTGCTGATCTTTAAAGAGTAGTGTCCCATGTCACGACTGAATTTATACCTTTTAGCATTAGCCCTATCAATAATCGTCTTGTCCTGCAAGGATGAGGCAGCTGCCGTCTGCGATGATCCCATCACCTGCCCCGTACAGCGGATAGAATGGATCGATGGTAATGATGAGATTTTTCAAGCAGCTGTAATGACCTATGATGAGATAGGCAACATCGTCAGTTATAGTGTTGATATCGGCGAGGCCTTAAATCATAGTTTCTTCATCACTCGTTCTGAAGACGTAAATCTTATTACCATTATCAGCTCTGGAAGTGATGGGTTTGAGAGTTCGCAGTCATTGACAAGCATACGTCATGATGATAGCATCCTTGTAACGGGTGACAGTGGCTTAGTCATCACCTTAACTACTCAAGACAATCAATTAGTAGCCTACAAAAAAGAAAATACTGATGTCGAGAGCAATACAAGCAGTTCTACTTTCACATACAGACCTGACAGGCAGGTGGTTGCCTCACAATCTAATGAAGTACTTACGGCAGACAGTACAGCTATAGAGCTTTGGAGATACGACTATTCAGGCGAAAGCATGATCGCGCCTCCCTTACCATTCAATCCGATGTACGGATGGGGCAGCAGCAATGTAGGAGCAGACTTATTGTACCTTCTAGATATCTCGTTGGGACCAGCTGCACCATCGTCCCACATTCGATACGATACCCCAGGAAGCGAAGGCCAATTAATTAGTACGATTACAACTACCAGGGTTACAGACAACATTATTGATATTGCCTACGACCAGCATGGACAAAGAGA
>CAYMFD010000161.1:3688-5912 GCA_964389475.1 uncultured Saprospiraceae bacterium
AAGCGTCAATGCCACAGAAGGCAGTGACCATGAGTTCAACGCTTTTAGTATTCTAGCCATCTCAGACAATAGGGTTTCTACGCGGGATGGAGCTATCTCGGTCGCACAATTAAGAAGCAAATTTGACAAATAAGCACTTAGCATGTTGAAATGGCGAACTAGGATATTCATAAGATAAGGTTGATAACAAACGAATATCAAACAATAGGCATAGTGCTATGAAACAACTGTACGCTATTTTGGCTAGTTTAAGGCTGAGAATGGGTACTCAATTAGAGAATAAGAAGCACATTGTGTCACTAATCTCACATGGCATTAAGTGTTTTTTCGGAGCTTGTTTTCTTGTGACAGCGACTTTTCTAACAGCAGCCCCAGTAGATGACAAGGCGTCGCGATTGTGAGAGTGAGCGATGCTAGTTTTCAAGTATTAACTAGGCGGCAATATAGCTACAGACAGTGCTATCAATCGACTGGATCCTCTGCGAGATCTCAGGAAAGCAGCCGATCATCGAGCAGTGCTGTCAAGAAAAACTCAATTTGTCAGTGATGCTAGGCGCTGTTTAAGCTGCCTTTAGAAAAGCTGCCTTTTTTGTTTCGTTTTTTGGCAGCGCAAAAAATGAAATATCAGTGCATTCTGGATGCTACAAATACCGCCAAGCACTTGTTTGGATATTTGCCTTACTTCTGAATATCACAAACTAAAGGCTACTTCCCAATTCTCTCAACCGCTCATACACCATATGTACAGGCAGTCCCATGATCGTAGGAAAAGTGCCATCAATATTAGTGATCTTGCTGTAGCCGATCCACTCCTGTATGCCGTAAGCGCCTGCCTTGTCCATGGGCGAGTAGTTGCTGACGTAGTAGTCAATCTCCGCAGGCGAGATCTCAGCCATAGTTACTACAGCTCGATCACTGA
The DNA here is from genome assembly GCA_964389475.1 of uncultured Saprospiraceae bacterium. GTDB lineage: Bacteria > Bacteroidota > Bacteroidia > Chitinophagales > Saprospiraceae > CAYMFD01. The sequence goes on from CAYMFD010000161.1 coordinate 4,608, forward strand.
AAGTGTCTTTACCATCCATAGTTGCAATGCATACTCCTGTAACTACGACATGCGTTCGACCGCTCAGTGCTCGGATCATAGTCTTTGCTTCGTCAATCGTAGCGGGCTTACCAAATATCTGGTCGTCTACGATAACCACACTATCCGCTGTAATCAACACATCTCTAGATTGTAGATCATCGAATACAGAAGCCTTGAGCTCCGCTAGGTAAGCTGCAACTTCGTAGACATCTAGGCTATCTGGCCACACCTCATCGACACTCCGCACCTCCGTTGTAAAAGGTACATCAATGAGTTGTAAGAGCTCTGCCCTGCGTGGACTCTGAGATCCTAGGATGACATTAAGTTGAGGATTGATCATGTGGATAGTGTTATTATTTGAGAGACCTTCGAATCATGGTAGGTTTACAGGCTTAAGACGATGACTAGCACGAGTGATAGTCCCATGAGGATCTTTATCATACGCGAGACCTTCTTGTAATGCGCCTTTTCCGTAGCTCTACCTAGCTCGTATATAATGAGTATCGTGAGTGGTAGCAGAAGGACAGACACCGCCCTGAGGCCCTCTATGTAGCCTATGCGCCACGATAGCCACAAGGTGAATCCGACTAGTACCAGCACACTACCTATAAATGCCAGTGCAATATACTTGGCACTCTGTGCACCGATGACGAGAGGCAGCGTCCTATAGCCGGCCTGGCTGTCGCCCTCTAGGTCTTCGATGTCCTTGACGACCTCGCGAGCCATATTGGCCAGGAAGGCTACTAGTGCATAACCTCCCACAACGAAGCACAGCAGGAGGGCATTTCGCTCATTGGTCTCCAGTAAGGCATCAAGGGCTGACCGCTCAGCGACTAGTATGATCACAGGCACCCATGCGCAGAATAGTGATACGAGGAAGTTGCCGATGAGGGGCTGGCGTTTATGCGTCTTGCTGTATAGGTAGAGTAATCCTACGGCCACAGGGTAGATCCATAGCAGCGGCATCTCTCCCAAGGCCGTAGCTAGGTAGACGCTGATGGCAAGACCTAGCACGACGAGAGCCCAGTAGTAGCGCCAGCCCTGGTCTAGCGATATACGTCGACCTATGAAGGTCTTCATGGGTTTATTGACGAGGTCGGCCTGGTAGTCTACTATATCGTTGATGACGTAACCTGCTCCAGCTATAAGCATGGTATCGAAGATAAACAGCCAGATAAGGTGTCCCTCTAGCGCCGCCTCTGGGAGGTAGCGTTCTGACATGAGGAACCACAGCAGCCACTGTGTAACCGCAATCATCGTAAGATTGAGTGGTCGTAGTATTTT
>CAYMFD010000162.1:0-5901 GCA_964389475.1 uncultured Saprospiraceae bacterium
AGAGCGAGTCGCTAGAGCAGCCGCAGAGATGATTGCGGAGCATGATGGTGAGTAGTTACCTAGTAGATGACTACAGTCTGGATGCGGTAATCTGGAGATTCGTGAGCCTGTAGGCACCGCCAGAAGGATCTAAAAGCGCAAACAGGAGTGAGAGCTGTTTTGTGCTTCCAGATCGCTGATCATTTCCTTCGTCAAGATCACCACTCACGAATCACGTGGTCTGGCTGAGCGAATCGTCAGTCTGGGTTTTGCGCTTCCCATTCTTGATCCCCACACTGACATAATTAACTTTTTGGAATGCATCCCATAGACAACTATCGAGACTACATTGAGCGGGAGAGAGACAACCTGCTGCCTCAGGAGGATCATATGGGTAAGATACCCGAGATCAGGAATCTTATTCATCACGAGATTACCTTGTATATAAGATACGCTTCTAATCTACTCCTAACGATGAATCTTGAGACATCCAATAAGTGGTTACTGGGCATGTTGTTTTTACGCCGCTATACACGACAACTCCTAGGCCTCGGAGCTGCTTTTAGTCTAGGTAACGCCACGGCCGCTAGATCTATACTGAGAGACAGTGTGGAGGTCTCTATCCAGATGCGTTATGCGCTTGTAGGTGATCACGAACTCAAAGCCATCGCCGTCGCCTACTGTCAAGAACGAGATAAGCGTGCCTGGCAGGACACGGCTATGAAGACGGATCTGATGGCGGGTAAGCAAAGACCTCCTTCAACAACCAGCCAAGACTCGGCTAAAGACCATGCTCTGCGCTATGACCGACTAAAAAAGCACGTAGTAGAGGAAAAGTTACTCAAGCGAGCAAAGTGGTATACGATAGTCGATCCCCAAGTCAGAAAGCTAGAGCGACTAGCACAAGAGATCGGAGATCAAGATCTGTACGACTTACACTACCGCTTGCTTTCTGCCTCAGCTCATAATCAAGACTTACATCGTAGTGAGTATGAGCACAGCAATGGTCAACTCACCTTCTTTGACCTTACCTTTCCTTTTGGTCTGGCATCGATATACACACTGGCATCCTCTAGTCTACTATTCACACTGCTAGATGTCGAAAAAAATATATTTGGTACTGTATCGAAAACCACTGCTCAACTCATGAGCGATATAAAAGTGGTCCAGGAGCAGCTCAGGCCACTACTTTACGAGCAGCCGTCGTTGTGGGAGTAGGTGATTTGTGATATCTTGGTATTGTTATACCATTTGGTGGTCAGTAATGAAACGCAGTAAGAAAGAACAAGAACGTTACTTGACTTGGTTAGGGCAGAGGAGGGCTACCAAGGCTATTCTTCGTAAATCTAAGAACCAAAAGGTGTCAAGCTTAACCGAACAGGCACTATCTACCATTGGTAATCACTACAAAACCGATCAGTTGATAGCACACATTGTAGACTGTGAGCATACCCTAGTTCCATTATCACCCGGTGGTAGTAAAAAAACACGTCGGTCTATCAAGATTCCGAGCCGCTTTTCACTGGTTCACAATGAGAGACCATCCTTTAATGTTATTCACCAATTGTTTGATATACTGTATCGCGAGGGTTGTAAAGACTTGATCATTGACTTTTCTCAGTGCAAGGATATTGATTTAGGCGCTGAAATCTACCTGGACTCCATCCTGAAAAACTTCATTCGTCAATATGAAAATAATCCAAATAGCAGGTCTCCATCCATCACATACAAGGAGCCATCAGGCAAAGTGAATGAACTACTCAAGTCTATCGGGCCATATCAGTACATATTGGGACTCGACAATAAGTATGATGGTGTGCTTACCTGTCCTCTGTGTGAGTACAGCGAAAATGATGGTGTGCAAGGGCATCAGCAAAGTGTGAATGACCTCACTCAGTATGTTTTGTCGTGTATAGAGCAGATGGGGCGACAGCTGTCACCGCTAGCCGAAAAAAGCTTGTGTCGAGTCATCGGTGAGATCATGAGTAATGCCAATGAACACAGCTCAATAGACCGTAGATACTCTGTTGGCTATTTTACTGAAAAAACAGAAGGTACTTCCAGAAAGGGGGTATTTAAGTTGGCCATTATGAATGTAGGAGATACGATTTACGAAAAGTTTAAGTCGCCTAAATGTGCTGCTATAAGTACGGTAAGCAAAATGGAAGACATTAGTAAGCATTACAGAGATAAAGATCTGTTCCGAAAGGGCTTAACAGAAGAGTCCTTGTGGACGCTGTATGCACTTCAAGACAATGTCACCTCTACTACCGATCCCAGAGGTAACGGCTCTATTCGCTTTATTGATCATTTTTACAAATTAAACAGCAATTTTGACGACGATGAATCATGGATGGCACTAATCTCTGGAAAAGCAAGGATACTTTTCGATGGTAGGCATAATGTAGTTTCAGGAACCAAACCACAAGAAAAGTCGTTAGCAAGTATTACATTCAACAAAGAAGAATCCCTCTGGCACCCGCCGGACAGTAGAAACGTTAAGAGTAGCAAATTGTATTTTCCAGGTACTCTCTTGCAAGCTAGCATCGTTTTTGATCACACAGACTTTATACCACATGGGAAACGTAACAATTGATTTAGGCACCTACCAAAGTAATGGAGTAAAGGTATTCTCAGGAAGACCTAGCGGTAAAGCGGTTAGACAGAGATCTGGATTCACCAATAAAATGCTGGATGCGGAAGAGCTTACATTGGTTATACCCGCTGACACCTTCGATGTTAATCCATCATTTTTGGAAGAATTAATTAGAGAAGTAGTTGCACAGATAGGAGGTAATGCATTTATAAAAAAGTTCAGGTTAGACAGTAAGCCCGAGAAGCGTTTTATGGATGATGTACACGAGGCTATCGGTAGAATAGATTTAAGTTACAGTCCACTATCATACCTCTTCTAATGGAGCCAGGATGGATAAGTGCTATAGCGCATGCAATTGTTGCTGGATTTAACATCTATCTATTTGTAAAGTATGTGTATCGTGATCCAGTTGCCGCACTCCAAAAGAAAGCTGAGTACAATCGATTTATTGCCAAGAAGGATCGTAGAGATAGTCTCCATTCTCTGGTACTAGTTAACGCCATGCCAGGCTTTTTCGTAGCTATTGAAGAGTTATACCAAGCAGGTAGTAGCGGAAATTCGGCTGAAAACAAACGACTAATTATCAAATCACTGTGCCGTCGAATACGTCGTTCAATAGAAGAGCCAGTTAGGATAGTACATTCACTAGATAGTGCTCGTATCAAAGAAGCTTTAGACTTATTTAGCGAGTCTGCTATTGCATGGTTGGGCCAAGGCCAGCTTGACTCTGCGAGATATGAGGAGCAAGTATCTACTCTTTATTCTACGATCATCAGAGTTGTACTAGAATACGATGGTACGCTTCATGATAGCCCTCATGACTGGAGTAAGCTGCAAACAGTATGAACGAACGCCAGACCGAATACCAGCTCGTAGAACCTACCTTGCAAGAGGCAGGCTGGTCTGCTACGGGTGAGGGTAAGATCTGGCACCAGTTTCCCATCAATCAAGGTCGCATACTAGGCGCTGGTCGTCGCAAGCCACCGCTCAAGGCCGACTATGTGCTCGAGTATCGTGGTAAGCGCCTAGCCGTCATCGAGGTCAAGGCCCGGGATAAATACTACACGGCTGGCCTCGACCAAGCCAAAGACTATGCACAACGACTAGATGTACGCTACACCTACGCAACCAATGGGCAGCGCATCTATCAGGTGGATATGTTGACGGGGCAGGAGCGAGACGTCGATCACTACCCCACGCCTGATGAGCTGTGGGACATGACCTACCCTACCCCGAAGAGCGACCTAGAGGCAGACCAGCAGGGCTGGCGTGGGCGATTGCTCGCAGCGCCTTATGCCTTATTTAGAGGGCAGTGGCAGCCACGATATTTTCAGCGAGTCGCGGTAGAGAGAGTGCTCAGTGCTATCGCAGATGGGCAAGACCGCCTACTACTCACCATGGCTACAGGGACGGGCAAGACCGCTACGGCCTTTCACATCTGCTGGAAGCTATTCGAGGCCAAGTGGAATCTGCGTCGTGATGGTCGCCGACGTCCACGGATTCTATTTCTGGCAGATCGCAATATTCTTGCGGATCAAGCATTTAATGCATTCGTAGGCTTCGAGGAAGAGGCACTCGTCAGGATCAAACCGTCTGAGATCAAGAAGGCTGGTCATGTACCGACTAATGGTAGTGTCTTTTTTACCATCTTCCAGACCTTTATGTCAGGCAGTAACGAGGAGGCCGAGGCACGCCGTATCGAGCCCATCAGCCTAGCAGCAGAGTCTACCGATGTGTTGGATGACGATAGCGAAGAGGCTGCGGATGGCACGCCTTACTTTGGGGAGTATGCGTCTGACTTCTTTGACCTGATCATCATCGACGAGTGTCACCGCGGTGGCAGACGAGACGAGAGTAGCTGGCGGGAAATCCTCAATTACTTCGGGGATGCCGTGCAACTGGGCCTCACTGCTACACCCAAGCGAGACGTCAACGGCGATACGTATGACTACTTTGGTAAACCAGTGTACGAGTACTCACTTGCCGAGGGTATCGAGGACGGCTACCTTACACCTTTTCGCGTCAAGCAGATCTCTACCACAGGAGACGAATATCAGTATATGCCAGAGGACCTTGTCCTATCAGGGGAGATCGATCCCAATAAGGTATATGGTATCAGACAGCAGGGGAGTCAGATTATCATCGATGATATAGAACAGTACCGTGTGAGTCTTTACTTACAAATGGTTGATCCCTCTCACAAGACACTGGTGTTCTGTGACACACAGGATCATGCGGCGATGATAAGGGATCTTATCAATAGATTGAGTCCTGCTACTAGCACCATGTACTGTGTGCGAGTGACAGCTGACGACGGCGCCAGAGGCGAGCAACACCTGAGGGATTTTCAAAACGACGAAAAGTCTATCCCTACTGTGCTCACCACCTCGCGTAAACTCAGTACGGGTGTAGATGCGCCAGAAGTACGCAACATCGTATTACTGCGTCATGTATCGAGTATCGTAGAGTTTAAGCAGATCGTTGGTCGAGGTACCCGTCTAGCTGATGGCAAGGACTACTTTACGATCTATGACTTTGTGAAGGCATACGAGCACTTTAGTGATCCAGCATGGGATGGACCACCCGCCGATCCACCACCTGGACCTCCCGGCCCAGTTGCCTGCGCAGATTGTGGACAGTCTCCTTGTGTATGTAGGACAGAGGACCCACCACCGCTAGTCTGTACACTGTGCAATAATGATCCTTGTGTATGCGACGACGGCCCTCGCACCACCATACGTGTACAGCTTGCAGACGGCAAGGCACGAGAACTAGACAGCATGGTCAAGACTGTATTCTATGGACCTAACGGCCGGATGATCAGCCAGCGAGAATTCTTAGCTCAGCTGTATGGAGACCTACAAAGCAAATACCCAGATATAGATAGCCTACGTCGACAGTGGGCATCTCCCATCACCCGCCAGCAACTACTCGATGAGTTGGCCATGCTGGGCTACGGTGATCAGCAATTACAAGATCTGACCAAACTCGTGCAAGGCGAGCATAGCGACCTCTACGACGTCCTTACCTATGTCGCCTATCATAAAGAGATGGTCCCTAGGATAGAGCGAGCCTCCAAAGCGAGAGTAGTCTTAAGCAACTACCAGTCAGAGATGCAGCAATTTCTCAATTTCGTCCTAGACCAGTACGTCGACCAAGGGGTAAGTGAAATAGCAGAAAGTAAACTTGCTGACTTGATCACACTACAGTACGACTCTATAGCAGATGCGAAGCAATCTCTAGGGCAAATCTCTAAGATAAGACAGAGGTACATCGATGTACAAGCCGCCCTATACAATGCTGCTGGGTAGAAGCGTGGCCTCTAT
>CAYMFD010000163.1:0-5831 GCA_964389475.1 uncultured Saprospiraceae bacterium
CAGGCGGTACTATACATCTCAAGACGGATGATGACACGCTTTACCACTACACCCTAGATGCATGGAGAGAGAGTGATCTTGTAGAGGTTTTATATGAAGACTATGACATCTATGGCGGCCCACTAGAGTATCCAGAGCTAGCACATAAGACGTACTACGAGGTGCTCAAGGGAGAGGGTAAGACTATTAAGTATATCAGGGGGCGGTTTCTTCCTACCACATCATAGACATGGCAGGAGTATAGAGACTTGCGAAAAAAAGGCACCAGCCTTTTCTTTCGTAGATCACAAATGATAGCTGCACATAAAAAAATAAGGGGTCAGCAACTCACATTGCTGACCCCTTTTATATCTACTACTCATAAGCCTTAGGCTTATAGTAGAGTTATACTTACTTGATTACAGATACTCGCTGTGGAGATACAACATCACCAGCAACTACATTAAAGATATAAAGACCGCTAGTAAGCGCATCTACATCATAACGTAGAGTGTGAGCACCTGACAGTAGCCCGTAAGACTTAGTGTCTAGTATTTTACCATTGATATCTGATACCTGTAGTACTACCTCACTTGCTTCTGCTAGATCTAGGTCGATCATAGCTGTTGCATTGATAGGGTTAGGATAGATACTTGCTAGTGTCTGATCTACTATCTCATTATTGCTAGTTGATATACCTTGTATAGCTACGTTGTCGATGTATGTAGCATTACCGTATGCTGATACAGCTCTTAGTCGGAATGATACATTGGCATCACCAACGTAGTCTGCTAGGCTAACTTCAACAGGGACCCATGTAGAGCTAAATGTAGGTACGTATCTAGCATCGTTGATCGCTCCTTGTGTTGCAAGATCAGCACCGATACCTGACCACAGCGTAGTCCAGCTGTCAGCACAGTCTGTTGATACCTCTAGGTGTAATTCGTCTTGGCTAGTCTGGAAGCTTGCACCAGTATACGAGAATGTGAATGTAGGATCTGTAGCTACTGACATATCTACTTCTCCGTAGTACAAGCTCGCCTCGTCTCCTACAGTTGTCCATCCCCAGAAATCTATGAGCATAGAGTTAGGAGAACCGTTACCTACATTGGCAGTAGTACCGAATGCTGCAGGAGTAACTGTAACAAAAGCAAGGCCATACGAAGCCTCAACGATGAAATCACCTGCATCTCTAAATGCTAGTCCTTCGAATGTTTCGTTTAGGCTAGTGTATTCGCCAAAAGATCCTACAAAAGTAGCTTGTGTAACACCGTTGAATCGGTCTGCATCTCTTTGCAATCCATTGACAGATGTCACCTCAAAGCTATACTCGATACCACCAGGCACTCTAGCAACTTCGCTGAAGTCGTAAGCAGTGCTAGCACCTGCAGCTAATGTGCCAGAGAAGTTTTCAGTCGCTACTATTTCGCCATTAGCAAGCATAGCTATCGTTGCTTCTGTGATGTCTACAGAACCGTTATTGATTAGGGTCACTGCTGGAGCGATAGTTTCATCGCAGAATGATGCAGACTCTACTTGGCTAGCTGCAGCTATATCCACATAGTCACCGTTAAGTTCTACTGGGTGAGACTCTGCTGCATTGATCACTGATTGTGTCTGCTCATCTTGTATCCAAGCGACAGCTCCTAGTTGAAATAGTGAATACGTAGTAGCTGGTACGTCGACCATCCATGACTCTGTCCATGTTTCGCCAGCAGCGATTTCTGGTAACATCATACCTGATACATCAGTTACGAAGTCCTTCATTACTGCATGGAACTCTGTAAGACTGGTAGAACCAGGCGTAAACGGCCATGTGACTAACTCCTCTACTACAGCTATACGTAGACGATTACTCGCTACACTGTATGCATCAGACCCATCATTAGTGATAGATAGAGATAACATCATACCACTGTTGTCATCATTAAAGTCATGCGTAAGCTCCATAGATACGTCCGACGCGATGGCATATCTAGCATCTATTTCTGTAGTTGTGACTAGGTTATTACCTGATCGTGTTGCAACCACACCGTCGATACGTAGGTGAGGTACACCAGTTACTCCGTAGTAGTCTACCCGAGCCTGTACGTCAGTTGGGTTATCAGCATTCATAGGATCAGTACCAGGCCATGAAGTGTGATACCTGATTTCTACCACCTTATCAGCGTTTTCGGCCATTACAGCATTAAGTGCAGGCGACGTCGCCTCACATGGTGGGCAAGAGGCTTGCGTAAACTCTTCGATAAAGACCAGTCGATTCTGTGCAGATAGACTGACTGACGCCAAGAAAGAGAAAAAGCAAAATGTAAAAATTTTCTTCATAGTAAAAAATTATGTGATGCATTGATTAATAGCGACATAACAGAAGTTTGTGTCACAGGACGAATGTAGTAATTAATTACTTGCAGTGTGGGAAAACATAGTTTATTTGCGCTGTATTTTCTTGACTACACCCTTAAGTATTTTGGGCGACATTTTTGAGGATTGATTTTTCTATCTTGTGTGTCAAACCAAAGTAATTATGGGTCAACATACGGTCATAATAGGTAACGGAATCAGTGGTACGACCGCAGCTCGGTGGATAAGGAAGCGTGCTAGTGACCACAGGATTACGATGATATCAGAAGAATCGCCTTTTCACTTTAGCAGGACGGCTCTGATGTATGTCTACATGGGTCATATGCGTAAGGAAGATATACAGCCTTATGAAGACTGGTTCTGGTCCAAGAATAGAATCGATCTTGTGATGGATCGAGTGACGGGGATTGACTACGACAAGCAAGAGCTATCGTTGCAGGACGGCGGCAGCCTGCGCTATGACCACCTGATACTAGCAGTGGGTAGTACACCTAACAAGTTTGGCTGGCCTGGCCAAGACCTAGATCGCGTAGGCGGGTTATACCATATGCAGGACCTAGACAATATGGAGGCTCACAGTCTGGGTTTGAGTCGTGCCGTAGTTGTAGGTGGTGGACTTATAGGCATCGAGATGGCGGAGATGTTTCACAGTCGGAAGATAGACGTGACGATGTTGGTGCGGGAGGATAGCTACTGGAATAATGTACTACCCGCAGAAGAGGCAGTTATGGTGACCCGACACATAAAGCACCACGGCATAGACCTGCGCCTGGGTGTCAACCTGGGAGAGATACACGACGATGGTTCTGGTAGTGCTTGTGCCGTGACAGTCAAGGAGTCTGGTGAGAAGATCGACTGTGGTTACGTAGGGCTGACGGCTGGCGTAAGCCCTAATGTACGATGGCTCAAAGACGGCCCACTAGCTATCGAGCGAGGTATAGTCGTTGATGACCACCTCCGGACCAATATGCCTAATGTATACGCCATCGGTGACTGTGCACAATTGAGCAGCCCCGTACCTGGTCGGCGAGCGATAGAGGCGGTATGGTATACCGGTCGTATGATGGGTGAGACGGTGGCCTACAATATTACAGGTGATGCCGTCGCCTATGATCCAGGCATATGGTTTAATAGTGCCAAGTTTATGGACATCGAGTACCAGGTCTATGGCGATGTGCCACGAGAGTTGCCTGATGACTGGTCTACCCTCTACTGGGAGCATGATAATGGAGAGCATAGTATCCGACTTAATTATGAGACGGCGACGGGCCGCATAAGGGGCTTTAATCTGATGGGAGTTCGCTACCGTCATGAGGTATGCGAAAAGTGGCTCAAGGACCAGACACACATCGACGGTGTCCTGGCTGACCTCAAACTGGCCAACTTCGATCCTGAGTTTTATGATGAGTACGAGGATGAGGTCAGAACATTATATGAGCGGCAGACAGGTAAGCTCATTAAGAGCAAGGGTAAGCGCAAGCTTGATCAGGTCTTAGCATTTTTGAAAGGGTAGCAACTGATGAAGAGGATCGTGATATTTCTAGTGATTATCGTCAACTCAGTAGTCGTTACGAGTTGTAGTAAATTGAGGATAGGTGATAGGCCTTGCTATGTATACTATGATCAGCCGGCACAGTACATGCAGCAAGCTGTATATGGCTACTATCGGTATACCGGTCCAGGCAACCTATTGCCCCATGGCGTCGTAGAAACTACAGTTGATGTTAGCACTGGACCACCAGAGAAGAAGTGGGTTAAGAAAAAGGCCGACAAAAACTGTCTTAGTTCTAATCCTGAAGACTGCCTAGTATGGTGCCTCGTCGAGCAGCCACAAGAGCTCCTCAAAGTACTTGAGGTCGTAGATACTATCGCTGTCACATCTTTTATGGCTGATACGATCTATAAGGATATAGTCGCTACTAAGGCGTACACTGAGAAAGTGGAAGTGATATGTGATGACAAAATAACTCCAGAAATAGCTGTCGCAATCCATGATGCCATAGATGGTTTAGGAGTAAGCACGACACATATCAAGGACAGAAGTCAGATCAGTGAAGAGACATATAGTGCCTTGTATACTGTACAAGACAAGAATGGTCTGCCTCGCGGGGATCTAGATATAGAGACCTTATCATTTTTAGGAATAGAGTGGAATGAATAGACAGAAACTGATATTTATAATGATAGTGCTAGGGAGCTTCTCCATACAAGCACAACCAGAGTTAGGAATACCATCTGAGCCAGGGAAATGCTATGCGAAATGTTTGGTGCAAGCCCAAGAAGACTACCAGCATGAGACCTTCTTCAGATATACAGGTAATGCTAGTGGTACTGTACAAGGAGTGGAGGAGTACATTGTCGAGACCACGGAAGAAAAGACTAAGTGGGTGAAAAAGTTAGCAGATAAGAACTGTCTTTCCAAATACCCAGAAGACTGTATGGTTTGGTGTCTTGTTACCGAGCCTGCCAAGGAGCTGATGATTATAGAAGTTGTTGATACATCTCTTTGCAAGGACTTTGTCATCGACTCTTTTCGGTATGAGATCATCATACGGGAAGGAGGCTTCACAGCATGGAGAGAGGTGGTATGTGAACGAGATCTTACAGAGAGATTCATCAAAGATATCCAGGGTAGATTAATTGAGGCCGACGCTTTAGTGCAAGGAGAATCAAAACCAGGTAAAGCGGACGGAGCCTTCAAGGCGGCTCTGACTAAGTTTCAAAGGATGTATGGGCTACCACTTGGCCAGCTGGATATAGAGACATTATCTTTTTTAGGAATAGAGTGGAATGAGTAGACAGAAACTGCTTTTTATTATGATAGTATTGGGTACGGGCATCTTGTCTACGCAAGCACAACCATATCTAGGTATGCCATCTGAGCCTGGCAAGTGCTATGCTAAGTGCTGGGCAAATAGCAAGATAGAATATGACTATGAGTCTTTTTTTAGATACAAAGGAGATACTGATAGCCTGCCAGAGGGAGTAGAGAAATTCGTATATCAACCTAGAGAAGGAGAACACCAGTGGGTAACGAATAACGATAACAGCCATACCATTCTCAAACAATCAAAGGATCAATTATTTTGGCACCCCGTACAAGATGACCATGTAATTGTATTTGAAGTGATAGATACAAGCGTTTGCAAGGACTACATCCTTGATTCTATAAGATACGGAACTGAGATACAGGGAGAAGTCTTCACAGAATGGAGAGAAGTAGTATGTGAGAGGGATCTTACGAACAGACTTATCAAAGATATCCAGGCTAGATTAATTGAGACTGGCGCTTTGGGCAGAGGAGAATCAAAAGGAGGTGAAGTGGACGGAGCCTTCAAAGCGGCTCTGATTAAGTTTCAGCTGATGAATGGGCTACCACCTGGCCAAGTAGATATGGAGACGTTATCTCTTCTAAGAATTAAGCCATAGTACACATTTAGCATAGCGACCATCGCTACACAACACACACACACATGACATTAACTCAAAAA
>CAYMFD010000164.1:0-5779 GCA_964389475.1 uncultured Saprospiraceae bacterium
AACAATCCTTTATTAATCACACTTCAACTTTTTACACATGTCAATGAATTTATTAGCCCTTATCAAAGACCAAGTTTCTGGACCGCTCGCAGAGCAGGCAGCTGGTTTTCTGGGTGAGGACAAGGGTGCCGTTCAAGGAGCACTTGGGAGCATATTTCCATCACTACTAGGTGGTCTACTAGACAAAGGCAGTGACGCTGGAGCAATGGGCAAAGTATTAGACTTAGTCAAAGGAACAGATGCTGGTATGCTAGATAACATCTCTGGTCTTTTCGGAGGCGGTGCTAGCAGCGTTAACGGCCTACTCAATAGCGGTGGAGGTATCGTTGATATGATCCTCGGAGATAAGATGGGTGGTATCGTAGAGCTGATATCTAAGACATCAGGTCTTAAGAGTGGATCAGCAGGATCACTACTCAAGATGGCAGCGCCATTTTTGATGGGTATCATAGGAAAGAAAATGAGTGGTGGAGGCGTATCTGGCCTTATGGACCTACTCGCTGGACAAAAAGAACACGTAGCAGCTGCTATGCCAAAAGGTATGGGTGATTTGCTAGGCTTTGCAGGTCTCACGGACTTTGCTAAGTCAGGAATAGATGCTGCAGGAAATGCAGGTAAGGCGGCTGTCGGTGCTGCTGGTGACGCTGGTAAAGCAGCAATGGGTGCTGCCTCTGGTGCAGGCAAGGCCGCTGCAGGTGCAGTAGGTAGCGCTGCCAATGTTGCCGGTAATATGGGTAAGGCAGCGGCTGGTACAGCTACACAGGCTGCAAGCTCAGGACTAGCATGGATCAAGTGGGCATTGCCACTTATTATCCTTGCTGCTGCAGCTTACTACTTCATAGGTAATGGTTGTGCAGGCGATGCTAAAGATGCAATGGGTGCTGCAGTCGAAAAGACTAAGGATGCCGCAGGGTCTATGGCTGATGCGACTAAAGATGCGGCCGGTGCAGTGGCAGACGCTACTACAGACGCTGCAGGCGCAGTTGCTGATGCTACGGCTGATGCTGCAGGAGCAGTAGGAGACATGGCTACCGCTGCATTTAACAAAGTAGACGATGCTGCTAGGGCTGCTCTCGATAAGATTACTTTCACGGCTGGATCAGCTGGTTCGCAGATGATGGAGTTCATCGATGGCGGATTTAAAGGTGATGGTAAGTTCCAGTTTAGCAACTTGACGTTTGCTAGTGGTTCTGCTGCTATCTCAGGTACAAGCGGTGCAGAGGTTGATAACCTAGCAGCTATCCTTAAGGCCTATCCAGGTGTTAAGGTAGCTATCCATGGTCACACGGACAATACAGGCCAGGCAGAGGCTAACATGGAGCTGTCTCAAGCTAGAGCAGATGCTGTGAAGGCAAGACTAGGAGCTCAGGGTATCGAAGCTGGTAGAATAATGACTAAAGGTTTTGGCCAGTCTGCTCCAGTAGCGGATAACGGTACACCAGAAGGCCGTAAGCAAAACAGAAGAATCGAGGTAGTACTCGTTAAGTAACACCCTTTTTTGAGGTAGATAGTAATCTCTACCTCGCACCCCTCAAGACCACTTGAGAACATCTAGGCTAGCCGCAAGGCTAGCCTTTTTTGTTGTGTGCCGTTGATAAGGGTTGACTTGATCGATAGTCATTACTTGTATCTGCCTCACAACGTTCTACTTGAGTAAAAATATACTAGGATGTAGGTTTATAGTTGTGTAGTCTCTTATTTTGTTCCCTTCTTTGTACAACCTTTTTTCTTTCGAAAAGAAGAATAATTGCGACACATATGAGAACCTCAATAGCCATCCTTCTAGCCCTCTGTGCTTACAGCCTTCTTGCTCAGATACAGTCTGTACCCATAGCACCGAGGCTAATTACACCCGAGAAAGTCGGTACTTCTACCGTAACTAGTAATATCAACGTCAGTGATATCAGGTCTGCCCTCAAGGGGGCGGTAGTGGCTCATGATATCAAGTCCGTCTCAGCAGGTGAGAGAGTGAGCTTTGATCTGAGTATAGATGATATAGACCTCACTTTTGAGGCTATCGAAAACACGACTATGTCTCCAGCATTTAAAGCGGCGGCACCCGATGTAAGGTCGTATACCATCGTACATGGTAGTCTGAGAGGACGACTTACTACTCAGGCAGGTGGTATCCACGCCTATTTGTTTTCTAAGGAAGGGATAGTAGCTATTGCTCCCACACACGATGGTACCGGTGCTCATAGGATCGACTATGGTATAGTACTAGACGATCATGATCACAATCATGCTCTGTGCGGTAATCATGATCATAAAGCAGAACCACTACCCAAGATGGATGACCACCTCAAGACGGCTATGGCCGATGTATCTAATGGTGGCATACTGCGTGAGTATCGCCTAGCAATAGTGTCTACGGGAGAGTTTTGGGACGCTAATGGCGCAAGCACAACACCAGTACGAGCCACTATCGTCAGTACAGTAGATGCGATGAACGAGATATTTATGAATGATGTCTCTTTTAGGTTTAGCCTCAATACACCGCAAATCTGGAATAATGCTGCTACAGATCCTTTCACACCTGATCAAGCAGGTGGGGCTGGGAGACCAGATCAAGCTGGGATCGCGGTAAATGACGCTTTTAACGTTAATAGTTATGATGTAGGACATGTGTTTCATAAGCACAGTAGCGGTGATGGTTGGAGTTCTGGTGGAGTCGCTCAGTTGCGTTCAGTATGTAACGATCAGGTCTTTACTTCTGGCGCTATAGCCAAAGCTCGCGGATGGTCAGGCTCTTTTAATAATACGACAGTCGGGTGGATACAGCTCGCCGCTCACGAGTTTGGTCACATGTTTAATTGTCCACACACTTTTAATGGTAGTGGCTCTTCTTGTGACGACGCTATCAGTGAGTCTACCGCCTACGAGATAGCTAGTGGTACTACCATCATGTCCTATAATGGGATATGTGGTACAGGTCAGAATATAGCTAACGGAGGAGACGCTGACAGTTATTTTCACAGTAATAGTCTATTGCGTATGGTGGCCTTTATCAATGATCAGGGAGACTGTGCTGCTCAGACTATGGTTGATAATGTGCCACCAGAAATAGACGCTGATCCGTGTGGGCATGATGGCTCATTTATGATACCGCGACAGACACCATTTATACTCACCGGCGAAGGGTCTGATGCTGACGGTGATATCATTACTTACATATGGGAACAGTATAACGAGGATGGTGATAATAGCACGAGTACCCAGGGTTTTATAGGGTTGCAGGCTGGTTCGTCTGACCGTGCTCCCTTGTTTAGGTCTTTTCCGCCATCTGTTAATGGTAATGTCCGTTTCTTCCCCAGTAGAGATATTGTAATGGATGGATTGATAGACGACTTCGAGGTATTGCCACGTCGTGCTCGAACGCTTAATTTTCAACTCGTAGCGAGGGATAATAATCCCAATGGTGGAGGTCTCGCCTTGCAAGAGATAGAGTTGCCTGTATCTAATCAAGGGCCTCTCCTAGTGACTAGCCCTGCTGCCAATACCTCCTTAAACTCCGGTGAGTCGATCAATGTCACATGGACTACAGGTGGGAGTGATGACCTGTGTGCTCAGGTAGACGTGCTGCTTAGTGCAGACAATGGCCAGACGTTTCAGTACCTGCTAGCATCGGGTATCAACTATAGTGCTAGTACAGCCTCAGTAACTATACCTGGCAGTGCAGTCAATACCGAAGAAGCCAAAGTGATGGTGCGATGTAGCGATAGCGAGTGTGTCCAATTTTATAATGTAACGGCCGGTACTTTCGATATAGTATCGACCTGCCTAGCTACTACGCCACGCGTGTGCCCTCCCGATGCTGTTTCTTTTAACCAGGGTGACCCAGCACTGGATTTAGACCTTAGTATAATATTAGGTTCTGAAGAGACTATGTTAGCTCGAACACTATCTGATACGGACCAAGGCTTTTTATTCCCTGCTTTGACCGATGCTGGAGCATGTGAGACAGGCTTTGCCACACGGTTTAATGTTACACCATTTGCAGTAGATGTAAGTGGGGGTTATAGGTTTCCGTTAGATAACTGGCAAAATGTAGGAGTCTCTATTCATACTGTAGATAATTGGGATCCAGCTAATCCTTGTGCTTCTGCTGTGGGTTCGTCCTACAGACGTGGTACGGGCTTTTCGGTACAGCCGAGCTTAAACGCCGACTTGCAAGCTTGTGTGGAGTACTATTTTGTGGTCAGTGGTGCTATAGGAGACGCTGGTGGGTTTAGCGAGATAGCAGCGGCCCCAGGACCAGTCGTTATTTCGCCTGAGGTCGACCCAGACTACAGCTCCACATTCGTAGCAGTAGATGACGCCATTGGCATCATACGGACCGTATCTGCTACCTCAGACTTTACTACTACGCCAGCGGGCGAGTATCAAGTATACGCTATCAATTACAAGAGTGGTGGATCCGTACCACCGACGATAGTTGACCCCGCTACATGGGTAGGACAGACGCTTGATGATGTGATTGCCGATGACAATTGTTTTGCGGCTAGTGGCGTCACCAAGCCTATGGAGATCATCTCTACCTGCCAGATACTAGGTGTAGAGTCTGGCGTACAGACGGCTTGCGACCCTGCTACTGGTTTATTTGACCAAGACTTCGTCATCACCTACGACCTGCCGCCCAGTGGAGATCTAGAGTTTGGCAATGGACAGACTTTTCCCGTAACCGGCAGTCCTCAAGAGGTGACGTTGACGGGTCTCGTGGCCAATGGTAACCCAGGTAGCGTCACAGTTTTCTTTGTCGAGAATCCCGGCTGTAGGCTAGAGCTTGCAGATGCTTATGTAGCACCAGAGAATTGCTGTCCCCTGTCCCTAGACCTACCAGAAGCTATTAATGCCTGCCGTGATTCTATGATCAACCTTGATGCAGGAGACGATGGCGCTACCTATTTATGGACTGTAGACGGAGTTCCTGCTGCAGAAACAGGTAGTATGCTACCAGCTACATCGGATGGTAACTATGCTGTCACCGTAACTACAGCTACCGGCTGTGCCAAGGAAGACGCTGTAGAAGTCATGTTTTTTGATAATCCTATCGCACAACTGCTAGTAGACGATACTGTAGCCTGCGACGGTGACTTGGTACTACTTACGCTTGATACTGATGGTACAGAGATATCCTGGACTCGTGACGGGACATCCATATCGGGTGCGGCACAACTAGAAGCATCCGTAGGTGGCCTTTATCGTGCAGATATAAGCAATGTCGCGGGGTGTGTAACGACTATAGAACAACGATTGACGTTTAACCCTACGCCAGATGCTGACCTCGGAGATAATCAAGAGCTCTGTGCTGGCACACCATTGACGCTAGATGCTGCGACGGCAGCTGCGAGTTTTCAGTGGAGCAGGGATGGGTCTTTGCTACCTACTGAGACTAATAGTACCCTTGACGTAAGTGAGTCGGGCCGATACTCTGTGGTTGCAGATGGAGGAGGAGGCTGTACAGATGAGGACTTTGTGGATATCGAGTTTTTCGACCTGCCAGAGATCACAGTTGGTGGTGATACGGCTATATGTGCCGGTACGCCGATTACGCTAGTGACCAATCCTCAGAATATATCCGATTTCACATTTACCCGTGATGGTACTCCTCTAACTATACCCAATCTGGCAAACATAGTTATCGCTAGTGGAGGAGAGTACGTATTGTCGGTACGTAATGAGATCGACTGTGAGGTCGTAGAAGACCTGCTAGTTGTAGAAAACGACCTACCTATCGTAGACCTTGAGCCTAGTAAGCTCGGTTGCGAGGGTAGTACGG
>CAYMFD010000165.1:0-5714 GCA_964389475.1 uncultured Saprospiraceae bacterium
TCTATCGCTGTCGGGGTGGAACCCACGACAGCTAACCAGAATAGAACTCACGACGGGTCGATTACTGCAACCTAGCTGCACCTACAGACCGCCTATCCTCTAGTGCTTAGATTGATGATATGAATCGACTTTGGCATTTGCAATGTTTGCATTATCACGCAGTGCAACTGTCGATTGTCTCACTCGCTAGATGCAAGCGTAGGGGCTATAAAATTTGCAGGGATAGGTTCAATGGCTCGGCGTCAAGTGCCTTGCTGACCAAACAGCATGCTATCATTCTCCGATGTTATGGACCATTTAATTTCTCTTTAGTCGTTTTGGTAGCTTTTTAGGATTTTTTCTAGCGTCCCAAACTCTTAATGTGTAGATATCGAATTCCGCCACCTCGTAGATGATCTGATAGTGACCAGCAATTTTAACCCTAACGTTTTTTGCATTGCAGGCAACTCCTATTTGAGGGTACTCTTTTATTTGCTAACTTCAGATTCGAATATCTCATTAAGCCTAACTGCATAAGCTTTTGCTTTTACCCTGAAGAAGTAATACTCTAGAATTTTAGTCAAGTCACTTGCAGCTTCTGGAGACCAGATTACTTGCTTAACCATTCCTTGTTTCTATTAAATACTTCATCATTTGGTATTCCCTTTGATCTTGCAGACAATTTAGCATTGTCAATTTGCCGAAGTTGCTCGTCATCAAACTTTATTATTGATTCATGACTTTCCATTTCTAAAAGCAATAAAATATTTTCAATAATTGACTCGTCTTCTACCAACTCAAGCTTTTCATACAACTTGTTCTTTAGTTTCATTTCTGCCATAGATCAATATTTATTTTAGATGTTCACTATCATTAACTAAACTACGACTATTAAAGTCTTCTCACCAATATCCATTCTCTGCTTTAGTTATTAACTTCAGAATAAAATACTGATCACTATTTTTATAAAAATCAATCATTCACACGAAAACATACATCTATTCTCGCTAAATTTAATTTGTAATATCCTATTCTGACAAAATAACGCCTTACTGGTGTTACTATAGTCAATAACTCAAAGGCTAGTCATCTCTGTAGCAGCTAATGGCCAGAAACAAGAGACGTCACCTAAGCATACACAACGTACATGTTGAATCCCGCAGGCTTCAGTCTGCGAGGACAGAGATGCATAGCCAGCAGCATACCATACTGCCTTAAGGGCATCACACATGAAAGATAGAGTTTATTAGTGAATAGTAGCACCTATTAAAGAGGTCTTTTTACCATGGTGCCTTCAGATTGGCTAGCATAAAGTCTTGCCTGCTCAACGATATGGCTACAAGTAGTTGTAGTGGATTAGAGGTACGGGGTCTTTGACAATACGATTTTAACCCGTCTCCTCTTACTGATACTCAAACCACCTGAGAAACCGAGTGAGTGATAGTAGCGGTATGCGACTAACCCGCAGGGGCAGGCGTGTAGTAGCGGATAGCACGACAGCCCCGTAGCTCGTCGTAGGGGGTGGCACTCCCCACAAAAGGATAGATAAGCTCAAAACAGCCTCGGTAAGATTCGCTTTAACAGATGTGTGAGAGTATATTTGCCAACCGAATAACAACCACTGGGATTACATGGCTGCTACACCTGATCAGAAGGCCGTATTGATACTAGACGACGGCACCATATACCATGGCAAGGCGGCTGGTAAAATCGGCACCACCACCGGCGAGATATGCTTTAACACAGGCATGACGGGCTACCAAGAAGTCTTCACCGACCCCTCTTACTACGGTCAGATACTGGTAACAACTAATGCCCACATAGGTAACTATGGCACGGCAGATGTAGACGAAGAGTCCGAATCGATACAGATAGCAGGGCTCATCTGTAAAAACTGGACCCCCGACTACAGTCGACCACAGGCGGACCAGGATGTACAGGCTTACTTCGACGAGCAGGGGATCGTAGGTATAGCTAGCGTAGACACACGGGCCATCGTCCGCCACATACGCAGCAAGGGAGCGATGAACTGCCTGATATCATCAGAGGGCAGATCGATAGAGGATCTCAAGCAGGTGCTAGCAGCGACGCCGAGCATGGAGGGCCTGGAGCTGGCCAGTAAGGTATCGACCACCGAGTCGTACACCCTAGGTGACGAGAATGCTGGTGTCAAGATAGCGGTCATGGACTTCGGTACGAAGCGCAACATACTGAGATGCTTCGTAGATCGTGGGTGCTACGTCAAGGTATTTAATGCCAGGGCGACCTATGCGGACATGCAGGCATGGGGACCAGATGGATACTTCTTGAGCAATGGGCCAGGCGATCCGTCGACGATGGACTATGCGGTGGCTACTGTCAAGGAGATCTTAGCGGGCGGTCACCCACTATTCGGCATATGCCTGGGTCACCAGCTGCTGGCCCTAGCGTGTGACATACCTACTTATAAGATGCACCATGGTCACCGAGGTATCAATCATCCAGTACAGAACACGATCTCGGGCCGATGCGAGATCACGAGTCAGAACCATGGTTTTGGCATAGCGACAGAGCCCGTCGAGTCGAGTGACCGACTAGTGGTAAGTCACAGAAATCTAAACGATAAGACCATCGAAGGCATTAAACTAAAAGACTACCCTGCTTACAGCGTACAATACCACCCAGAGAGCAATCCTGGGCCGCATGATAGTCGATACTTATTCGATGACTTCGTCGAATTGATAAAAGGCCATAGATCATAAACAATCAAACAATGAGCACAATATTAGACATACGATCTAGAGAGATCCTAGACTCAAGAGGCAACCCGACCGTAGAGGTAGAGGTGCTTACAGAAAATGGCTACATAGGCCGAGCAGCAGTACCATCAGGCGCGAGTACGGGTAAGTATGAGGCCGTAGAGCTGAGAGATGGGGACAAGGACCGATTTATGGGCAAGGGTGTCCTCAAGGCCTGTGAAAATATCGAGGAGTCTATCCGCGAGGCTCTGATCGGCGAAGACGTATTCGAGCAGCGCCTCATCGATGAGATGATGATCGAGATCGATGGCACGCCTAATAAGAGTAAGCTGGGTGCCAATGCTATACTAGGTGTATCGCTCGCCATCGCCAAGGCTGCAGCGGCAGAGGCTGGCCAGTCGCTATACCGCTACATAGGTGGTGTCAATGCACACGTGATGCCAGTACCTATGATGAATATCCTCAACGGTGGTAGCCATGCGGATAATAGCATCGACTTTCAGGAGTTTATGATCTTGCCTATCGGTGCGGATACCTTCAGTGAGGGTCTACGTATGGGTGTAGAGACTTTTCACCATCTCAAGAAGGTACTCAAGAGCAAGAACTACTCCACCAATGTGGGGGACGAGGGAGGATTTGCCCCTAATATAAAGAGCAATGTGGAGGCGATAGAGATCGTACTCCAGTCTATCGAGTCCGCTGGCTACAGACCGGGTGAGGACATTATGATCGCCATGGATGCTGCGGCATCAGAATTTTATAATGCGCAAGAAAAGGTATACCACTTCCACAAGAGCGACGGCCGCAAGCTGAGCTCTGGCGAGATGGTAGACTACTGGAAGGGCTGGGTAGACAAGTACCCAATATTCTCGATAGAGGACGGTCTAGACGAAGACGACTGGGCAGCATGGGCGAGCCTCACTGGCTCAATCGGTGATCGTACGCAGCTGGTAGGTGATGACCTATTCGTTACCAATACGACTAGACTACAGCGAGGTATCGACGAGGGCTCTGCTAATAGTATCCTGATCAAGGTCAACCAGATAGGATCGCTCACCGAGACGATCGAGGCAGTCAACCTAGCGACGCGTCACGGCATGACTAGCGTGATGAGTCACCGATCAGGTGAGACAGAGGACGTTACCATCGCAGACCTAGCTGTAGCCCTCAATACGGGCCAGATCAAGACGGGGTCAGCCAGTAGAAGTGACAGGATCGCTAAGTACAACCAACTACTACGTATAGAAGAAGAACTAGGTGACACGGCAGTGTATCCTGGTAGATCACTACTCGGCTAGAGACTAGCCGCATAGCCGGCTATAATGATAGCAGGCCGTACATATTGACATACCACTGGGTATTATAGCATAATATATTGGCGGATATTGTATAACATATGATACTTTTGTGCAATATATCTTTATACTATGTCTGCAGCTAAGTCTAAAAAGAGCAAGATGTCATCGCCGATCAAGCGGTGGCTAAAGAGTAAGTATGGGGTCGTGACGGTCCTATTCTTAGTATGGATGGTCTTTTTGGACGACCATAATATCATGACTCGCTACAAGCTAGACCTCACGGTGCGGCAGCTAGAGCAGGAAGTAGTAGATAACTACGACCGGCTAGAGCAGGCGAAGATCGACAAGGTAGAGATGGAGCAGAACATCGAGAAGTACGCTAGAGAGAAGTACTATATGCATAAGCCCAATGAAGATGTCTTAATTATTGATATCCAATCTGAAAACGAATAAGTAATGAGTGTACTAGTAAACAAAGACTCAAAGATCATCGTGCAGGGT
Source organism: uncultured Saprospiraceae bacterium (assembly GCA_964389475.1). Taxonomy (GTDB): domain Bacteria; phylum Bacteroidota; class Bacteroidia; order Chitinophagales; family Saprospiraceae; genus CAYMFD01. Next base: position 4,517 of record CAYMFD010000165.1, read on the forward strand.
TTCACCGGTAAGGAGGGATCTTTTCACGCAGGACAAATGATAGACTACGGTACGAACGTGGTAGGTGGTGTGACGCCTGGCAAAGGAGGTCAAGAGCACCTAGGCAAGCCTGTATTTAACTCTGTGGCGGAGGCTGTAGCTAAGGCTAATGCCGATACGTCGATCATCTTCGTACCACCGCGTTTCGCAGGTGATGCGATCATGGAGGCGGCTGATGCTGGCATCAAGGTCATCATATGTATCACCGAGGGCATACCTGTACAGGATATGGTCAAGGCGAGAGAGTATATCAAAGACAGAGGCTGTACACTCGTAGGGCCTAACTGCCCAGGTGTCATCACGCCAGGAGAGGCCAAGGTGGGTATCATGCCGGGCTTCGTATTTAAGAAAGGCCGCATAGGCGTCGTATCTAAGTCGGGTACACTGACATACGAGGCGGCGGACCAGATTGTCAAGGCGGGTCTAGGTATCTCCACAGCTATCGGTATAGGTGGTGATCCCATCGTAGGTACGCCTACCAAGGAGGCCGTACAACTACTCATGGAGGACGATGAGACGGACGCCATCGTAATGATCGGCGAGATAGGTGGTAACTACGAGGCGCTAGCAGCAGAGTATATCAGCAGCACTGGCAACAAGAAGCCTGTCGTAGGATTTATCGCTGGACAGACAGCTCCCAAGGGACGTACCATGGGCCACGCTGGTGCCATAGTAGGTGGTAAGGACGATACGGCTCAGGCCAAAATGGAGATCATGCGTAAGCACGGTATCCACGTAGTAGAGAGCCCTGCGGATATAGGCAATACGATCAAGAAGGTACTTGGCTAGATCGCTGAATACTAAGAATAGAAAAAGCCCCATTCACTATGCGTGAATGGGGCCTTTTTTTGTTTACTCGGCTTTAGTGGATTTACCGCGCTGCGGGTAGAACCGCACAACGCTAACTGAGAACGACCTTTCAAGACAGGAGGCTAAGTGTAGGAGCTGAACTTGATCTAATACCATTTCTGCTACAGAATTTCACTTATTTTTTGCCTTATTCTTCATCATATTTCGCCAAAAAGCCTCGTGGTAGCTACCCTTCGACGGGCTCAGGGACCGCGGCTACCACTACGTTTTTTGACTCATCTGATTTTGAATAACCTCAAAAACTAATGCGAAACCTTATAGTAGAAATGGTATAATCTTTTGCTGCGCT
>CAYMFD010000166.1:0-5708 GCA_964389475.1 uncultured Saprospiraceae bacterium
GATATTTTGTTTCGTCTTCAAGGTCTTATTGGTAGTTTTTACTCGTTCTTGACAGGGTAGCGTAGCCATTGACTTGGGGTTTGCCGCAAGGCGGATAGAACCTCGGCAACGCTAACGTAGGTCGAGAAAAGAGAAAAGAGAAATCGAGATTTAGAGAGAAGAGAGGTAGAGAGCTCTACGTTGAAATCTCAGACTTAAGGCCAGTCGCGCTTATCCGCCATCGACTTCAAAATAAAAAGTCATGGTAATATCTCCAGATGGATAGTCTTCATCCACTGTTATCAGCAAAGAACCATATTCTCAATTATTTCTCATTAGACAAATTTCCTATGGGAACATATACCTACATTTGCACAGACAAACTTACCTTATGAGACGTATTGTAGCGCTGCCATTTCTAGTGTTATCTACCATGACCTTACATGCCCAGCAGCCGGCCATCGACTTCCTATCGAGGATAGGTGAGATCTACGTGGTCGTAGCCTGTATCGCCGTCATATTTCTGGGCATCGTCTTTTACCTCGTGAGGCTTGATTCTAAACTTACCAAACTAGAACAACATATTAACGATGAGCAGTAAACAAGCAAGTTTTTTCGCGAGTGTGTCGCGAAACTTTGACAAAGCTGCCGCTCACACAGAGTACCCCAAGGGACTACTAGACCAGATAAAGGCCTGTAACTCTGTGTATGAAATGCGGTTTCCCGTAAAGATCAACGGCGAATACGAGGTAATAGAAGCTTACCGGGTGCAGCACAGTCATCACCGACTACCTACTAAAGGGGGTATTAGATTTTCTCACCTGGTCAACAGTGATGAGGTCAAGGCACTAGCCGCTCTCATGACGTACAAGTGTGCTATCGTCGATGTACCTTTCGGTGGTGCCAAAGGTGGTGTCAAGGTATCACCCCGCAAGTATAACGAAGTACAACTCCAGGCGATCACACGTCGATATACGACAGAGCTGATCCGCAAAAATTTTATAGGACCATCTGTGGATGTACCCGCTCCCGATTATGGGACAGGTGCTAGAGAGATGGCATGGATACTCGATACGTACATGACCTTTAAGGGCGGTACGGAGATAGACGCCGTGGGTTGTGTGACGGGTAAGCCTGTCAGTCAGAATGGTGTCCGTGGTAGAGAGGAGGCGACCGGTCGTGGGGTATTCTACGGTCTACGCGAACTGTTTGATAATGAGCACTTCTGCAAGCAGATGGGTGTGGACATGGGTATTGCTGGCAAGACGATGGTTATACAGGGCCTAGGTAACGTAGGATCCTTCACGGGTACCATCAGTATCGAGGAAGGTGACGTCATTGTAGTCGGTGTAAGTGAGATCGAGGGTACTATCTATACGGATGATGGTAGTGGTATCGATATCGCAGCGCTTAAGGAATTTAAGGCAGAGACGGGGTCGATACTAGGCTTCCCTGGTACCAAGACCATGGAGGAACGGGACGACTGGTTGACTATAGACTGCGACATACTCGTACCAGCAGCACTAGAGTCTGTACTACATAAGGACAATGCTCACAGAGTAAACTGTAAGGTCATAGGTGAGGCTGCCAATGGTCCTATCACCGCCGACGCAGAGCAGATATTGCTCGATAAGGGAGTGATCATTATGCCTGATATGTACCTCAATGCGGGTGGTGTGACGGTATCGTACTTCGAGTGGCTCAAGAATCTCTCGCACATGCGATTTGGCCGGATGGACAAGCGCTTTAATCAGAACATGTATGGTAATCTTGTCAAGGTCGTAGAAAACCTAACAGGTAAGACTGTATCTAGCCAAGAGCGAGGTATGCTCGTACGTGGTGCGGACGAAGTTGATCTAGTACGGTCAGGTCTAGAGGAGACGATGATCTCTAGCTTTCACCAGATCATAGAATCGTATCACGCTAAAGACAGTATTAAGGATCTGCGTACTGCAGCCTTCGTTACCTCTCTCAACAAGGTAGCAAGTGATTATATCACCTTGGGAGTATTCCCATGATGCAAATACAGTATAAGACATAAATAAGAAAGGGGATGATTGCGACGATCATCCCCTTTTTATGGTTTAGGTCAGATTGTTATCCGTATGCCTTAAGTCCCACAGGTGTACTAGCTGACTGGCTCTAAGGCAAAGCAGGTCTTAAGCGTAGATATTGATGCTAATTCTTGTTCTATTGCTTTCTGCTGATCTACCAAGGTCTTTCTGATCGTCGGGTCTAGTACGACGTCTTCGAATACCTTATCATAATCAGAAATTAAAGTTTCAGCACCGCGATTGATCTCTGCGCTGATACTCTCATAGGTGTCTGCAAAGTGATTGACTTTGAGGTCAATGAGGGTTCTATGCAACTCTCCGAGTATACTTGTCTTTACCTCGGCTGAGTGCCCCAGTGATCTTACATGTGTTTCTAGTTTTCGATGCATCTCGTGACGTTCGTCTGCCCTTTCTTGCATCTTTTCTTTTAGGTCCACAAACCTGGTTGCCTTCTTGATCTCCAGATAACCTTTTTCTGAGTCTTGGAGTCTTATAATTAAATCTTGTAGTGCCGAAACCTGTCGTTCGTTATTCATTATCATGTGTTTAGGTGAAGTAATAGCATGGTAAATCATGCTTGTCACTGTTCTTACTAGATAATGCGAGGTCTTGTTCGATCAGCCTTGTCTGATCTGGTGCAAAGTGTATTGATAGGATACCTAATTCGGTTCGTTCTACCTACTCCCCCTCCAGCATTTTCTTCAGCTCATGCAGGCGCATCATACAGTCGATAGGCGTCATGCTGTTGAGGTCCAGCGACTGGATTACCTCACGGAGCTCGTTGCCTACGGGGTCTACGCTTTCGAATATGCTGAGCTGCATATTGGACGCCTGAGGTAGGTCGGCTAGGGCTTTCTTGGCTCCAGCCTGACCTTGGTCGATGCTCTTTTTTTCTAGCTCGACGAGGAGCTCTGCTGCTCTGGTGATAATGGACCTAGGCATGCCGGCCATCTTGGCGACGTGTATGCCGAAACTATGGTGACTGCCGCCCTCGACTAGCTTACGCAAAAAGATGACCCGCTTGCCTACCTCCTTGGTGGCGACGTTGTAGTTTTTGATCCGCTCGTACTTACTGGCCAGCTCATTGAGCTCGTGGTAGTGTGTGGCGAATAGTGTCTTGGGTTTCGCCTTGTCGTTATTGTGTAGGTACTCCGCTAGTGACCAGGCGATCGATATACCATCGTAGGTGCTGGTACCTCGACCTATCTCGTCTAGGAGTATGAGGGACCGATCCGATATATTATTCATGATAGAGGCCGTCTCGTTCATCTCTAGCATGAAGGTCGACTCACCACTGCTGATATTATCGCTAGCACCGACCCTGGTAAATACCTTGTCTACAATGCCGACTCTCGCCATCTGTGCTGGTACGTAGGATCCCATCTGCGCCATCAGGGTGATCAGTGCGGTCTGCCGGAGTACGGCCGACTTACCTGACATGTTGGGTCCCGTGATCATCATGATCTGGGTGTCGTCATTGCTGAGGAGTATATCATTGGGTATATATTGCTCCTCGAGACTTAGCTGCTGCTCGATGACGGGGTGCCGGCCCTCCTTGATCTCCAGTACGGTACTGTCGTCGACGATGGGTTTGGTGTAACCATTTTTGTAAGCGACCTTGGCAAATGACATCGTGCAGTCGATACTGGCGATGGCCTTGGCATTGGTCTGGATAGGCTCTATGAATGTGCCTAGCTTGACGACTAGCTCTGCGAATAGTTGCTCCTCCAATACCTGGATCTTGTCTTGAGCGGACAGTATCTTACTCTCGAGCTCTTTGAGTTCTTCGGTGACGTAGCGTTCTGCATTGGTGAGGGACTGCTTGCGGATCCACGCCTCTGGTACCAGACCTGAGTTCTTATACTTATTGGACACCTCTAGGTAGTAGCCAAATACATTGTTGAATCCTATCTTAAGACTCGTAATACCTGTGGCTGCAGACTCCCGCTGTTGTATATCCACGAGGATCGACTTGCTGTCCGTCGTGATAGACCGGAGTTCGTCTAGCTCGGCGTGGTAGCCATCTCGTATGGCATTGCCCTTGCTGAGTACGGCTGGTGCCTCTTCGTGTACGGCCGTTGCGATTAGGTCTCGAGCAGCCTGACAATCGTGTATCTTTTCGCCTAGCAGCATGAGGTCGTCTTGCCCGGTGCTGATCAACGCTTCCTTGATGGGTATGATGGCATCTAGGGACTTGCGCAGTTGGAGTACTTCACGCGGATTGATCTTTTCCATCGCTACCTTACCCACTATCCGCTCTAGATCGCCGATCTGCCGCAGTGAGGCGTCGATCGTCTCGATCGTGTCCTGGTGCTCGTACATGTAGCTGACCATCTGCAGGCGTACATTGATCTTGTCAACATTAAGCATCGGCAGTAGTACCCACTTGCGCAGTAGTCTCGCTCCCATGGGCGAGGTCGTCTTGTCGAGTATGTTGATCAGGGGTATGCCCGTATCATGCTGACTGCTGACGAGCTCCAGATTACGGACCGTAAATCGATCTAGCCATACGTACTGATCATTCTGTATGCGAGCGATATGGCTGATGTGCTTGATGCGGTCGTTCTGCGTAGACTCTAGATAGTGCAGGGCGGCGCCGGCAGCTACCTGGGCGAGCGGCATATCTTCTACTCCGTACCCTTTGAGGTTCTCGACCTCAAATAAATTGGTGATCTGCTCCCGACCATAGTCATAGGAGTATATCCAGTCCTCGAGTGGGTAGTGGTAGTAGGCCTCCCCGAATACCTTGCTGTAGTCCTTGCTCCGCCCACGGCTGATCAGGACTTCCGACGGGTGCATGGCGTGCAGTAGTTTTTCGAGGCCTGTGATGGTCTCCTCGCTCACCAGAAATTCGCCCGTACTGATGTCTATAAAGGCTACACCGTGTATACCCTTACTACCGAAGTGGATGGAGGCGAGATAGTTATTCTGCTTATGGTTAAGGATGGTATCATCGATGGTGACACCAGGCGTTACGACATCTGTGACACCACGCTTGACGATCTTCTTCTCTTTGCTAGGCTTCTCGAGCTGCTCGCATATGGCTACCCGGTAACCCGCTCGGACTAGCTTGGGCAGGTATACGTCTACACTGTGATAGGGAAATCCTGCTAGCTCCACATCGCTACCTCCATTATTACGGCTAGTAAGGACGATGTTGAGCACCTCTGCGGCCTTGACGGCATCTTCGCCGAAGGTCTCGTAGAAGTCACCTACACGAAAAAGTAGTATTGCGTCGGGATGCTTGCTTTTGACCTCAGCGTATTGCTGCATGAGGGGTGTTACCTTCTTGGATTTACTCTTTGCCAATGGATATGGAGGGTTGGTCTGTATGTATGGCGAAGATAGTGTTTCACTTTATAAGCTCAGCGCCTGATCGATCCATGCGGACAGATAGGCACCAGCGTAGTAAGGAATATTGAGTAGGCGGTACTTTTTTCCCTTGCGTGTGGTGAGTTGTTCGATAGAGGGGTAATCTCGATACGAAAACTCACAAATACGGGGTAAATAATGGTCTTTTGACTTACAAATAAGGGGTAAATACTGACGATTCTACTCACAAATAAGGGGTAAGTAGCGATGTAGACTCCTAGGAGTGACTGAAATGACCTACTTCGCAGCCTACTAACCTACTAACCTACTAACCTACTAACCCAATAACCTACTAACCTACTA
>CAYMFD010000167.1:0-5680 GCA_964389475.1 uncultured Saprospiraceae bacterium
GATTATAACTAACTGTTATTCCTTTGTTGGGGTCGATCGTCATGTTGCCACCATTATCATAATTGTAGGTGGCCGCCATATCTCGCTGAGAGAACCCATCTTGATTACCAACATCACTGCAGTTGCCATAGACGGTAGTGCCACCTAGTCCGCAATTAGCCTTGATGTATAGAGAATCCTGGACTAAAAGCTCGGTGCCTGCATATAGATCTACTACACTACGGCAATCGATGGTTGTATTTGTGGCGATAATGCGTTCCGCATTAAATACCAAGTTGTCATCGATATGGTCTGGCAAGGTTACCTCAGGTGGACAATCAGAATTATCCATGACTTGGCTGATTTGGTTGTTACCACTATTGAGCACATAGTCCATGCTGTCAATTGTGATGGCTTCGTAACACCCATTTACTGACCGTTCGATTGATCGTTGTTTTCTGTCAAGTGATTTGATATTACCGCGCTTATCATAGCTATATGCAGTACGGTAGAAGTTAGAATTAGTAAACGAAAAGACATCTCTCTGACCATACTGAGCCGCCTTCAGTCTGCTGTAAGCATCATAAGAGAAGCCATATCCTTTAGCTTGCTTGTCAGGAGTTTGCCACTCTATAGAGGTAATATTACCATCACGATAAACGTCGGTACTGAGTGCAGCATAGGCCGTATCGTAATTGAGTTTTAGATAGAAAAGGTCGTCACTGGGTGGTGCGAGCCTGCTACCTCCTTGACCTTCGCAAGGTCTATCAGATATTGCAGGGCCAATAGGTGCATTGATAGCCGTGAGCCACTGCTGATCATTGTAAGTATATCGTAGGCTAGTGAGAGTCGTGCCAGTACCACCAAGGTCTAGTTGTGTCAGTAAATCTTTTTCATTGTAGGATTTGCTACAGAGCAGCTCTAGTGGTTCACCATTGATCTGTCGATAGTGCTCCATCGACCTTCCTATATGGTCGTACGTCATACTGTCATAGACCATGTAGTTCACTCCTGCGATGGTTATGGTACGATTGACGCTGATGACGTTATCTGCATTGTCGTAACTCATTTGAGCCACCTCAGCAGTGGCAGAAGGATCAAGGTGATGGCTCGACTCTACCATTGTGATGCGGCCACAGTCGTCATAGCTATATACACTTTCTATCCAGTCAGTATTAGTCACGGCATCTTCAAGTACTTTGATACGCTGTTTTCTCAATCGACCTATGTACTGGTCACCAGTTATGGTACTTGAACCATCGAATCCATCGTAGAAATATTCCTCAAGTACCTCATCGATAGTTGGATTATTACTTGATGGACTATTGTTACTGTAGCCTCTCTGTTGAGGTCTTCCATAATCATCGTATTGGGTGACCAACCATCTTCCTTGGCTTTGGAGCACAGGGTTGCGTACGCTAGAGAGAAGCTCCCGATCATTATAGCCGTATCGACTAATGGTACAGTCAGGATCGTCTTTCCATATGAGTTGATCATCACCGCTATAGCACTTCTTGTAGATCAGGTCATCGTCAGCAATAGTTGCATCTGGCGGGATGACTTTCGATACTCTTAGCTTGTCATCGTAGATCGTGTATGTATCAAGTCTGCTTGAAGGCGAATCCGCTGCATCAGTCTGGCGACTAAGGACGACCAGTCCTAGCTTATCGGTGAAGACGATGGTCTGATCCCCATCAGGATCGATAATGACCTCCTTGTATAATTCACCTACACTATATCCATTGACAGCATCTGAGGCAGTATTAGTGGTATAGACCAGCTCAGAATCATACCAGCTCGGTGGTGTCATATTTTCGACTCTCGACGTTGGGTCATCGTGGTAAGTTATGGACGTAGCTGGTACGCTACCGAACCCACTAGAGAATACTCCATTGGTGGTACTAGCAAAGGGCTGGGTTTCAGAAATGGCTCGACCAAGGTTATCATAGGTGGTATGCAATATGATATCGTCCAGTTGGTTTGGAGCTTGTTTCTGTCTCACTTGCTGCTGCAGTCGATCTATCCCATCATAATAGCTATAGCCACTAACTGACGACAGATCCGACCCTGCGATGGGTGGATAGTCTGTTGTTGTTTTGATAAAGGATCGTTCATTGCTTCCCCCTACACCACTCACGGGGTTAGCATCAGCATAGTGATAATCTGTCGTATTAACTACTCCTCTGCAATCGTCCGTAGCTGTTCGGAGCCTGAGTAAGTCGTCGTAGACAAAAGACGTGGAAGTGCCATCGTATTTGTTGATCGATTCCAGTAGGTCATGACTGCTGTCGTAGTCATACGTGGTGGTAAAGGCATTAAACGTAAGACTACTCGGTTTCCCTGTATTGTTGTAAGCAATGACGTGATCATATGACCATCCATCTTGGTTGATGATGGTAGGTAGTCCTTCATCGACGTCGTATTGCCTGTATTCCATCGACTTTTTCCATCCCAGATTATCTATCGTACCTAGCACGGGTATCCACGTTACCTCGTTCCTTTCCTTGACCGCTGGATGGATGACACCACCTGCTGTCGAGCTTGGTGAGAGCATATCACCAGTGCTACTGTCCATGTATGCATACCGGGTTCGCTGTCCGTCAACCACAACACCGTCTACCTGCTTTATTGTTTGCCAGGCAGGTAAAACTCTATTTTGGCTGATAAGGTCTGTCTCTATAGCAGTATTGGGGAAATACTCATATCCATACATGTACTGGGTACGATGAACCTTGCCATCACTGTTGATTACCTCTTGGGCAGTCATCTGGGTGTAGTCAGGGAGATCGTTATATTCGAAAGTCTGAGTAGTGGTGACCCCATCTCTAAAAGTCATGGCAACCGTAGGATAGACAAAGCTATTGGGGGTGGTATAGGTTACGACAGTATCAACGATAGCATTACATATGCCATACCGATCTAATAATTGGTAGGGATTTGCGGGTCCATTATCTACTTTTGTATAGGTCGTCTCTTGACTAGTGATCAGTTGATCACTTTGATTGTAGACATTTACTTCAATACTTCGTCCTGCTATAGGATCAATAAAGTACTCCTCACGTGCTGGAAATGACCGCGTGTATGAAGCGGCATGATTCGTGTCTACGCTGTATAGGTACTCTCTATAGCCGTTGTTATCGACTATTGTTTCTACGACTCTCGAATACCCAATGTGTGATCCCTGGACGGAAGCAAGTGGGAATGTATTACCAGAAGTGAATCGGTAACTAACATCAGTACACGTAGGATTATTAGGATCTGAATTAAGCGTGATAGCAGCTCCACCAGGCAACTCGGCAAAGTAGGTGGGCAATGATATTAGTTCACCACTTGATGCTGATGTTGAGGGATTGTCGGTATATGTGTAAGATCGCTCCACAGGTAGTCCATCGCCTGGGTCATCTATGACTGACTTCACCCGCAATCCACCAATAGACATATTAGTCATGATGTCGTTAGTAACCTTTTCTCGTAGCTGCAATTGCATGAACAAGCGACGTGCTGGATCAGCATTTAGCTGAAACTGTAATCCATTTGGGCCTTGTGCTGGAAATGAGTCCTGTGGCAAGACTTGAAATACATTATAGTTGTTGCTAGCGTCTAGTGTCAAAAAATCAAATGGGTTGAGTCCACTTGCTGAATTAGTAAATATACCCACAGATATGTTACTTCCTTGGAACGGATCATTAGGAGTTCTGATACCAGTCACTGCTAGCTCGTATTCGATATTGGGGGCATTCGACAAATTATAAAAGGCAGATGTTAGAGTCTCGCCATTGCAGCAAGTGTCGCAGCTGCTAGGCGGAAAGGGATTACTGCAATTCGCATTCATTAGTTGAACAGGGTGGGGACTAGTGAACGTGGTTTGGATGCTTTGTCCGTAGTAATTATGCCCCTCGTAATCAATTGTTCTCAGCCCACCACTGGGATAGCGGATTGACTTTAGCATCATTTTTTTTGTAATATCAGCATCAGGTGACCTATCAGCCAGACCATCGTTATCAGTAACATCTATAATTGGTGCGGTTGTGGATGTTTCTCCGATCTTTATCCTAGGCAAAAGGGTCGCATTAGTTGTTAGTCCATTTGGATATCCATGATGATCAACTGCATACGTAAGTCGGCGTTGGATTATATCATCGTAGTAATCAAAACCGTAGCCAAAGTGATCTTTACTGACACTGCGCCTGGTTATACTATCGAGACGTAGACGTCGCATATCGCTGTAGTACGTGCCACATCCATCTGATTGAGTAGTAAGCCCTAGAGTTTCAGTAAATCCATCAGCAGTCGAGCAGAAGTAGTCTTGATGAAAGTCGTATTCATTGAGATACATACCATTCGCCGATTTAATTACCATTTTATCACACGCTGTTGCATCAACCACTTTACTAGAAGGAATCCCAACGACGTATCTGGGGTGAAGACCAGTAGTTACGTGGCTGTCAAGGTCCTTTCTGAAAGTGCTTTCATACTCGAACTCTACTCGTCGATCATCGGTAACCACCGCTGTTATCCGGGGTGTAAGAGCTTCAGTGGCTAGTACAGGGTTTAACTGATCAAAATTTCCTCCAGTTGTGTTAACGATGTTCATACCATCATCGGCAATGTGTACTAGTGCCGAGGTTCCAAGGTTTCGGTAGCTGTAGGCTTCGTATTCATCATACTCAAACACTATCACTGAGGTCCCGTCATAACTTTCTATTTTGACAAGATACCAACTATCCACTAATGGATTAGTACGTCCAGGAGTTCCAGGCATGTTCTTGGGTTGCACGTAATGATTGGCAAAGGAAACTGCATCATCACTTATGCCATCTGTAGCGCTATCGTCACCGAAGTAGTACTTGGTGCCATCAGGTGTTGTTATCTTCCACAGGACCTTATTGAAGCTGTAATTGGTAGAAACAGGTTCAATCTTCAGATCTGTTTGATCACGTTGTACTATCTCTAGATTGGTGTTGAAAGAAAAGCTACCAGCGTAATCACCAAAGTTATAGAAGTAGATATCGCTTTCTATATCATAGGTACCGTCTAGTATTCTATCACGATCTAGTCCATTCTGAAACCATATTGGGTTGATTGGATCTACCAAAAACCCTGATTGCTGACCTTCAAAGAGCTTTTCATCTGGAGCACCTCTGATAGACCGTGTTATGGTGCCACCCACATTCAGGTTCCACCCAAGACCTATTAAGGAGGCAATTTCACTAGCCTTTATCCCGGAGCCATGATATCTTAGACTGATAGTATGGCTTAGCCTATTGTCTTTCACCTCATACAACGGGATTACTTGAGAAGCAGCACCTGTGTAGTGATTCACACTTACCTCCGCGTATTGAGCAAAGGAGGCGGCCGTAGGAGTCGGAGGTAAGTAGGTTTCCAAGCCATTATCATACTGGGCACCTAAATTGTTGTATAAACAACAAACCAACAATAAAACTACAATCGTTGTACCTGAATACTTTTTGCGAAAAGTCATTACTACCTATCTGAGTCTATCTTAAAGATACAGTTTAGGTTACGATTTCCACATGATTTGGAGGTTTTTGTATCTATTTGGATCACCTCCTCCCTGCGGTCGTCAATTCCTATCTCAGCTACAGCTTCCAGTTCGTGCCTCACATTTCAGCTTTCGCGTCGCTGTACAGCGGCGTTCGTCTGTCGGTTGCTACATCTACTGCGCCAGTCGTGATCAGCC
>CAYMFD010000168.1:0-5494 GCA_964389475.1 uncultured Saprospiraceae bacterium
GGGTCTGGTGGCCAAAACGACTCAGGAACGGCTGTCCAGTTATGGTATTCGTTTTCGTTCATGTGGTTACGGACGAAGTTCATGCCCCACTCGGTAGAGGTAGCATCGAAGCGCAGTATCCGCCAAGGGATAGCCATCTCCATCGACCAGTAGTCCTCGCCGCGATAGGTGTCGCTGTACCACTTGTTGCTCCAGTCGGAGTTGACATCACCGAGTGATCGTAGGGCATCCCACTGTGCACCAGCCGCCGTGGTACCGAATAAGAAGCCGTTGGTCCTAGTATTGAGCGGATCGAGTAAGATGGCGATACCGTCATTGTCCCAGTACTGGTCGCGTATGAGGGATTGGACGAGGATGTCTTCCTTCTGGTAACACTTGGCTGCTACGTAGAGATAGGTGTCATCGTAGGCAAGCATGACCTCTGTCTTGGGGTCGGCGCCTTCTGCAAAGTATGGCACCTTGAGCCAGAAGTCCTTGCCTCGGCTCGCCACTTGCCAAGCTCTATCGTTGAGTTGTCCGTCTATCTTGACAGGATCAGCAGTCGCCGTAGCATCGAGCCTAAAGATTTGCTTGAAGTCCTCTACCGCTGGCTGGGCAGTTAGGAGCACTGGCACAAATAAAGTTGCCAATAATATGATATCAGTGAGAGTACTTTTCAAGCGGTGCAAAAGTACTCTTCTGGACAATATGTTTTACCATGTATAGTAGGGGAGGTGTATCTCAAAATGCAAGTTATAGTTTCTTTCGTAGTAAGACTTCATTTAGAAGTACAGTAGTTATCAAGACTTAATGGTGGCCATCATGATGTGTCGGTCTACAGCAATAGGCAAGCGGATGGCAAAATGTGCGGCTTTTGCCAAGCAAAGAAGAAAGTCAGAGTCATTATCGATTATTGAGTTGCTTCTTACTCTAAGCACATGAGAAAAATAGCAAAAGGAAAGCAATTTTGACTCAGTAGCGGACGGTACTGGCGCTGTATTGTACGTTGGTAGTTATTGACTTTTTGTAGCGCTATAATGTTTTGACAAATTGTGATTACGCCGGTAATTGCCTTAGAGTGACTAGCTTTTTTGCTTACTTTTTCAGCAATGGAAAAAGTAAGTGGTCCGTCGCGCCAGTGCGACAATGCCAAACCAGATCCAGAGTCTACAAGATCAGGGTTACGGAAATGTGACTACAACTTTTGTCAAGAAACAAGCTAAACGATGTTGCGGCTAAAGTCCTATGAATCGCAAGCTGAAAGTACACACCACCTACAGCCTCTCAATAGCCCCATCCAGCCAAATCAACCTTTCCCTGATCCAATCTTTCATATAGTCAACCTCTGCCACGTAGCTTTCTCCTACGAATGCATTCGGCCAGACTCCTTCGCCGATGACAGACCATATCTCGTCGTTGCGCTGGATGGCATCGGCGGTAAGTAGTCGTTCGACGTCAAGGTCTATCTGTTGCAGGATAGCCGCCTCAGAGAGGATGCCACTACGTAGGCTCCTCCACCGGTCTTGCAGTTCTGCTACATAGGCCTCATCCTCGAGCAGTCGCTCCCACCAGAATGGTACCAGCCAAAAGTCGCCATTACATCGCTCGTTAAACTGGTAGGCCCATACATCATTGGCCTCTCCTCCGCAGTAGTTAGCATTGCCGAAAGACAGGTTAAAATCCCAGATAGGGCCCATCTTGAGTTTATCGTTTTTGTCCTTGTGCATAAAGGTGCTGAGCCGGTAGCCATCGATGTTATTACTGACCTCGTTGAGGATAAAGAAGTCAATAAAACTAGGTACATCGATGTAGGCTTGATAACCCGTCGATATGTCGTCAAAGTCATCGGAGGCTAGTGCTGCTTCGAAGTCGGCTACATATCCACTGATGTAGTCTTTCTGTGCTGTACTTATATCCTCTGCGTCAGGGTATTCGTAGAGGAAACGTATCGCCTGATCGTCCGAGGCATTGGGTGGAGGCTGTACTGAGGTGAAGGAGTTCTGCTCGTTATAGCCATCACCCAGGTTACTACCCACGGTCTTGTCGATCTTGAGGATGTAGCCGCCTGTCAGGTCCTCGCCGCTGTTTTCGTCAGGGTTGAGCTTGCTGATATCGATGCGTTCTTTGTCTCGTTTGAGCTTTTCCATCCAGACGTAGAGTCCTTGATCTTCGTCATCGATGGAGAGATCGACGAATAGCGTGCGGCTAGCGTAGTTGCCCATATTGGTAGCTAGCGTATAGATAAGGCGATTACGCAAGAGGGTCTTGTCGCTGTAGGGTCCATAGAGAATCCAGTCTTCTTCTGCGGGCATACTTAGGATACTGGCATCGATATCCACGTTGTCGTCGTCCCACGTTTCTATACCGTACGACTTCTTAGGGAAGACAGTCTGCGAGGTCGCCCCTCGAAACTCAATTCCTATCCGGCCGTCATAAGAGGTCATATCATCGGCGGTCACGACCATCTCTGCTGGCACCTTTGGTTCGTCGACGATGTCTTCTCCCATGGTGGTAACCTCAATGTGTGGTAGGCTTGTCGTGATCCTATCCTCCTCAGTATCCTCATTATTGTCACAGGCCCATAGCAGTAGGCTAGAGAGGAGGAGTGCTAGTAGGTATACTCGAGGGAGTAGTGGGGTAATCATGCGTGGGTCACTATTTATATGGAACCATTAAGATAAGCCTCGCACAGGTAGCTAGCCGAGGAGGCGAGGATTAATTGCTGATTATCACCACAAAAATTGCATCCTTTTGTTTAGACACCAATACGGAGACGACAGTCTTCGTCAAGCACCTTATCTTTAGCCACTATGAAAACGACCCTACCGACTATCGACAAGTCAATCCTACTACAAGGTTTCGAACTACTGTTCACGGCCAAGGCTATGGCGGAGTTGTATGAGGCCAACGCTAAGGTAACCAGTAAGTATGTACATGCGACCAGTCGTGGGCATGAGGCTATCCAGATTGCCGCAGGCCTCCACCTTACCCCCAAGGACTATGCCTCGCCTTACTATCGAGACGACGCATTACTCTTGTCTATAGGTATGACGCCTTACGACTTGATGATGCAACTACTCGCTAAGCGTGATGACCCTTTTTCAGGCGGTAGGACGTATTATAGTCATCCCAGCCTACGTGATGATGACAAGCCTAAGATCCCACACCAGTCATCAGCCACAGGCATGCAGGCAATACCTGCTGCCGGTGTAGCGATGGGCATACAGTATCGTGAGCAACAAGGTCTAGCTTCCAAGGCTGAGATCGGAGCCCTTGCCGTGTGCAGTATCGGCGATGCGGCTATGACGGAGGGCGAGGTATCAGAGGCGATGCAGATGGCGGCACTACGGCAGTTGCCTATCATATTCTTAGTCCAGGACAATGGTTGGGACATATCAGCCAATAAGGCAGAGACTCGCGCTATGGATGCCGTGGAGTACGCTAGCGGATTTCCTGGTATCGAGACTAGAGCTATTAATGGTAGTGACTTCGTAGAGTGCTATACCACGATGCAGGAGGTCGTAGATATAGTCCGTACCGAGCGGAGACCCTTTCTCGTACAGGCCAAGGTGCCCCTACTCAACCACCACACCAGTGGCGTGCGGATGGAGTGGTACCGCGATGACCTAGAGGAGCACAAGACTAGGGACCCCTACCACTTTATGATAGATGCCCTGCGAGACCTGGGCGACGTATCACAGGGTCAGATCGATGAGATAGAAAGAGATGTCGTAAAAGCAGTAAAGAAGCAATACAAGAAAGCACTTAAACAAGAGGATCCTAGACCAGAGGATCTTTATACACACGATTATGCTCCGACCTCGGTCACAGAAGAAGTTGGCGACCGATCACCAGTCGACGCAGACGAAAAAGTCATGGTCGACTGTGCCCTTCTTGCTGTGCAGGAGATCATGGAGGACCACCCTGAGGCATTGCTTTATGGTCAGGATGTAGGTGGCCGCTTAGGTGGTGTTTTTAGAGAGGCAGCGACCCTAGCGCAGAAGTTTGGTGATGACCGAGTATTTAATACGCCTATACAAGAGGCTTTTATCGTAGGTAGTACCGTCGGTATGTCAGCAGCAGGGCTACGACCTATCGTTGAGGTACAGTTCGCTGATTATATATGGCCAGGCCTCAATCAGCTATTTTCTGAGGTAAGCCGTAGCTGCTACTTGTCCAATGGTAAGTGGCCCGTGAGCATGGTCTTACGCGTACCTATAGGAGCCTACGGTAGCGGGGGGCCTTACCATAGCAGCAGCGTAGAGTCTATAGTTGCTAATATAAGAGGCGTAAAGATTGCCTATCCGTCCAATGCAGCGGATATGAAAGGCCTGATGAAAGCTGCCTATCTAGACCCTAATCCTGTCGTCATATTTGAGCATAAGGGGCTATACTGGTCCAAGGTCAAGGGCACCGATACAGCTCGCCGACCTATGCCAGCACGAGACTATGTGCTGCCTCTCGGCAAGGCAGATATGCGCCTTGATGTCGAGGCGGATGTGGTCGAAAACGATAATGTGGTCCTTGTGGTCACCTATGGGATGGGTGTCCACTGGGCATTGAACGCCGCCAAAGACCTAGGTGACAAGGTGGGTATCCTCGACCTTCGTACGATTAATCCTCTAGATACGGAGATGGTATATGCCCAGGCGAGGCGGTACGGTCGCGTACTGGTCTTGACGGAGGAGTCGGTAGATAACTCATTCGCGCAGAGTCTAGCCGCTAGGATCCAGGAGCATTGCTGGGAGTCGCTAGATGCACCCGTCCGTACGATAGGCTCAGAGAATATGCCG
Organism: uncultured Saprospiraceae bacterium; assembly: GCA_964389475.1. GTDB lineage: Bacteria > Bacteroidota > Bacteroidia > Chitinophagales > Saprospiraceae > CAYMFD01. Next base: position 4,773 of record CAYMFD010000168.1, read on the forward strand.
GCCATACCGCTCAATACGACTCTGGAGCAGGCCATGATACCTTCCGCAGACAAGGTGAGAGCAGCCCTCACGGAAGTCTTGGCATATTGATGTACCCTCTGCGATAGTATAGTGGTCAATGGTAGATAAGCAATCGCCAAAAAACAACGACTTTTGCCGCCCGCACTATAATGACAGGATATGGCCCGACGCAATAAGCTCTTAAAGTTCTCGCAGTTGACTGAGATGCCTAATGTTTACCAAAACTTTCGGGCTATCGATCCAGCTAGTGTCGAGCTATTACCGGTCAGCCATATGGATAAGGAAGTGGAGGTCGTCGGACGATGGCGGGACCAACTGGGTCAGGACCTACCCTTGGTGCTGGAACTTGCCTGCGGTAGGGGAGAGTACAGTCTAGCCTTGGGTGCTGACAATCCAGACAAACTCTTCATAGGTGTTGATATAAAAGGAGCCCGTATATGGCAGGGTGCGAGTCACGGCATAGATCGAGGATTAGCCAATATTGCTTTCTTGAGGACGAGGATAGAGCTGATACACCGACTATTTGGTCCAGAGGAGGTGGATGAGATATGGGTTACTTTTCCAGATCCATTTTTGCGTGAGAGTAAGGCAAATCGCAGGCTTACCAGTCCGGCTTTTCTAGATAGGTATAAACACATTATCAAACCAGGCGGTACTATACATCTCAAGACGGATGATGACACGCTTTACCACTACACCCT
>CAYMFD010000169.1:0-5440 GCA_964389475.1 uncultured Saprospiraceae bacterium
GGCTGAGTAGGGTTATCACGCCGCGAAGATAGCTTCGATGTTGGTTTAAGGGAGGTTTGTTTTTTGCGTGATCTCACTTTTTGCGTGGTGCCTTTAACCTGGATCGCTTTTGCAGTAGCCGTCCACCTGGGAGGGAAGACTTATGCTCCTGCCATTTTCGAGTCGTATATCAAGTAACTACTCAGCTATCCAGATCACTCATTACTAGCAAAGTATGCTCAGAGATTTTACATATTCAACTAATTTATTACATAAAAGATTGATTTACAGTGGTGACTTCCTCTGTTTTTTTAAGTATTTTGCCAACTCGCTGATTGTCACATACTTGCTATGGCTGAGTAGTTACGTATATCAAATAAACCTTGACAAAACCTATAGCGATACTGCAATATTTGTTAGAATAGTTGAGCTTGCTTGACAAAGGACTTGAGATCATCACTTATATTTACACGGGAGGTTGTTTTTAGAGTTGATTAAGAGCCTGCTCCTTTTTTGCCTTAATATACCAACCTGACCGATGCGTACACTTTATATCATATTCTTTGTAGCTCTCTGGTCATCGTCTTACGGACAAGGCAGCCAACCATTTGAGATATGCAATCAGCCAGGCCAAAACTCCTGCAGGTGTGAGACATCTCCAATGCAGTGTACCACCAATGACTTGGATGGGTTTACTTTCCAGATGTCTAGTTTTCAACATCCGCAGGATGGGCCTCAAAATCTATGTTTCTTTCCTAATACTACTCCACATAATCCCACTTGGATCTCATTTGTAGCGTGGTGTACGACTTTGGATTTACAAATCGACTTTAGCAATTGTCAAAGTATAACTTCTAACCCAAGCCAAATTGGTGCTCAGGTAGCAGTCTTCCCTGGTTGTAGCGCGGCAGACTGGAGCAATCCTATTGACTGCGATGTCGATAATTGTGGCGTAGCAAACGGGACTCTAGATATTAATATGACGGGCTTGAGTATCGGCAGTACATACTACATGGTCCTAGATGGTTGCTTTGGTTCTTACTGTGACTTAACCATTAACGTCCTCAGCAATTGCCCAGGTGGTGGAGGTGGAGGATCAGTCGCTCCTTACTCCGACTCTGACATTACAGGCGATAGAAGCCCTTGCATAGGAACCGAATCTTACACGCTAGTCCCACTGCCCAGTAGTGATACAGATGGAGATGGTCTGCTAGACGGCGCGAGTCAGTATCGAATGACAGTCAGCGACATCATTGGCCAAGGACAGCCAGATCCTGGTACTTATATTGTTGAGGAGTTCAGCAGCTTACCGATGCTGATGGCACCGTTTACTCAGGCTGGCGATTATGAGATTTGTTACGATGCGACGAGTGCATGTTCACCATTTAGCGACCCTCCCGCTCCGGTTTGCTTTTCAGTTACCGTAAGTGGTAACAGCAGCTTTGACAATCCTCCTAGTGACGTGACTGTAGCTTGTAGCGACGAAACGGACTACCTCCTGCCTCTCAGCTACAGTAATAGTCAAGGATTCGGAGGGCTAGTATTTCCCACCATCTTATCAGGAATGGACGACTCCTGTGGTGGTCAATATGTCATCCAGTGGGATACCCTGATTGAGTGTGGACAGCAATTAACACATACCCAGATCATAACTATCGATCAGCCTGCTCATACTGCTTTTATTGGAGTTCCCAGTGATCAGACGATCTCTTGCGACGACCAGACGGATTTCTTAATCCCACTCGACTATACCAATGGGGAATCTGGTCGTTGTCTTTTTGAAGGCACGGTATTTCCCACCATCTTATCTGGTATGGACGACTTATGTGGTGGTCAGTACGTCATCCAGTGGGATACTATCAATGAGTGTGGACAGCAATTAACCTATGTTCAGACCATAACTATCGATCCGCCAGCTCCTATTGCCTTTGCTGGAGTTCCCAGCGACCAAACGATCTCTTGTGACGATCCGACGGATTTCTTAATCCCCCTCAACTATACCAATGGGGAATCGGGCAGGTGCCTATTCGAGGGCACGGTATTTCCCACCATCTTATCAGGAATGGACGACTCCTGTGGTGGTCAATATGTCATCACGTGGGATACGATCGATGGCTGTGGTAATGCCTTGATACACACGCAAACGATTACAATCACACCACCAGCACCGATATCCCTTATCAATCCTCCTGTAGATATTACAGTCTTATGTGACGATGCAACCAATTATTTGATCCCACTCGACTATACCAATAATGAGGCAGGTCGTTGCTTATTCGAGGGCACAGTATTCCCTACATCCACTGGTGGACCGAATATATGCGGAGGCATTGCCCAGATAAGATGGGACACCATTGACGGGTGTGGTAATGTATTAATCTATACACAATCAATAACCTACGAGCCTCCACCGCCCGTAGCATTTATCAACCCACCAGTAGATCTTACGGTAGACTGCTCCGACATGTCTGTATTTGATATACCGCTGAGCTACAGTAATGGAGGTACCGGTGCCTGCCTGTTTGAGGGCACGGTGAGTCCCACCATCGCTGGTAGTACTAGTACGTGCGGCGGATCACAGACTATTACCTGGCAAGTAACCGATCCGTGTGGTATTACGATAACTCACACACAGACAGTAACGGTCGATCCAGCAGCACCGATTTCTTTCATCGATCCGCCTGCAGACGTCACCGTATTTTGTAATGACGCTACCATATATGATGTGCCTCTATCCTACAGTAATGGAGAGACAGGAGTCTGTCTAGCAGAGGGTAGTGTTGTGCCTACTGTAAGTGGAGGCTTTGATATCTGTGGAGGAATGTTTTCTCTCACCTGGGCGGCTACAGATCCATGTAGTAACACGATAACACATGTACAAACGGTGACGGTGATCCCGCCAAATGCCACCACCTTTATCAATCCTCCTGTAGATGTGACCGTACAGTGCGACGACGTTACGGCATATGATGTACCACTCAATTATTCTAATGATGAAGTTGGTGTCTGCCTATTCGAAGGAAGCGTCACACCCACGGTGGATGGTAACTTTGACATTTGTGGTGGATCCTTTAGCATGACATGGGAGGCAACAGATGGGTGTAATAACTTGCTGTCACATACACAGATAGTAACGGTTGACCCGCCCGCTCCGATAGCGTTTATTAATCCACCTGCAGACCGCACCATCAGCTGCGACGATAGTAATAATTACCTCATCGACCTTCCTTACACTAACAATGAGGTAGGGCCATGCCTATTTCAAGGCACAGTAAGTCCTGTTCTTACCATGGGAGATGCTGTAGCTTGCGATACGACCTTCATGCTTGCGTGGATGCTGACTGATCCCTGTGGGACTAGCATCACTCACCAGCAGACGATCACTAGATTGCCCGCTACTAATCTATCTTACTACAACCCTCCGTCGGATATCATCATCCCATGCCACGATACGACTGACTACAGGATATCTCTCGACTATGGCGACGGTGTTGATACCTTGGGTAGTCTGATAGGCGAGATCACTACGGGTATGGATGATGCCTGCGGTGGCGTATACATTATCAGCTGGGATACGACCTTTAGTAATGGTGTCACCTTGCTGCACTCTCAACAAGTAAGTATCACGCCGCCTGCTAGTATCTCATTTGGCATGATACCTAATGACAAGACTATTGAGTGCAATGATATATACAATTATGATATCGCCCTACCTTACAATAATGGCGAATCGGGACGATGTCTTCAATCTGGTCTAGCGCTGCCTCTCATAATAGGTGTTGATAGCTGTGGTAGCATGTGGCAGGTATCTTGGTCAGCGATAGACTCTTGCGGTAATATGATTGACCACACACAGGTCATCACAAGAAACCCCGCTGCAGCTAACATCACCTATATTGATCCTCCCTCAGACTTGACTGTCTCCTGTAGCGATACGAGCAGTTACTTAGCGCCGCTATCGTACTGGGATGGTACCGCCGTACTAGGTACTGTGACACCGACAGTCAGCGGCAGCCGAGATGCATGCGGAGGGCTGCTAGAGGTAGTATGGTCGGTAGCCTTAGCTAGCGGTCAGTCGCTAGCCCATGTGATCAATGTGACGGTCGATCCTGGTATGCCCATCGCATGGATAGATCCACCCGCCTCTGCTACCATTAATTGCGGAGAGGGTGACCAAGTACTGCAACCCCTCGCTTACAGCAATGGCGAAGTAGGACTCTGCGAGCAAGCGGGTCAAGTAATCCCCCTTATCCTCACAGGCTCGCTAGATAGCTGTGGCAGTGTGACAGTACTTCAGTGGCAGGCGACCGATAGCTGTGGTATTACCATCCAGCATACTCAAGCGGTCACCGTCAGTAATCCCGTGTCTACTAGTACGATTACTACGCTGGATATCGCGATCTACCCCAATCCTGCAATTGATATACTGTACTGGGAGAGCGGTAATAAGAGAGATTTACGTTTCTCCTTGTACGACTTGTATGGCCGACAAGTTATCCAGCCGATGCAAAATACAGAGATAGATGTGTCAAGTGTGAATGCAGGCCTGTACCTAGCTAAAATAGAGAGTAAGGATGGTCGTAGATCACAGACGAGAAAAGTAGTTATCGGAAAGTAGCGATGATGAGTATCTTGGCTGGGCCTCTTAAAGTTCGAAGAAGTGAAAGAGTCAAGGCAAGAAAAACGCTAAGTGCTAAGCTGGGGAAAGCCAGCCGCCAGTTCTGCTTGTAGTCTTGTTTGTATCGGCTGAGTAGGGTTATCACGCTGCGAAGATAGCTTCGATGTTGGTATGGGGGAGGATTCTCAATCCCTATCTTTTTTCACTCCCTCTCTCAATCTCTTCTCTCTGCATCTCTGCAATCACCCCTTCCACTCATTCCTTACCTTGATCGCAAGGATGATGGTGCTCAGCACCAGCGTACAACAGTTGGCCAGTATGATAGGGAGCATATCTAGCTGTATGCCATAGATCAGCCACAGCGTCAGACCTACATTGAGGATAATGTACATGCTCAGCGAGATGTCGTCTGTGTGTCGAGTTTTGATCGTTTGGATAGCTTGCGGTAGGAAGGCTACTGTTGTACAGAAAGCAGCAACCATGCCCAGGTACTCTGTGTATTCGCTCATAAAGATGAAGGTAGTATAGCAGTAGTGAATCGCAAAACATATTACTCGTAACAAGGCAATCAGTCGTAGTATGCTGCTTGCCTTATCCACGGTATTCCGCAGCTATTCGTCTTGGGTGTCTCTTCTTGCCTCCCACATTTTCTAAACCTCACTCGATCTCTTCTCCTCCCGATCTCTTATCTTGGTGGTACAAAACGAAAAACGAATGTCTTATGCCTAAGATGAATATCGTACGACGTCAGAAAATCGATGCTGACCCAGCGAAAGTATATCAGATTATAGCCGATATGTCCTCGTGGCAGAAGTGGTCACCGTGGCTAATCATGGAGCAAGA
>CAYMFD010000170.1:0-5435 GCA_964389475.1 uncultured Saprospiraceae bacterium
AACGAGTATGTAGGTCCTGATCGCTTGCAGCTGCCCAGCTATCAGATCAGGGCTATTAATGAGGCGCTAGCCATCATACCCAAAGCGATGCGGCAGCGGTTTAAGTCGACAGCCATCAAGGACAGCTTTAATGGTTCTGGGTTATTGCGTATGATACTAGCCGATCCGTCAGAGTGTGTAGAGTCCGCCTCGATACTGCCTGTTGTGCACCGACTATTTGACGTGGTAGAAGAGCGACCATATGGTGGTAACCTGCTCATGCACGTCCTCAAGGATATTGCTCACCACTTCGTCGATGATGAGGATACTGATGCACGAGATGTCTTACAGCGTCTCTTTGCTCTAGAGGATGAGTATCTCCAGGAGTATAAGAGTGATTTTTATTTTGGGGTCTATCGTAAGAGGTAATGAGTAGTTACAAAATTGATGTTTCAAGAAAACTCAGAGCATTGTCCGTTTCGTTGGATACTTCGGCAGGTGTTATCCTGAGTCTATCGAAGTGAAGGCAAATAATCTTACTATTTAGCAAGGAATTGATCCTGATTTATCGATTATATTATTGTCCGTTTCGCCGGACAGACGACACTTCGACGAGTGCTATGCTGAGTCCATCGAAGTACTCAGTGCATCGCCTCTGTTGCTAGATCAAAAGCGCTGCGCTGAGTTTATCGAAGTGGAGGCAAACCTGCCTACCTGGCAAGCCAGCTTGGCAGGTAGGAATCATAAAGGTGTAAGGTGAATGCTCCTTCGTCGCATCGTGTTTTGGTCTGTGCAAATTGCGTTGTCCTTAAGTTAAATCCTTGTTTCCCCTACTATTAACAGTAACTTCAGAATTTATTTTTTATCGTAATATTTTATCAAAACTCTGCGGACCGCACATTTGCTGACGGCGACACTTTCGCTGTACACCGACTGTTACCAGTCGCCGTGGTGTACTGAGTTTATAGAAGTATCCCGCAATCGCAACAATCTCCAGAGGGACATCAGAATTATCTATTGGTTCCAATCAAAGTATTTACTAGAGGTAGTAGTCAACTACCATAGGCTGTTAAATAGAACGAGAACCTAAACACTTGTCCTTTGCCAAAGGATATATCATCTTTGTACGGACGTAACGACTGACTAGTGGACCAGATAGCAAGACATATTGAGAGTTTGATATTCGTAGCAGACCAGCCGCTGTCTGCCAGAGAGATCAGCACGGTGCTCAACGATGCACATGGCTCACCCATCGCCAAGCAAGACCTCGATGATGCGCTAGAGGCCATCAAGCAGCGATATGCCAAAGACGACTATAGCTATGAGCTAGTACATATCAATGGCGGATATCAGTTGATGACCAAGCCTGCCTACCACCATACGGTAGGTACCTACCTCAAGCAGCTCAACCGCAAAAAACTTAGCAAGTCCGCCCTCGAGACCTTGTCGATCATCGCCTACAGACAGCCCATCATTAAGAGTGAGATCGAGGCCGTCCGTGGCGTCAACTGCGACTATGCGGTGCAGAAACTATTGGACAAGGAGCTTGTTGAGATCCTAGGTCGTAGTGACGGACCAGGCCGACCGCTGCTGTACGGCACCAGCCCCAAGTTTATGGACTACTTCGGCCTCAGCACGATCGCCGACCTGCCTAAGCTCAAGGATATAGCTCCGCCGGAGGATAGCATAGGCGAGGTCCCAGATCTTTCACCCAGTGATCAAGAAGAATAAATGGATACACTTGTAAATAGAGTCGCTAATAGCCCCATCAAGACGATCAACCTAGAGGACTACTACCCTGATCATGCGGTCGTTGCTTTTGACCTTAAGGACTACCTCTACATGGAGTTGATGCTCAAGGAGAAGGACTTTCGTACGGCTCTGAAGGAGCATGACTGGGATCAGTACGGCGGCAAGGTGGTCTGTGTGTATTGCAGTAGCGACGCCATCATACCTATGTGGGCTTATATGCTGGTCGCTACCTACCTCAAGGGTAAAGTCCATGACGTCTACCAGGGTTCTACAGAAGCCTACTTAAAGAACTATTATCGAGACCAGATCAGGCAGCTACCTGTAGATATGTATCTCGACAAACCGGTCGTGATCAAGGGTTGCTCTGACAAACCAGTACCCGCCGCCGCCTACATGGAGCTGACATTAAGGGTCCAGTCCGTAGCCAAGAGTATCATGTTCGGCGAGCCTTGCAGCACCGTACCCGTCTACAAGCGTCCCAAGCCCGCCAAATGATCAAGTACCTTTTACTCAGTGCTATAGTATACCTGATGTATCGGGGTATGCGACCGAAATCAGAGATAGGACCTGGCCAGGAGCCGGAAGAAGATGGCTACTCAGATTATGAGGAGCTGGAGTGAGAGTGGCTTGTCACCAAGGTTGAGCCTGACAAGACTATACAAGCTCACTAAAGTCCAACTCCACTTTACAGCCATCAGGTAACTCAAAGACGGCATTCTTGTAGTCGACGTACTTACCGTCCACTAGCTGCAGGATGACACTAGAATCATCCTCTGGGTCGATCATGATGTAGTAGGGAATCCCAAAGTCCTGGTATAGTTCGCGCTTGACAGATTGATCTTTGAATCTAGTGCTAGGTGATAAGATCTCTACGACAAGGGCAGGAGGCCTATCTAGATATGATCCTGATACTTCGCCACAGATAATCAAGAGGTCTGGCTGGACGATTGTGTTTTCTTTTATGAGCACGTCCACAGGCTGATAAACGGTGCAGTCACTACATCCGCCTTTGTCTAAGGCGTGAGAGAGCATGCGTCCTAATACATTTGCTATACGCTGATGCTTAAACGATGGTGCTGGACTCATGGCAATAGCTACGCCGTCGATGACCTCCCATCTGCCCTCCCAGTGGCGGTAGTCGTCGTAGGTATAGTTTGGTAGTAATCGTGGTCCTAATCCCATCTTGTAAAGATAGTGACTGATACGATCCATTGTTGAGGATGCCCGATCCAAAGGCCATTGTGCTAGCCTTTAACTTGATTAGACGTCCACTCCTTACACCTCAAACGCCATCCTCACCACTGTACCCTCCAGCTTGCCGCCTAGTTGGGCACCGACCTTAGTTATCTGCACATGGCCTGCAGCGACATTAGGCTGGGCCTCGATCTTGGCGATGATAGCCTGTATGACGGTTTCTAGCAGTTTTTTGGTCCTACTGATCTCGTCTGCTATGATCTGATAGAGTACCTCATAGTTAAGGGTGTCAGATAGTTCGTCGTGAGCACCAGGACTAGAAGCTAGTTGTATCTCACAGTCTACGATAAAGGTATGGCCGTACAGTTGCTCCTGCTCGTAGTAGCCGTGGTAGGCATGGAAGTGTGCTGCCTTGATACCTATGGTAGTCGTTGTAATCACAGTTGCTGTGAGAGTATGGTACTGATTTCGCTGAGTGACTGGTTGACACCTATGATGGCACCTTCTGGGCTGATGAGGTACTTGGTAGGTATCTCTCGCACCCCGTATAGCTGTGCTACTGGAGACTTAAATCGCTGTAGTTGCGGGATGTGGTAGTCCCAGGTGAGATTATCTTTATCAATAGCTTTTCTGAGACTGGCCTCATTTCGTTCTATGGCCACACTTATTATCTGGAAGTTATTACCAGCATGATCTTTATGCAACTGTACCAAGGCGGGATTCTCTCGTCTGCATGGGCCGCACCATGATCCCCAGAAGTCTAGTAAGACGTACTTACCTCTTAGGTCACTCAGGGTAAACTCGCTACCGTCGAGCATCTGGGAGGTAAAGTCTGGTGCCAGCTCTGCTTTGTTGTATTTAGGTAAGCGATACAGGTAGCTCGCCAGTAGGCCTAGCAGGAGGATAGCTAGGGCGATATTTAATAACTTAGACATCTGGTAGATCGTCTGATGATTGAGCGACAAAGATGTACCTATTATGACCATTGTGCAACTTGTAGACACTTCACTAAACTGTACCTTCGGCTGGCACTAATCATTAACGATCGTATGAAACGCAAAATCTATCCAGACCAGACACCTACCAAGGACCTCCACCAATACCTGCTGGGGTCTATAGCACCTAGGCCCATAGCATTCGTCAGTACGATGAGTGAGGAAGGCGTCGCCAATCTAGCCCCTTATAGTTTTTTCAATTGCTTCTCTAGTAACCCGCCGATCATGGTGTTTAGCGCCAATCGTAGGGTTAGGGACAATACGACTAAAGATACGCTGGCCAATGTCTTGCTCAATAAAGAGGTGGTCGTCAATGTAGTAAACTACGATATCGTAAGGCAGATGGCCCTGACGTCCGTCGAGTTTGAGTCATCGGTCAGTGAATTTGCCAAGTCAGGCCTCACGCCTGTTGATAGTGAGTTCGTGGCACCGCCAGCGGTACTAGAGTCGCCAGTTAATATGGAGTGTGTGGTAAAGGACGTGATCACGCTGGGGACCCATGGTGGTGCTGGACACTTAATCATATGCGAGATGAAGGTCATGCACATAGATGAGGCGGTGCTAGACGGTGATCGCATCGATCCGCATAAGATCGACCTGATGGGACGTATGGGTCGTGCTTATTACGTACGAGCTAGTGGACAGGCGGTGCATTCTATCTATCAAGATATTAAGCCAGGCGTCATCGGTTACGATGCATTACCAGAGCACATAAGGCAGAGCGACGTCCTGACGGGCAACGAGATCGCCCAGCTCGCGGCAGAAAGAGATCTACCAAGTAAGGAAGCTCTCGCACAGGCAGACGTATCCTCTGTGGACCCTACCGAGATACACAAGACTATAAGTGACCTGCTGGGCAATGACCAGTCGCAGCAAGCCTTGGTGATAGCTTATGCTTATGCGGGCTAGTGATGAAGGTAAGAATAGTGGGTGAGCGGGTCACGCTACGATCGGTGGTAGAGCAAGATTGTAAAGCCATATACGAGTACCGAAAAGACGCCTCTACCAATCGCTATCAGGGGTGGATACCCGAGTCTGAGCAAGAGGTCATTTACAAGTTGTGTGGAGTAATTGATAAAGCTAGTCCGACTCCCTCGTGGTCGCAGGTAGTCATCTGTCTAGGAGGTGGAGAGATTATAGGAGATATCGGTTATGCGATAGATGGTGACAGCTGCGAGCTAGGTTGCACGCTAGCAGTCGCCCATCATGGTAACGGATACGCTGTGACGGGGCTCAGGCTATTAATCGATCACCTGCAAAAAAATTACGAGATCGTAACCTTCACAGCCAGTATCGACCCTCGCAATGCCGCGGCTGCACGGCTGCTGTGCCTTTTAGGATTTGACCATGTCTCCATGACTAGGCAGGCATATAAGATCCGTAACGAGTGGGTAGATGACGCAGTCTATAACCTATCTATACCTTAGTCTCTTCTGATCTTTAGTTTACCCTGAGAGTATAGCGATATGCCGTGCAGTAGAAAGGCGCCAATAAGTAGGAGACCCACCCTCATCA
>CAYMFD010000171.1:0-5370 GCA_964389475.1 uncultured Saprospiraceae bacterium
GCCCAGGGCCTCAAGCGTCACAGCTTGTGCTTTTATTTTACACTTAATGATAAATTGCCACAATCTTTTTTTGGTAGGCTTGGTGAGGCTAAGTTGCTCTATGGTACGTCTATGTGTGATGTAATGAGCATCCAATGGGAGGCTGCAGGCAACGGGTAGGTGTTTACTGTCGCTAAATATGGTAGCAACATTGTTACTGGCAAGTACTGCCAATAGTTGAGAGGTAAGTGTTACCTGCGGATGATCAATGACAACTGTGTGTAAGTCCTCTATTGGAGTCTGGATATCTTCTCCGTGCTTATCTTGACCGAAAGATGCGACTAACTGCCCTAGCTTAGTAGATAGGTATGCCGATTTTCCAATGTAGATATACCGTTTGCGCATGCTATCATAACCCTATGTGGACGCCTGATAATTCCTTACTTTAGTGGTATTTGTTGTATTAAAAATGTAATAATTATGTTAAATTTACTATTTGTCCTGTTATTGATACTTTGAAGTCTATGTTTTCTATTGCTGCATTTAAGTTGGTGTGGCTTCGATGGCGTAATGGATGATATTCGGAAAGGCTGAACTCCCCCTTCTTTCTCTTTAGTAGGGAGCTTGGACTCGCAATCATAGCATGTTTAAGCATGATCTCACCAACAGGATTAGAGCCTTGCATATAGCTACTTATTCCAATGACTACATAAAGCCTTTTTAATAACTCAGTATCATTGTCCCAGTTGATCGTGTCAGTGTCCTTACTTTTTAGAATTAGCATAGTGCCTCTTTTAATTACTCCGGTCAAGGGTAGTATATGCTCCTTTCCTCTACTTACGACACTTAAAGTATCACTCACAATACCCGTAACTTTAAAGTCGTTATGTCGATAATAGGTCGCTGCATCCATGAGTGAGATCACCTGCATACCGCGCTTTTTACCATCATCACTACGGTATAGTGCCATGCAGTAGTTACTTTCATTTTTGACTAGTACTTGTTCTCTAGCCTCAATCTTTGCAGGATATGGGTTTCTCTTGAGTTCGATGGGGCTCTTAACATCATTGGCGAAGACCCTTACTGCCTTTATTTTTCGCTGGAGTCCATTTTGGTGCAGTTGTTTTATACCCCCTTCTCTTATTATTTCAAGTATCTGTGCCTTCCAGTGGTTACTATCTGGTAGCAGTCGCAGGGCATCTTCTTCCGACTTGATTTCGTTAATATTCTTCTTACCTTCTATGGTTTTAATTTGGAGAACTTGCTGGACTAGATGTTCTTGGCTTTTAATCTCCGACAACCCACTGGCAATAATCTGTTGTGCTAGGTTTTGATCGACTATATTTTTTAAATCCTTAAGCTCTAGAGTGGTCACTTTTTTCCGATATGCGTACCTTACTTTACCATCATTATTCACAATTGCTCTATAGTGAGTTTCTTTGTGCAATTTGCCACGGACTCCTTTTCCTTGTTTAAATGTTTGTTTTCCTCCTGCTTTAACAGTGAAACCGCCTCTCTTAAGTCGTTTTTTAGTCTGGCGAAAGGTGCGATCTAGATCATGATGATATATGAGTACTTCATTTTCATAGTTCTTCAAGTCCTCTGTCACGGTATCCCATGGCTTATCAATTTTCAGCTTTTTAACTGACACCGCGTAGTCATAGTGCTCTACTTCTCTATACGCCTGACTGATCTGATCGTACAGCATAGATAGACCACATCTGTCACTAGTCACCATGCAGGTAAGTAGTGCTGCATCTACGGCATGATGACTGTGCTTACTGCGATCCTTGGTATCATCTATCACATTCCATGCCTTGCCTAGGACATTGGTCAGTCCCCCCTTGAAGCTATATACACGCTTAAAGTAGGATTTGAGATATGCGATGCTATAACGAGTGATCATTTGCGTATCTCTAAGTTGGCTATTTTTCCATCTTGATGATATCTCAGTTATTGTGAAGGTGGCCATCTTTTCTTTCCAATAGTCTTTTTCCATCTTGGCTAGATGGTATCGTTGTATTGCACGGTCTTTAGCTTCTGGGTCACTAGTGTTTTCTTTTCTGCGTTTAGCAACCCTGAACGCTTTGTCTGCAGCCTCTAGTCGAGGTCCATAAGTATGATCTACTGTGTTTTTTATTGAATTAGGCCAGTTGCTAGTCTCTGCTTCATAATTGGGGCACTCAGTCGGTATTTTCTCATCCTTTACTTTACTATTGTATGCCTTGTGACATAGCGTGAGATTACTTAGTTCATTATTAAATGTCTTGGATCGCGGTAGGGTATGCTCCAGGTCGAAGTCAGTCCCTTCTATCAGTGCAGTCAGAGGTATGCTTTTACCAGTGTAAAGACATGTTCTGTCTTGTTCTAGCCATAGCCTATACTTTTTGACCCACCTGCTATCTGGCTTACTTACTCCTGCTTTGATCAGTTCTTGTCTATAACTATCATTTTCCTTCTCTCGATTACGTTGATAGGTCCGTAGTGCTGCTCGGTAGTTAGCAGAGTTAAGCTCTCTTGCGACCTCCACGACTACTTGAGTGCTACTATATATCTTGCCCTCATGTATGAGTTGGTTAATGAGTTTTTTGAGCATCTGCATCATCCGCATAGCCATCGGGTTGCGAAAAGAGGAGGTGAAAGGTTCGTCAAGCTTTTCTTCTACTTGTTCATATACGTCGGTCATACTTGGGTGATACAGTAAGTCGTGGTTTTGACTGTCGGGAAAGTTGTCATTGAGAAAACCTGTAACAACCTCCATCAGCCGTAGTGATTTTACATATCTAGGCAGTCGATTTGTAAGTAGCTGTTGTTTGTACAGCGTCTCGGCATACTCTGCTAGATCACGAGTTGTCGTGCCTACGGCGTCATGCACGTCACGAGTATCGTTGTCATCGTATGGATAGTCAGGCCCTCCTTCCCCTTTTTCCATTCTAAACTTCTTGATGAGTCCATTAACAACCCTGACCGCACCGTTGTGATTACGCATCTGCTGTAGGGCACCGTCTATTTCTTTTAGTATGGTGTCCTCTGCTTTTTTATATCCAGCTCCTAGTAACTCCGGTATCTTAGCAAGGAAGACAGCGTCCTGATGTAGATACCCCTTCCGTAAGAAGTAGTTAATGTTTTCCATGGCTTTTTTGGACAGGTTACTAAAACCAGCCGCTAACTTAACCTTTGCAAATTTGGTCAGCTCGTCACCAGTTAGGCTCAAGTGCTTAGCTCCCCACAGTCGTAGGTATTGCTCATCCGTTGCTGCGTACCATATATGCCAGATATCTTCATAGGTGAGTCTTTGGTGTGTCCACGTCCTCCAGTCTATTCCGAGAAATTGTGTCAGATAGTTTATGGTTCTACTTGCTTTTATTTTGGTGTCCTCGTCATAATTGATCTGGATATGATCACCGTACGTATCCCTGAGTAGTTTTAACCACTTAATCATTGTGAAATCTGTAGCCCGATATGTAGCTTCTAGCAGTTGCGTTCGGTCATTATCTGTTAAGCTGATGATAGCATCACCGTTTACTACTTTTAAATTGTTGATAAGGCTAAGACTCCGGTACTCTTCAGCACATGGCCGACTAAGTGGAGATTTAGTCTTTTTGGGTTCAAATCTACAGTTACCGAGTAGGCCCTTTTGTGATCTTAAGTCTCGTTGATCGTATATGATCTCTCTCAGCATAGCTTTTTCCTTAGCGCTTAGCTTTTGATGAGACATGATTTTATCATATTCTTGCTCGTAGGTCTGTCGCAAGGTATATCGTCCACGTATGCGATCAGTAGCCTGATGGGGGTCTATACCTGCGAAATACTCACCGTAGGTACGGTTACCAATTTGTTCACTTAACTCATTGATCGCGGATAAGACTTTTCCGGTTTCGTCTGCTGACGATTGGTCCTTACGATTACTGTTATACCCACGTCGTTGGTTGAGATGGTAGAGGACTCGACCTAGTTCGTGAGGCTCAAGAGCTTGGCTAGTACCAGTTTTTCTGAGTTGATACGGATCTTGACTTATCCAGTCCATCCACTCTTGGGATATAGGAGGATGGCCTTTTTGCCTCCATAGTAGGACTTCGGCATCATCTATCGGGCACATTTCAAGTCTTATCAAGGCCCTCAATAGCTTGATGCGTCTACGGCGAAATCTATCGTACTGTCGTCGCAACTGCCTATTACTGGTCCTCTCAGCTGCTAGTGAGTACTCTACATTCTTTTCCTCTCCTACACCTTTTGGGAAGATGACGACGCCTTTGTCAGTAATCTGATTGCCATTTGTTATATCTAGGTCACGTAGAGCCCAGCCTAGGCTGGCTGTCCCAAGGTCTATCCCAAGTACTTGCATATGTTTGCCGTATTGTCAATTGAATACTCTAAAATATGGATTTTGTGGATAATTAAATCATTTTACCTATTACTGCATCCTCAAATTGAAATGATACAAGAACTAGTAGCCAATTTCAGTGTTAGGCTATCGTTGAAAGAGAGGCGACATTTACTACCATAAACGTGCTACGAACCTTCATGAAATAAAATGACCCCAACCGAAGCCAGGGTCTAGGATTTCTCCTGCGGGCATTAACTGCCCTTGTTGGAGTATGCTGATGATGTAAAGATAGTAATCTCTACATCATCAGCAGGTACGGTCAGCAATCGCAGCCATCCGTATACAACCACATGACCATCTTTCCATCTTGCTTAGGCAATCGAGTACCAGCTGCAAAATAATGTGAACAGTTAGGGCGATACATCGTCCTGTAACAACCTGATCTGGGACAGGTAGACCCACTGTAAAGATTACTCATTACAAAGTTTTAAAAAATTAAGAAATGAGTCTATCTTGCAACTGCGGACGCAACGCAGGAGGGTTGATAGACCTAGGTTTGTCACCCTCTACTTTTAGAAGGTTCAATTACAGCAGACTACAGCTAGCACGTAAACTCACAGTGTTATCAATGTGAGGCTTACAGCTGCTACAAATATAGCAATAAAAGGGTATATAGCACGTAAACATATAATTTAACGAGATTACCAGAAGCGGAAGCGTTAATGAGTGAACTTCCTGGTCAATCTAATCAGACTACGGCACTCTCAGGCCATCAAAATTATGATAAAGATTGTCGGAGGGCTCTATACTAGACGAGGCTTACCTGCTTGGTCTGGCGATGTTGGTGACTGAGTGGTATGCAGTCGAAGAGACGATCGGTAGCAGGCTCACAGGTTGCTGGGGTGGTCATCGAAGACGGCATTATCGGCAACTTAAAATTGTCCTAGACATCTGGATAGTTCCGTAACTGGGGGCGGTGCTTATGTGTACGAGGATACTTAACTATTGTAGGCCTTCGCTCTACCCACCTGTCATAAACATACAGACCCATGCAACCAGGTAAG
>CAYMFD010000172.1:0-5323 GCA_964389475.1 uncultured Saprospiraceae bacterium
CTGTTTTGGCTTTGGACTTTAAACTTTCGACTATTTACCTGCAAAATCTGCGAAAATCCGCCTCATCCGTGTTCTATCTCTCTTTTGACTTTCGCACTTTGCACTTTTAACTATCGTTCTTTGCGCTTTTGACTTATATTGCCGCCCTATGCCTATCAATCGCGAAATACTACGGCTCGCTATACCCAATATCATAAGCAATATCTCTGTGCCGCTACTGGCTACCGTAGATACGATACTTATGGGTCAGCTGAGTACCGCTCACCTAGGTGCTGTGGGGCTAGGATCGATGATGTTCTCGTTTTTTTACTGGAATTTTGGCTTCCTGCGTATGGGTACGACAGGGCTTACCAGTCAAGCCTACGGTGCAGAAGACAGCCAGCGGATCACCGACCACCTCGCTAGAGCTCTACTGCTGGCGCTGGGTCTAGCCGCGATGATTGTGATACTACAGCAACCATTCTATGAGGTAGGAGCCCGACTACTACAGGTCATTCCGTCGCAGGAAGGTATCGTTACGGACTACTTCGATATACGTATCTGGGCGGCGCCAGCGACACTAGCGCTGTATGTACTGCTGGGCTGGTTCTTTGGTATGCAAAATGCGATCTACCCGATGATCCTCACCATATTTATCAATGTGGTCAATATCGCGGCGAGCTACATCGCCGTCATACACCTGGGCCTAGAGGCTAGGGGGGCTGCGTGGGGTACCGTCATCGCTCAATATAGTGGCGTCGTACTGGCTATCCTACTACTCCGCTATCGCTATGCTGACTACCTACAAGCGATCAATCTAGCAGCCATCCGTGAAGTAGAGGCGCTTAAAGCATTCTTTAGGGTTAACCAAGACTTGTTTATCAGGACAGTCTGCCTGACGATAGCGTTTGGGTTCTTTTATAGCAAGAGTTCTGAGGCGGGTGCCATGGTCCTCGCTGCCAATGTGATATTGCTCCAACTGGTCAACTGGATGAGCTACGGCATCGATGGATTCGCCTATGCGAGTGAGGCACTCGTGGGTAAGTATGCTGGCGCCAAAGATGACAAGCGCTTGAAGATGGTCATCAAGTACAGCCTATACTGGGGTGGTGCCCTAGCGATAGCCTATAGCCTAGCATATGGCCTACTAGGAGGGCCTATACTACGACTGTTTAGCACGGACATGGCCGTAATAGCCCTCGCCCAAGGCTACTTGTTATGGATGATCGTCTTACCTATTGTCGGCTACGCTTGCTATATCTGGGACGGCATCTACGTAGGGCTGACGGCTACTAAGGCACTACGCAATACTATGCTAGTCGCCATGGTACTCTATCTATCTACCTACTACCTAGCGCCACTACAGGACCAAGGCCACTTGCTATGGCTCAGTCTACTCATCCTGCTGGCCTCAAGAGGCGTCATGCAGATGATATTATATGCTAAGTATGGTCGTGCTCTAGACTAGTGCCTAGCGGATCACGCTTACCTTCTCAACGACACGGTGTGTATCATCAGCGATCTCTAGCAAGTATATACCGGAGGCTAGACCTCCTACATTGAGCTGCTGATCAACCTCTATCAGTGGTCTAGTCATCATCAACTGGCCATTGAGGTCATATAGTCGTAGTGTCGTCTGCTGACCATCCCAGTCACCTGCATTGACCTGTACATTGATCAGCTCGGACGTGGGATTAGGGTATATCACAACATCGATATCATCTATCACGTCATTGACAGAGACGACTACCTCACCTACGATCTCGATATCCAGCGTTGTGACTGACACCCAGCCTCCATCAGGATCCTCAACTGTAAATCGCAGTGCATCAGCTACATCCTCACCGTTATCATGACGATAGACGAGTCTACGCTGATCTATATCAGACTGTGTCCACTGACCACCAGCGCTGATAGGCTCGCTGTCTACGAGTATGTCTCCATAGGCTGGCGCCTCTACTAGCGTGTAGATGAGCTGCGTAGCCGCATGATTAGCATCATCTACCGCAAGGGTAGTGTTACTGATCACGGTACGTACACCACGATCTACCACGGCGAGCTCATGATTAGTCAATACCGGAGGCGATAGCGATACATTACCACAGATCTCGAGGTCTACGATATCTACACTACCACCATTACCACTGCGGTTATCCTCTACTCTTAATATCCATGTACCGTTGATCTCCTTGGCATTAAAGTCAGACAAGCTGCCCTCTGGCTGATAAAGCTGACCACCACGCAGTGGGCAGGCTAGCAGGTTAGGCGAATCATCATCTAGTGTCATATCATAGTCCTGCTGAGTGACACACCTGTTGCTCCATAGCGCTACGACTGTACCGTCCGGAGAAGCTAACGTAGCAGACAGATCTCCTACTCTCGTGTGGTCTCCTTTGATACGCTTGATATTGACATCTGCAGCAACACCTGTAGCGCTGACATCGATCGGGATATTAACACCTCCCGTAGTAGTACCGATAGCTCTAGGTAGTGTCGGCGACGTGTAGGTACTACAGGCTAGCGACTCTGTACTAAAGGCAGTAACCATACTCATAGCCTCCGCACAATCGTTACCGGCAGAGACCCTCCAGTAGTAAACAGATCCTGGCTCTAGCACGATGTCTGGTACTGTTGTCAATCCGCCTGTACGACGACTAAAGACAATTACATCTTGATCGAAAGACGGATTAGTAGCAAGATCTACTACATAGTATGTAGCGTCTGGCACATCGCTCCACTCTAGAGTGGGTGATAATGGCATACCTGTGCCCTCCTGCGCCATACCTGCAGGCGCTAAGGCAGTAAAGTCTGTACCCGTCGTACTCACTAAGGCTGATCGCTGCACCACTTGACCATCAGCACCGGTACCAGCAATACGTAGGTCGTAAGTCGCTGTACCTCCTACAGACGATAGATCTACTGTGAGGACAGACGTCTCGCCTGGTAGGATGGTCGCTGGTGAGAATGTAGCTGTGGCACCCATAGGTAGACCATCCACGACGGACAGCGTCACCTCCTCACCATAGTCATTAAATGCTACTGTAGGCAGTTCGATCTCCGCAAGATCAGGTAGACAGATTGCCACATTGATAGCGCCTGACTCGATCGAAAAAGTAGGATCAGTCGGTGCTATTAACTCAAAGTCTCTATTAGACACATCAAAGAAAATATTGTCGCTGGCCTTGACCTTGATCCTTGCCGAAAATGTAGGATCATTGGGTAGTACTACCGTCTGTGCTCCATCATTAGGCACTCGCTCAGCTAGTAGATGTGGATAGGTGAAGCCACCATCAACGGAAAGGTAGATGTCTACGAGGTCGGCATTGACTGGGGCCTGATCTGTATTGGCAACATCCCATGTTACCTCCATCTCATCACCTACTGTCAATTCTAAAAAGCTATTAGGATAATCGATGGTAAAAGGTCCTGCATTAGCTGTCGAATAAAACTCAAGTATCTCCCAGCTAGCCGTACCACTACCCGCATGGTTATCTCTCGCCACAAAGGCTAGCGTCACATCACGTGTCGTCGTCGGTAGGACCTCGTTGGCCGTGGGTATTAGGTTAAGCAGGCTGTTGAGGTTAGGAAATACCCTTGTAGGATTGGTACTAGGATAAAGTGATCTAAACAGAGGTGCATTAGCAATAGGTGCACCTCTCGGGCTGAGAGGCCCTGAGTCTAGCTGCTCCCAGTTATACGTCATTGCATCGCCGTCTAGGTCAGTCGCACTACCCGTCACCTCGAAGGGTGTCGATATCGGTATAAAGAGGCCGCTCTCATACGGCAACTCTATAATGGGAGCTCGGTTGCCTGTGACCGTCCTGACGCTACACTCATCTGCATCTCCACCTGTCCTTGTGAAGCCATACGCTTCTATAAGGCTACCTAGGTGGTAGTAGTCGTCATTATCATTCTGGACATTGAGCTGTGATCCGCAGCCGCCCGCGTATGACATGATCGTCGAGCCACTACCTGGCTCAAATCCTGTAGCGGTAGACTCATTCTCACCATCACAGTGGTTAAAACTGTGGTTCATGTTAAACTGGTGACCCACCTCATGGGCAAATGTACCAATCGCCCACGCTGTAGGGTTAGAGCTATTAGCGCAGGTAACAGCGGCACCCTTTCTAGGAAGGCATACAGACGGCCTAGCCGCAATACCACCCACATCAAAACAACGACTGAAAACGTGGCCTATGTCATAGGCATCAAAACCTACGATATTATTTAAGGCACTCGTATTCTCACCGATAATGACCCGCCCCTGGCGAGTATCGCTGTATGGCTGCGTGGCAGCATCGAAGAAGAAGAGTTCGTCATTGCGTTCTATCACTTCGAAGGTGATAGAGGCCTCGTTTTCCCAAATAAGGCTGAGGCGATTACAAGCCGTATTGACATCTGCAAGGCAAGCCGCTACAGAACCTCTACGGTTACTCCACTCTGCGGTACCTGCAACGGCTATCCTGTATGTACGTAGGTCGACGACCTCGCCATCAAAACTACGGTTGCGTAGTGCTTCTCGCTTGGTAAGCGCATCGATGTCCTCGCCTTGGCTCGTAACACCACACTGCAATGCTCCGTCCGCTAGACCTGTACCGTGGTCGTCTCTCGTAAAGTAACTGATGTAGTACTCCTGCTGCCCTAATGCATAAGGGTCGATGTATATCTGTCCTTCGCTAGACCGGATAGCAGCACGTAGACCGTGCATACTGACATCAAAGCGGATAACCTCTGAGGGTACAACGGTATTGAACCCCTGGTAAGACTTGATATCAGGATACCTGGCTGATATGCCTGGTGCCATTACTGGCGCCTCCCATACCGTGTAGTTCGCGATAGAGCCATCGGGTTGTGGCATATTGACAGAGGCACCATTGATAGATCTTAGGTGATCGTCCTTCATGGGTGCATTACGCAACTCTTTGATGAGACGATCCGAATCTAGCTTGTACGTCGTAAAAGCTACAGGTATAATCTCTCGCTCTAGGCTGGCCTTGATCTTAGGCTCACCATCTACTAGCTCCCACGTCGACTGACCGTTAACTATTGTGATCGATAATATTGTAAAAAACAACAATGAGAATAACTTATACATCTGTCTTGATTTTTCGTGCGGAGAACGGCTCGTTTAAAACTGCTCCCAAATTTAATGCTTATAACAGAAATGCAGAAAGATAGGTCTACGATGCATCGCCTAAACATACAAGTAGACCTAGTGCAGACAATTTGGTGCTATATCCGTATACGCCTAACGAGCCCCCGCAAGTGACTTACGGAAGCTCGTTAATGATTTATACCATTTCTGCTACAGAATTTCACTTATTTTTTGCCTTATTCTTCATCA
>CAYMFD010000173.1:0-5305 GCA_964389475.1 uncultured Saprospiraceae bacterium
TCACAGGCGGTAGTGAGACACCAGGTGGACCAGATGCTACAGATGTAGATAGTACGCCAGGTGATAATGCTGATCCTAACGATCCTAATGATAATGATGTAGATGCTACGGACGGTAGTGATGACCAAGATCCAGCACTGGTACCTGTTGGTCAGGTATTTGACCTTGCATTGATCAAGACATTCGCTAGTAGTAGCGTGACGCCGATCGTACCAGGCGCTACCGTGACTTATGATATCACGGTATTTAACCAAGGTTCACTCGATGCATTTAACATCAACATCAATGACTACACACCAGAAGGTCTGACACTAAACGATCCTAACTGGAGTCCTAACGGTGTCGTTGCGGATCTAGATGCGCCGATTGCATTTATTGCAGCAGGTGACGATGCGACTGTGTCGATTACATTTACAGTAGATGCTGACTTTATGGGTACAAGCATCACCAACAATGCTGAGATCAGCAATGCTGATGATGACAATGATCCTACTAATACACCGCCTACAGATATCGATAGTACGCCAGATACAGAGGATGGTAGTGTACCAGATCCTAATGATGACGACACGACCGATACTAACGGTAATGATGATTATGATCCAGCGACAATACCAGTAGTGCAGACATTTGACCTTGCACTCGTCAAGACAGTGTCACCAGTTACCGTAACACCTGTCATACCAGGAGGTACTGTTACCTTCTTGATTGAGGTGTTTAACCAAGGTACTGTAGATGCCTTCAACGTACAGGTCAATGACTACGTACCTGCTGGCCTTACGCTTTCAGACCCTACGTGGAACGAAACAGCGGGTGTAGCGACACTTAACAATGAGATACCACGCATAGACGCTGGTGAGAGTGAGGTGGTATCTATCACGTTTACTGTTGACAGCGATTTCATGGGTACTAGTATCGTCAATGATGCAGAGATCGAAAGCGCTGAGGATGTCAATGGTGATCCAGCTACAGACGTAGATAGTACGCCAGGTGATAATGCTGATCCTAACGATCCTAACGACGATGATACAGCTGCTACAGATGGTAGTGATGATCAAGATCCGGCGGAGGTTGGTATCATGCAAGAGTTTGACCTTGCACTAGACAAAGCATTCGACAGCTGGGATGATACCGACATGAACGGTATGGTCGATCCAGGCGAGAATGTAACCTTCCGTATCAACGTATACAACCAAGGTACCTTGGATGCAACGGCGATAGAGGTTGTTGACTACGTTGCCACAGGCATGATCTTTAACCAGGCGGATAACACAGACTTTACTAGTGCTGCTCCAGGTAGTGCTACAGAGCCAGTGGCTACTATAGCTAGCCTAGATATGGGAGAGGAGACTGCGTTGTTTATCACACTACAGATTGATCCAGCCTTTATGGGTTCTCAAGTGATCAATAATGCAGAGATCACAGATGCGACCAATGCGCTAGGCCTTGATGATGAGGATGGACCATTAAGCGTAATTGATGGTAGTGCTGATGACAGTAGTGAGCTCGGTACAGATGATGATATCGACGATGAGTTCCCAGGCACACCTGGTACAGAGGATAACGACGAAGATGCGGATGATTATGATCCAGCCTTTGTAGCTATCGGTCAGATGTTTGACTTAGCATTGGTTAAGACTTACGACTCTTATAACGATCTATCAGGAGACGGTGTATTGAGCCCTGGTGATGAGGTTACCTTTAATACAAGAGTATTTAACCAAGGTACACTCGACGCCTTCAATATCCAGATCACGGATTACATCCCTGAGGGCTTAAGCCTAGCGGATCCTGACTGGAACAATACGCAGAATGTAGCACTTGCACAGCTTAACAACGTGATACCATTCCTCGCAGTAGGAGACGATATCGAGGTGCCGATTACATTTACGATCGATGAGTTCTTCAGAGGTAACTCGATTGTGAATTTCGCAGAGATTAGCTCAGCAGATGACAACGATGATCCTACGGATGGCTTCCCTGATGACGTGGATAGTAATCCTAACACGACTAACGGTGATGACATCTTCGGTGGAGACAACGTAATTGACAACACCAATAATGATGAAGATGACAGTGATCCAGCAGAGATCAACCCAGTTGTTGACTTTGACTTGGCACTAGCTAAGGTAGACCAGAGTGATGTACCACCAGCTAATTACGGTGACACACGGACGTTTGACTTCCAGGTTACTAACCAAGGAACAGTACTAGCGACCGAGTTTACGGTGGTAGACTACATCCCATGTGGACTAGAGTTTATACCAGGCGCTGCTAATCCAGGATGGACGTACAACCCAGTAAGTAGAATCGCAGAATTTATCTACGATGAAGACCTACTGAGACCGACCGAGATGGTAACGGTAAGTATTACACTTACAGTAGTTGATTGCCCAGGAGACCCTACGGTTAACTATACCAACTTCGGTGAGATCTCTGACTACGATGATGACTTCAATGACTTCAACCAAGAAGTACCAGACGTAGATAGTGATGCAGATGCAACGAACTTTGACGATCCAGGAGGTGTGGCAGACTCACCGACGGACAACGTGATCGACGGTGACGGTAGCGGAGCACTCGGATCTAATGATCCTGCAACAGACGAAGATGACCATGATCCTGAGATCGTAGAGATCTTTGACCTTGCCCTTACTAAGGGAGTGTCAGATGCTACACCTGGACCATATGCATATGGTAGTGCGATCACCTTTGATATCGAGGTTATCAACCAAGGTAACATCGGAGCTCAGAATGTAGTCGTGACAGACTACCTACCTGCAGGTTATAGCTTTGATGCTGCTGTCAATCCAGGATGGACGGGTACAGCACCTAACGTGAGCTTTACGATTACGGATGTGATACCAGTAGGTGGTAGCCAGACGGTAAGTATCACACTAGAGATCGTACAGACTGACGGTGGTGAGAAAGACTGGATTAATTACTCAGAGATTACTAGCGCAGAGAACGATAGAGGTGAAGACCGAACGGACTTCGATATCGATAGTAACGCAGGTAGTAACAATGCGGACGAAAATGGCGTCGAGCCAGGCGATGACCTAGACGACGACGTAGATAGTGATGACAAAGGTGGTGAGGAAGATGATCACGATCCAGCAGGTATCGAGATCTATGACCTAGCCCAAGTCAAAACGACTACAGCAACAGCACCATTTAGCTACGGTGATGTAGTACCATACACGATCACGGTATACAACCAAGGTAGTATAGCGAGCAGCGGTATAGAGATCACAGACTTCTTACCATGCGGTCTAGGGTACTCAGCGACTAACGATGCTAACGGATGGAGCCACGATGTGGCAGCAAGTACGGCTACGGTAACTATACCGGGTGTACTAGCACCAGGCGAGACGACGGCAGTAACGATTGACCTCATCGTACAGCAGTGTATCGATATGGATGATACTAGCTTTACTAATGTGGCAGAGATCACTAACAGTGTAAGCGAAGATCCAGATGAGCCAGCAGACGACTTTGATAGTACAGAGGACAATGATCCGACGAACGATCCTACTGTTGACAATGAATTTAATAACAACGGTGGTGACGAGGATGACAATGATCCTGAGCGAATCGACATATTCGATCTTGCACAGATCAAGACACTAGTCACACCTGCTCCATATAGTTATGGTGATGTATTTGAGTTTGAGTTCACAGTATGTAACCAAGGTAACGTTGAGGCTCAGAGCATAGAGGTTACAGATTATGTACCTGCGGGATACGGATTTGATGCAGCAGCTAACGCTGGGTGGACACTTAACGGCACAGACGTTGTATACGCAGTACCAGGAGTACTCGCAGCAGATGAGTGTACGACCTTTAGCCTATTCTTGACCTTCCAGATGACGACGGGTGGCCAAGAAGACTGGATCAACTACAGTGAGATCACGAATGCTGATGACGACGATGATGCTACTAATGCTGCACCAGTAGATGCAGATAGTACACCAGGTAGCGATACCGATGAGGAGAACGCTATACAGCCAGACGAAGATGGTGACGATGATCTTACATCTGTCGATCCAGACGGTAACCAAGATGATCATGATCCAGCAGGTATCGAGGTGTTTGACCTTGCACAGATCAAGCAAGAGACTTCAGTAGGACCTTATGCCTTCGGTGATGTCGTAACCTTTGATCTGACGGTATTTAACCAAGGTAGTATACCAGCTACAGACGTAGTCCTTACGGATTACATACCATGCGGTTACTTATTTGAGGCGAGCAGCAATGCTGGCTGGACAGCCGACGGTGATGCAGCGAGCACGACGATTGCTGGCCCGATCATGCCAGGCATGAGTATGACCAGAACGATTACACTTACCCTACAGCAGTGCTTCGATGAGGACGCTTGGGTTAACGTGAGTGAGATCAGCGCAGCTACTAATGATGATACTGGTGAGCCAGGAGATGATGTCGATAGTGACTCAGATACAGATCCTACCAATGACGGTGACCCTATCGACGACGACGTTGACGGTAGTGGTGAGGGAGACTGTAGCGATTGTATACAGACAGTAGTAGTACCGCTTGCCGGTGTTGAGCCGATCGTAGTTGACGAGGTATTCGTAGATGGTGCTATACTAGCACTGCCTAACTATCCGTACGATCTACGTGATCCTGCACAGGCACAGCAATTCCTTGCAGACTGTATAGCACTAGGATACGATGTAGTAGAGTCAGTAGACCCAGCTACACAAGAGTTGTCAATATCTGTACGCTACCCAGGCCAGAGCTTCGATAGCTTTAGCATCAACGGTGGAGAGGAATTCTTCTTCACATGTAGCGAGTGTATCGTGAGTCCTGATGAGGATGATAGTGATCCAGCAGTGGTTGACCTATTTGACCTTGCACTGATCAAGTTCATCGATGACAAGGGTCCTTACGACGAAGGCGAGATAGCAAACTATGTAATCAGAGTATATAACCAAGGTAATGTACACGCCTATAACGTGCAGGTGACAGACTACATCAACATCGGTTACACCTTTGAGCCAGAGAATAATATCGGATGGACACTTACAGGTGACCTAGCGCAGACGACGATCGTCGGTCCTATAGCACCAGGAGACAGCGTCGAGTTGACACTAGCGCTTGAGGTAGCAGTACCGGCTAATGCTTCTGCAGGATCATGGTACAATGAGGCAGAGATTAGCTTTGCTGACAATGACCTAGACCCTACTAATGGTACACCGCTAGATGCGGATAGCACGCCAGATACAGATCCGGATAACGACAATGACCTTGTCGACGGACCTGATGAGGATATCATCTTTGACGA
>CAYMFD010000174.1:0-5209 GCA_964389475.1 uncultured Saprospiraceae bacterium
AGACACTAATTCTGTAAATAACACTCTACAAGTGTTAAAAGTTTGGCTTATTGCCGAAAAGTGCCTATATTTCAAATGTTAAACTCATTTAGGCACAATAACTTATTATCATGGAAAACATTAACGCAATGTCTCGCCCGACGCTTAAGGGTGTAATGCTAATTTTATTTGGCAAAGCAGCCCCCCCCCCTCTTAATTATTTGGTGTGTGATGACGTTTAGTCTGTCAGGCATTAAGGCTCAGGCCCTACAGCAACAGGTGATGCTCACATCTGCACAGCAGACTTTTGAGGAGGCAGCCGCCGACTATGCTGATCTGCATGCAGAGGAGATTATACAAATGCTCAAGGACCAGCCACACGACCATGATCACGGGCATGAGCATCCTGAGCTAAGTGAAGATGAGCTCATGAGCTCTGCTCGGGAGCAAGCTAGACATGATTATATCCGCCAGCATATGGAGGAATACATTGCAACCTACTTTGGGTCAGCCTCAATGAGACCTAGTATCACAATCAACACTGCCTGCGATAATGGGGGCTTCGAAAATGGTTTCTCGTTTTACGATGGTTTTGAGGCGACTTACAGAAGAGGTTCTGACTCATGTGTCGCCGTTGACAATGCTAATAATCCAGTCACTTTTTTACCGATTCCGCTGCCGAGTATTCGACAGTTTGAACTTGTAAGTCCTGGCATCGACCCTTTTGTAGGAATAGAGAAAGTAAGGTTTGGAAATCAGGCATTGAAAGTAAATAGTGAATATGATAAATTAGGAAATTGTGGGGGAACATTCGGAGTGAATAGGCTTGTAAAGAGCTTTGTAGTAACCGAGGAGACTCGCGATCTTACAGTATGGTTTGCCGCAGCTTTAGAGAATCCTGCTGGACATAATAATCAACAGCCTTACTTACGCATTTACTGTGATAGGGCTCCGGATGATGAGGTGTGTTTTGATTCTGACCAGGTCAGGTGTGACTCTATGTACCTCAAGCCTGGATGCGGGACGGACACTATCTGGGAGGTGGACGTCATCGACTGGTCTTGCCATAGATTAAAAATTCCTGCCATATATGTAGATAGCATTGCCACGTTGACTATTGAGATAGGTGACTGTGGCCAAGGTGCTCACACAGGTTATGCCTACATTGACGGCATCTGTGAAGACTGTGCCACTAGTTCTCTTGGTAGTGTCACTATGCTGGCTGACACATCGGCAGGAGGTATTAATTCGATACAGTATCAGAGCTGCGATGGATCCGTAGCTACCATATGTGGTACATACACAGACCCTAACCTCTGTGTAGACTTTGGCAACGTGACCTTCTTCTCTCCTCAACTCAGTATTCAAAACATAGTGATAGATACTGCAAAAAAAAGCTACTGCTATGATATCCCGATCAGTAACTTCAGCGGACCTGGCGACTGTATTGAGTTTTGGACGGAGATGACATTCACAGGCACAGACGCTGTCTTGCCCAATCCAAAAAGCGCCAATGGCGTGATATGCTATGACGATTACCAAGCGCTATTGACTGCTGACATTCTTGATATCGACTATTATTCATGTAATGAAGATACGGTCTCAGTATGTGTTCGCTACAGTATCCCTGAGCGATGTAAGGATTGGTTATATGCTGGTTTTGAATTAGTACCAGAGCTAGATATTACAGGGGTAGAGCATGATGCCACTAATGGGACACTATGTTTTGATGTACTAAAGTCCAACTTCGAGATACCTGACAACTGCATCTTCCTAGATATGACTGTTACTTTTCAGTTAGGTATAAGCAATACCTTCTTCGATAGTGAGATAGAGATAGAGGTCTGCGAGGGACTGTTCTATTCTCCAGAAATTAATTTTGGGATACAAGCGTGTAATTCTAATACGGACCCAGATGATGGTAACATTTCTGACGACTATTATTTCGTACAGTTAGTGATCGATAATGTACCAGACTATAGCCAGTGGACTATCCGCAGACAGCTGATAGACCCTTATGACAATGAAAGTGGTTTGACTACTATACTAGAGGGCACAGGTGCTTTAAGTACTGATATCGGACAGTTTCTGGTGCAAGAGGGTGACTGGTACCTTATCGTAGAGATCGACGGATGCACTTATGACTACTACATAACAGCACCTCCCTACTGCTCGGGCTGTGAGATCTTCCACAATGTCAAGATCGGTAATGTAACCTGCAATGATGATGGGACGTGGAGCTTTGATATTATGGTTCCGGGAGATCCTACTAAGCAGTATACTTTAGAAGGCTTGTCACGAGATTTTAGTAAGACTTATGCGATTAATGCTGGACCAATCACGCTATCGTGCCTCACCTATACCCTCGAATACGTAGAACTTTGTGGAGAAGATAATACTTCTACTTTCATCATATGTCCTCCTCAGCCGTGCAACCCAGAGCTGGAGTGCGGCGACCTAGAGGTCTCTGTACGAGAGGTGCTGTGTGCTAATCCTGACGAGCCTTATTCTCCTGTGATCGATATTGACTACGCAGGTAGCAAGTATCTATGCTTTGGTACAGTAGAGCTAGGCACACCACAGTTAGGTAGCTCCAGCTCAGGCAGTATGACGAGTGGAGGCCAGCAAATCGGACCTTTTAGTGGTGATATTTTCTTCACAATATATGAGTGCGATCATCCTTGTTCGTCGAGCAATTGCAGCCCTGTGGACCCTAAGTGCTTTAAGACCATCTACATCCCAGATCCCGATGTATGCCCATCTCAGCAAGAAGGCAGGCAGATAGGAGCAGAAGTAGGTACATCGGAAGCTCAACAGGTTAAGCACCAAGTAACAGCCTACCCCAACCCGACTGATAGTGATCAGGTCAAACTTACATCCACTTATGCAGCGACGCAATATGCGATATACACCTTGCAGGGAGAGCAGGTCCTAGCAGGTAAATTTACTAGCAATCAGATTGTGCTAAGACTAGATCAGCCAGCTG
Organism: uncultured Saprospiraceae bacterium; assembly: GCA_964389475.1. GTDB lineage: Bacteria > Bacteroidota > Bacteroidia > Chitinophagales > Saprospiraceae > CAYMFD01. Next base: position 2,966 of record CAYMFD010000174.1, read on the forward strand.
GTCTGTATATTGTACGATGCAGTGATGGTGGCACAAACCAGACTGTGCTTAAGGTTATTAAACTATAAAAGTCTATTTGAAATAACGGAGGTAGAGGACATCAGTCTTCTACCTCCTACTAGTAAACCTCCCTGCAGCACATGGGTGTGAAAAGAAGCTACCTATTATTATTATTATTATTATCCGTACTCTACTTAGGAGGTAAGGCTAACGGTCAACATTGCCCTAAAACCACCCTCTGCTATCGTCAAGCGAATCTTGGCTCTACTCAGCTGTCTATAGACACCATCTGGACTAGTACTTCGGGGGTTGTTTCAGGTGATTCGCCGAGAGTGCTGACAGATTGTATTGATGGAGGGTATGACCTCTATGTCGTTACTAGCGGCACCTCCACTGTAATGTCACTTGATGCTGTCAATGGAGAAGCTATAGATACATTAGATATACCCACAGTCCAACGATACACAGCTGAGTTCGCAGCAGGTGTAGATTCATCTAGGATCATAATAACTAGTCTGCTGCGTGGTTTCACCCAATATTCTGGCCGCCTACTTCGCTTAGACAAAGACCTCAACGTGCAATGGATATCTGCTGAGCGATTTGACGGCGACTTTGGCAGCGTAAAGCGAAATGCTAATGGGAAGCCTGCACTAGCTGACTTTAATCAGGACGGTTGGCCAGAGGTATATATCCACAATGAGATATACAATGCCCAGACTGGTAATAGACTGGTCAATGGTGGACAGAATGGCATAGGAAAGAACCCTATCTCGTCAAGTCAATCGATAGCGGCAGATTTCATACCCAGCAGTCCAGGACTCGAACTGGCAGCAGGATTCTCGATCTATGAAGTTGAAATAAACGATACTGATAGTGAACTCAGCAATAATACAACAAGGCGAGACCTGGCAATAAATGGAGTATTGTATGACGGTATGACATCGGCAGCAGACTTTAATGCAGATGGAGTGACTGATGTTATTGTCATGGCAGAAGCATCTAATGGAGAACCTTTAATCTATTGCTACACGGCTGCCAGCGGTTCGCCAAGCCTTCTTGCATCTGCTATCCCTCCCAGAGCTGCTGGTACAAGATCAACGATTGGCTATCCGGTCATAGGCCAGGTAGGTCATGATCTTGCCTTGACGATAATTGTTGCGGTGCCCCAGAGATTACATGCTTATCGTTACGACGGAAGTACTAACCTTGCAAGGATCTGGACATTAGAAACCGTTGAAGACTTGGCTAGTGTGGCTGGTATAACATTATTCGATCTCAATGGTGATGGTAGCAACGAGATGATTTATCGAGGTAGCGATAGCCTTGAGATTTATGATACGAGATCTGTCCCTCCGTCTAAGATTGCCTCTATAGCATGCAGTGCAGGTACTGCAGCCGAGCACCCCATTGTCACCGCACTCGACTCCACAGGTCAGGCTCGTATATGTGTAACCTGCGATCTGCCTGGATTAGGTACCCGACTAGTCGCTTTCGGCTCCGCCGATCCCATCAACCACCCTTGGGCACCTGCCCGTGGCATCTGGAATCAATTTAACTATCACGTGACCAATGTCAATGACGACGGCACCATACCCCAGTTTATGGAGATGCCCACGACCTTCATGGGGCAGGCCAGCCTACTAGACAGCAGCGGTATGTACGACGTACCCGCCGCTAACCTTTACCCGGACATCTCTTGCGTCAACTATGATATCGATGCGCAAGAGTACGTCATCACCTTCGATGTGATCAACCGCGACGATGCCTCAGCGGGTGTGGCAGCAGGCCTGCCTGTGAGCTTTTACGATGGTAATCCAGAGGCGGGCGGCAGTCTACTTACGACCGTCACGACACCTGCAGCCATAGATCGAGATGATGCCATGCTAGGTCTAACAGCCACGGTACCCCGACCCGTCGCAGGGCCAGTCTACCTCGTCGTCAATTCGGCCTATGCAGGAGGTCCACTGGCAGACAGCATTTTCGTCGAGCCCGAGTGCGACTATACCGACAATATCACCTCGGCTACCCTACCCACATACACTACTGAGGCCATAGAGCTATGCGATGGAAAGACGTATACGCTGGTCGATACGATTATCGCAGATGCAGGGACGTATGTGCGAAAGATCAAAAAGATGGGTGGCGGACAGAGCGGAGCTGAAGCCTGTGACAGTATCATCATCGAGCTAACCGTGACGGCTGGCTCCTACATCTCGCAGACCACAACGCTGACGGACTGCGACT
>CAYMFD010000175.1:0-5149 GCA_964389475.1 uncultured Saprospiraceae bacterium
ACTATTCGGGGCTTTCAGCCGTGGCAGTTTTTGATAATTACTAAAGACTATGTCGATCAGTTTGCTGAAGAGTTCAATAACATATTAGTGCAATATGCAAGTGGCAATGGTCAACGTACTAGTCATGCACGTCAGTACTATCTGAGTTGTGCTTCTCTTAACGAGGATTTTGCATATAGAGAGTGGGCTGCTACAGAAGGTGTAGGTTTTCCGCGGACTAGAATGAATGTCCTTAATCGAAGCCGAAAAGATGGAACAGGTATCACAGGTGGTGCTCCGATGTTGCAAAATAACTACACCCTGGAGTGGATGGACTTCTTAGGAGTAATGATAGTGCTTCCGCCTGCTAATATCCCTATTGGTTCAGGAACCTTCATGCCCGATGTTACTATGGTGGTTGACCATAGTAGTCAGCTAGACGCTTTCCAGAGAGTATATATCCACGAATTAGGCCATACTGCTCACTATGAGGCTGCTGGTGCGGATTACTGGAATGGATATAGGAGACACATTTTGAATAATGTAACTAGTCTCAACGGTAACTATGGGTCATTTAATGATTGGGCTATTCTAGGATCTGATCCCGAAAAGGTTGCGCTAAGCGAAGCGTGGGGCGATTTTGTTGCGACAGCTAATTACCGCAATCGAGATGATATGCCCAACTTTAGTCCTGTTGGAAGTGACGGAGACTACATTCCACAAGACCTTTTTTCCGATCTAGTAGATTTTGGCGTACAGGATGTTATTGATGATCCATTTGCTGCTGGAGGCGGTGTGCTAGATCAAGTAGAGGGATATACTGCTGCAGATATTTGGTCAGCAGTGTCTAGTAATGGGAATAGGAGTATACAGGACTTTAAAGTGACTTTGCTTCAAGGTGGTATTCCTGGAGCAGTGAATGGTAGTTTATTACAAATAGAAGACTTAATTGATGAAGCAGATGTTTTGGACTAAAGTTTTAATAGTACTGAGCATTTGTCTATCGATGCTTAGTTGCGAACCTGAGTATGCAGACTATGATAGGGAGTGTCCTGCAGACTGGATATACGAGGCAGATAATATCAGGTCTCACATGCTGTCAATGCCTTGGCAAGTGTCACCAGATCAGCAGTTTTTCGACATCGGTGATACGCTTCGATTCTATTGTAGCACCAATGACTCAGTCTATGATGAGGCAGCAAGGCGAAAGTGGTTGTTTCCTAATTTTCCATTTCAACCACTTGTTACAATGTGGCGTGTTAATGACGATATGGTGACCTCGGGTCTACGTCACGTTGACTGGACTGTAGATAGCCTTGATATAGAGACTTTTGTATATCAGCCAACAAATCTCACTTCCGACCAGATCAATTTTATCTATGATGATCGACCTGGTATAGACGATGGGTATTACTTCGAGATAGAGATTGTGCCTAGGGATCCAGGGGTATATATTTTTCAGGCTATCGATCTCATCAATCAGAGCAACAACCCCAATGGTGAAAAGGGAGACTATATGGCCAGGTGTCTAGACATATTGCAATCAGTCTACTGTAGATTGCAGTCACCAAGTGATCACCTTGATGACTATGACGAAGAGCTGCAATTAATTTTGGAAGAGGTGTATGGTGGTAGCTATAAAACAACAGAAGAACTTGAAGGTATGCGAGTCATATTACGTCGCGAAGCCGCCTTCGCTTTTGAGGTGCGATAGTACAAGAGTTAAAAGCGAAAAGTCGAAAGCCCAAAGCGTTGCCCTTTATAAAAGTCAAAGGGAGGAAAGTGGTACTCACTCACCCCAAACCCCTCTACTAAAAGCGAGGGGCTTAAAGGTGTCGCAAAGCGACTGCTTTCTTCCACACCTGATCAATGAGAGTTCGACCGCCGAAACTACGATTCGTATACACGGAGCAAAAAGGAGGGATAGTTTGACAAGCTCAGCACAACGTCTGGAAGCATTACGCATCAGATTTCAGATGCCAGACTAGAAACAGAAAGGTTAGCCGTACGTGGGTTTTACCCCGACGGCGTCAAACTACTCCCGTCCAACAATAACTGCAAGCACCATCCTTATTCCAAGGTGGTTGAGTAGTGTAGCGTATCGAAACCCCGAATACGGACCCATCCCTACTTCCGTCCCAGCCACCAGTTGAGCCACCCAGCTAGCAAGACCGACTGGACGAGTGTGTCGAGTAGGTCTCCTATCGTTGAAGTCTCAAACCATGCAGACTCGCTATATGTGCCGAGTAGGTAGCTGAAGGTGCTGACGGATAGTATGGCAATGAAGGTCTCCATAAATGAGGTAAGACTCATGCGCTGCAGTAGCCATATCAGTAATAGTAGTGCTACAAAGCTGGCGGCGAAGTTCCGCACCATAGGGACGGTCATGCTGGTATTAAAGGAGGTGCGGTAGTGTATCCATGCCCATGGCTTACCATCCGCTGACTGATTAAATGCTGCCATGTCCTGCCCTGGAGCGGCTTGAGGTATCATGTAGCTACCTGCAGGTAGTTTACCTTCTAGGCAGTCCATAATTTCTTGTTGGTTGGCCACATAGTCCATTTCTGCCTTATGAACACCCAAGGGGCCAAAGGAAGCAAAGCCCCAGAAAAATAGGATGACGGCACCTACGAGAGCACCGATAATTGACTTAGTCATAAGTGAGTGAGTTGGTTTAAAAAAGTTGTTTCGTCGCCTTAAGATACAATATTGTCACAATACTGTCAGCCCATTGATGTCTGTCGCTAGTTTACTTACTCTTTTGCGAATGGTCTTGCGTAGTAGTAATGCCCAGCTTAAAAGTCCACATAGTTAGCCGCTAACCACTTTTCTTGCTGGCGATAGTCGGGCATGCGCTTAGCTACCTCGGCGTAGAACCTAGGGCCGTGGTTCATCTCCAGGAGGTGGCATAGTTCGTGGATGATCACATAATCCATGGCGGGTTCTGGCGTAAGAAGTAGTCGGGTAGATAGGTTGACATTGCCCTTGGTAGAGCAGGACCCCCAGTTGGATCGATTGTACTTTAGGCGGACAGCATTGATCGGTAAGGTGTCGAATAGGCGTCGATTGATATCTTCTACCTTGCGGACTAGTCGGGTGCGGTAGCGTCGTGCCGCAAAGCGAGAGAGTAGACGTCGTCGCATTTCGACCTGGTCGTGGTCATGGAGATCGTCTGGGATGCTGACCTTGAGGCGCTGGTCATTACCTATACGTAGGCTACCCTTGGCCGCAGGCACTTGCTCGATGAGGATGGACCAAGACTCTCCCATGATGGTGATCTGGTCCTTGATGTTGCTACCGGTAAAGCGTTGAAATGCCTCTGGCTTGGCCGCATACTGGGCCTCTAGCCATGCTGTCGCCCAGTCCACATAGTAGGCCTCACCCCTTGCGAATACACTATCAGGATACCTAAGGATTGCCGTCCGCTTACCGAGTGATACACGGCCATTGCGACGAGCCTCAGCATAGATTTTGAGGGGCACCTTGAGGCCGTCGACCTCAATCAAAACTGTTTTACTTCTGGCCAAACTGCTTTTCGTAGTCTTTCATGACATCGACGAGCACCTGCACGCTAGATATGTCCATCGCATTGTACATACTCGCTCTGAATCCACCGACAGATCTATGGCCTTTGATACCATCTATATTGGCTGCTGTACACATACTGATAAATGTAGCATCATCGCCGAAGCCTTCGTTGAGGACGAAGGTAGCATTCATCTGAGAGCGATCCTCTGCCTGTACCGTGCCTCTGAAGCAAGGGTTGCGGTCGATCTCGTTGTACAGCAAGGCAGCTTTCTCACTATTGCGTTTTTGCATAGCGGAGACACCACCGTGGGCCTTGATCCATCGCATGTTGAGCATGCTCACATAGATAGGAAACACCGGTGGCGTATTAAAGCTTGAGTCTTTGGCGATGTGGGTGCGGTAGTCGAGCATAGTAGGTATGTCTCTACCTGCCTTGCCCAGAGCCGCTTCTTTTGCGATGACCAATGTGACACCAGCCGGCCCCATATTCTTCTGAGCTCCTGCATATATCACATCGTACTTGGATACATCTATCGGCCTGCTAAAGATATCCGAAGACATATCTGCCACTAGTGGGCAGTGGACATCGGGCATCGCCTGCATCTGGTTACCGAAAACCGTATTGTTAGACGTCACGTGTAGGTAGGCTGCGTCGCTAGGTACATCATAGCCCTTAGGCACGTGTGTGTAATTGTCCGCCTTACTAGAGGCAACTACCTCGACATCCCCGAAGTACTTAGCCTCCTTGACCGCCTTGGCAGACCAGGTACCTGTATCGAGGTATGCCGCCTTACCACCTTGAGGTAGTAGGTTCATCGCTGTCATGTAAAACTGTGAACTGGCACCACCCGTCAAGAACAGTACCTTGTATCCATCTGGGATCGCAAGCAGTTCTTTGGCTAGCGCTTCCGCCTCTTCTAGCACGGCTACGAATGCCTTGCTTCTGTGCGAAATCTCAAGTAGACTCAGACCATTCGTAAAGTCAAGAACGGCCTTACTGGCTTCTTCAAAAACTTCTCTTGGGAGGATTGCTGGTCCAGCTGAAAAATTGTGTGTCATGACGACGATTTATGACAGGTTAGGTAATGATAGTAACTAATCACCATCTCTATTGATAAGAAGGTAGACTCCGATGCTGCAAATGTACATCGTTTGACAACTGAGACTACGGGATCTCTGATTAATTTATTGGACTCTATGTGAGTTTAAGTGGGTAGGAGTACTTGCAATATGATTTAAAAGCAAGGCTTAAATATCTCACCATGTCTATCTCTTTATTCGGAAAACGGTACAACCAAGTATTTTAGACGGCTGGAAAGTGATTGGCTGCCAGCAGTTTGTTTGTCGCTGTACAGAGCTAAACCAAGAGTCGACAAAATGTGCGATTTTTCATCTGAGTCCGTGATAATCTGGTGCACCATAATAGAATGGCGCTTGCCAATGGGTTGTAAGCCCCTGTATCGTAGAAAAATAAAAGCAATTTTGACATGACTCTAGATCGGTCTTGACTTGGTCAGTATAATCTCAAAGACTGTGAGATGCCAAGTATTAATCAGTATCCCAGACTAATATGTAAAGTCAAGAAGCTCCTTACAGCGACATGATTCCTGCCTGCCAAGCTGGCTTGCCAGGTAGGCAGGTT
>CAYMFD010000176.1:0-5068 GCA_964389475.1 uncultured Saprospiraceae bacterium
ACTGTCCCCTGTATTACATCTATTGTGTAACCGTTCGTTATCTTCGCTCCATAAAAAATATACTATGAGACTACTCGACACCATTTATATTTCTTTTCAGCGACTGCTTATTCCTGCATTGTGCATACTGATAGCAGGACAGGCTTACGGCCAGGAGTGGGAGCAGCGAGCGAGTCTGCCAGGCGTAGCTAGACACCACCCAGTAACTTTTTCGCTAGATGGTAAGGGTTATGTCGTGACGGGCGGCAGTGCTACAGGCCGATTGAGAGACTTTTATCAGTATGATCCTGTGACGGACGACTGGACACAACTGCGGGACTTCCCGGGAGGATCGCGATCTTTTGCCTATGGTACCACGTATAATGGTAAGGCATACATGGGCTTTGGTACGCAGTCGCAGGGCAATAACTTCAATGGTCTCAACGACTGGTGGAGCTATGATCCTGATACCAATATCTGGGAACCCCTAGCAGACTGTCGATGTACTGGCCGAGCACACCCAGCGATGGTTGCAGTAGATGGTAAGATATTCGTAGGTATGGGTAATGATGGCTTCGGGGCTGACCTCAATGACTGGTGGGAGTATGATATTGCCACCGATGATTGGTCACAGAAGCCAGACCTGCCTGGTAGCATCAGACACCATCCATACTACTTTGCCATTGATGGCTATGCCTATGTAGGATTTGGTCACCACTCGGTAGATATATTTAATGACATGTATCGCTACGATCCTGCGACTGAGGAGTGGGACCGGATGGCTGACCTACCTGCCGAGGGTAGGGTGGCGGGTACGCAGTTTAGCTACGGCGGGCATGGCTACCTACTCAGCGGAGATGGAGACGATCACTCGTTTATGGATACGGGCGAGTTTTGGCAGTATGATCCGGTGACGGATAGCTGGACAGACCTGCCACCGCACCCAGGTATCAGTAGATGGGCTCCAGGTTCATTTTTGATAGATAATGTGGTGTACTTCGTAGCTGGGGAGACGACAGGCCTAGAGCGAGATATGTGGGCTTACGAGCTGCCACTGATGGTCAATACGACTGAGGCTACCAAATCTGAGGTAAGTATTAGCCCTAACCCAGCGACAGATGTAGTAGCGATAGACAGAGCAGACCTCGTGACTAGCATAGCTATCCACGCTATCGATGGTCGGCAGGTCATGCATATCGATAATGTGAGCTCTACGATCGATATATCTGACCTAGAGCCAGGCCAGTACGCAGTGATTATCACCGAGTCAGATAAGACCACGACCACGAGACTATCTATCGTGAGATAGAGGTATCTGGCTCTATGTGTTTTTGATTGGGTAGAAGCACTTACATGTTGATTCAAAAGCAGAGCCATATAACTACGTATGCCTGTCTTTTAATCGACGATACAGCTTGTTGTTTTAAGTGGATGAGAAGTAATCGGCAGCCTTCAGTTAACTGTCGCTGTACAGAGATAGATCGCAAGGCGACAAAATGTGCGATTTTTCAACCTAGTTTATGATGATAAGGCAATAAGAAGTTGTGCCGTAGGAGATTTAAGAATAGCGACTATCAAGCATGTAGAAAAATGTAAGCAATTTTGACACGGCTCTAGATCGGTCTTGGCTGGATTGCGAAACTTGGATAATTCTAGTCTCCTGCTTCGTCTGATATGATTTTGAAATTTACCTAGCCAAGAATATCCTTACAGCGACATGATTCCTGCCTGCCAAGCTGGCTTACCAGGTAGGCAGGTTTGCCTTCTTTTGATCTCAGCAAAAGAAGGAGGCCAGTCGGGCCTATCCGACACTCAGTATTAAATTGCAGGTCAGATTAATACGCATAGATGGATATCGTCTTCCCACTTTAATCAACATAGGACCAGAAATCGCATAGTATGCAAAAGAAGAATCAGCCAAAACTAGATATTGAGCCTCGCCCGATTGAGGTAGGCCTTAGCTGGCTGGGTGGTGTGGCTCTATTCGCTGCCTTAGCGTACTGCCTACACCTCTATCCTGAGCTGCCTGATCGCATCGCTACCAAGTTTAAAATCGACGGTAGTCCTCGATCGTACAGTGGCAAGCAGGTCATTTTCGCCTTGCCGATCATAGGGATCTTGACGTGGGCTCTGTTGCAATACCTGAGTAGGCACCCGCACTGGTACAACTATCCCTTTAAGATCACGCCAGACAATGCTCGTCCACACTACGAGGCAGGGGTGAGTATGATGCTGCAGCTCAATGCGGTGATGTCGATACTATTCGCATTGATCACTTACGAGACCATACATATCTCTATGTGCGAGTGTCCAGGTACGATGTCGTATCTGGGGGTGATGACCATGGTCGCCAGCGCTGCCGTGCTAGGCCTATATGCATATCGAGTAAGCGCTATCAAATGAAGGACAAAGACCAACCCCACTACTACGACCTCGTCTATTCGGTCGTACGCCAGATCCCGATCGGCCGAGTGTCTAACTATGGCGCTATAGCAGACTATCTGGCCCTAGGGTCAGCACGCATGGTCGGCTGGGCACTCAATAAGTGTCACTGGGACGAAGATGCCGTACCCGCTCACCGTGTAGTCAATCGCCTAGGTGAGCTGTCAGGCCGCCATATGTTTCCCACGCCTACACTCATGCAGGAGCGACTAGAGGCCGAGGGGGTTGCCGTCGTCGATGACAAGGTAAGAGACTGGAATACCTTGTTTTGGCACCCAGAGGCACTGGATGAGGGAGTAGATCTCGACACACCTAGCCGTAGCCTAGACCGCAAATAGAGCTTATGAAATTGCTAACCATTACCGCATGCTTATTCGTCACCATCCTACTCCTAGCGTCTTGCAAGCAGGAGTGTGCTGCCCCGCCGACGATCGTTAATCGCGACCCCAATGGCACGAGTGAGCTACAGCTGACGATGCGTGATATGTATGATCACTTTGAGAAGATCAAGGAGGCGGTCATCGCAGGTAAGGATGTGAGTGAGGTAGAGGTCTTTGACCACATCCTAACCGATACACCTACGGAAGAGGGCAAGAATGCCACAGAGATATACAAGGCGATGGCGGCCAGCTATTTTTATGTGGTCGAGCAGCTTAAGGAGCATAACGACCATGCCAGCTTTGAGCTTATCGTCGACACCTGCATGAACTGTCATAAGCAGATCTGCCCAGGACCCATGGTCAAGATCAAGAAGCTCTACATCTAGGCCAGACCTATTTTGTGTCTAGGGTGTTGACTGTTTGTGTGACCTTGAATGAAAGGAAGTGATTGATTTGAAAATATTGCACTGCGGGTAGAACCATGGCAGTGCTAATTGATGCTTATGCGATGTAAGCTACGTTGGCCATGTGTAGACGGGCACCTGATTTTCACCGATATAAACAAAAGCTACAGATAAAATAAAACTCACCAAGATGCGATCATTGCTTTGCTACTTTCTACTACTTCCACTATCCCTACTCGCTCAGGAGATCTCCTACGATTTTGAGGGTAATACTATGCTACCTACATGGGAGGGAGATAATTGCGATATTGATACTAGGTACGTCAACCCGTACAGCGACATGTCCAATCCATCTGCGACAGTGATGCAATACGCTGATGTAGGCGGTCAGTATGCCAATGTACGGGTCCAGCTAGAAGACAACCTCGATCTCCGAGCAGCTTCGGCCTTTAAGGTGATGATATACGTGCCTTCGTCATCGGTGGTGGGAGAGCAGCCACAACAACTATCTCTCAAGCTACAGGACGGTCGTCAAGCTGAGCCATGGCTGACACAGACGGAGATCATTAAGCCCATCGTCTATGACCAATGGCAGCAGCTTACATTTGATTTCGCTCGTGATAACTTCATCAACTTAGACGGAGGCTCTGCCCACCCGCTGATGCGAGAGGACTTTAATCGTATCCTGCTACAAGTCAATGGGGAAAACAACAATGCTACCGTCGTAGCCTACATCGATGATATCAGCCTGTCACCATCGTCTACCACCACAGGTGCTGCCTACGATCAGCTGGTGTGGTCTGATGAGTTCGATACAGACGGTCCGATCGATGCTACTAAGTGGTTTCACCAGACCGAACTACCCTCAGGTGGGAGTTGGTTTAATGGAGAGATACAGCACTATACCGACAGGACCGAAAACGCTGAGGTCAAGGACGGCGTCCTCCACATTACGGCTCGCAAAGAACGGTTTACCGATCAAGGCCAGACCAAAGACTATACCTCAGCAAGGCTTAACAGTAAGTTCGCCTTCACCTATGGCAAGATAGACATAAGAGCCAGGCTGCCGCGGGGTGTAGGTACATGGCCCGCTATCTGGATGCTCGGCCGCAATATCACGGAAGACGGGGCCTACTGGCAGCAGCAGGGATTTGGTACGACGGGCTGGCCCGACTGTGGCGAGATCGATATCATGGAACACTGGGGAGATAATCAGAACTTCGTGCAGAGTGCTATACATACCCGATCCAGTTTTGGCAACACGACCAATAAGGGTGGTTTCGTCCTACCTACTGCGTCGGATGATTTTCATACCTACTCCTTAACCTGGACGCCGGACTCCCTCATTTTTAGTGTTGACGAAATAGTCTTCTACACCTATGCGCCTGATGTCAGTGATCGTAGGCAGTGGCCTTTCTTCGAGCCGCAGTACCTGTTGCTCAATGTGGCCATACAACCGATTATAGATCCTAGTATTACGGAGGCAGCGCTGGAGATCGACTACGTTCGGGTCTATCAGCAGGGTAGCGTTACTGATGTGACAGACGTCTTTGAGGACCTTGAACCAAGAGTCTACCCCAATCCTGTAACAGATAGTTTTTTCATTGAGGTGGGTATTGTATCTGCTGAGGAGAGTAAGATATCGATCTACACGCATGGCGGTCAATTAGTGAAGTCAGTAGCTGTACCTATGATCGATGGTCGTATGCATATTACTCCCGTTGATGACCTAGTGCCCGGCGTATACATCGTTCACTACACGGTCGGTGACCGGAGTGATAGTATTAAGTTCGTCAAGCAGTAACTCGGCCCTCAGGTCCGTCTAGCACCTTTGGTGCGACGAGACTTGTGAAGCACAACCTG
>CAYMFD010000177.1:0-4971 GCA_964389475.1 uncultured Saprospiraceae bacterium
GTGCTCAGGGACCGCGGCTACCACTACGTTTTTCGACTCATCTGATTTTGAATAAACTCAAAAACTATTGCGAAACCTTATAGTAGAAATGGTATATGATCAATATAGTTGCACCCAGGAAAAAGGGGTAACGACAACCGTTGCTGCACCTCTAATAGACCAGATTAGCTCCGAAGTCGGGAATAATACCACTGTTGACTTGGTCGATCCACATATCTATTCTACCTAGATCGTGCTCCCAAAATGATCGGCAAGCTTCTAGGTAATCAATAACCACTTGTGACTCTCCAGCCTCTAGTAGGGCTTTGGCAAGAGACATATTAGGCCCGAAGCTGGCCAAGGTCGGTGTTGCCTTTACCATAGCAGACTCCATTAAATAGGTTTTTGCTACTGCTACTTTATTGTCCCTAAGCGCTAGCCTTCCCTTCACGGCACTAGACGTATTGACAAAGTCGTCAAAGTCCCAACGCGGCCATGTGATATAACCAGTTACACTAGCCCAACGGTATATGCTATCGCCTTTTCGCATGAGGGCTTCAGCATCGCTAAATGCACCAGCATCGACGTGTTGGATTGCCCGATAGGCTAACTTTTCCAATTTCACTTCGCTCCACAGACTTATCGAATTGATCGCTAGCATTGCCACTACAATCCAAACGATTTTTAATTTAAGGATCTTCTTCACTATTTATCACTTACTTATTCGTGATAAAGATAGTATTTCTCGCTACCTCCGATACCCATACTGCTGATGGTCGAGACGTACACCTACGCGTAAGCCCAGCGTGATACCATCGACGTTGCCAGCATCATCTACCAGCGATGTAGCATCTGATAGTAATGCTGCAGCCGCCTCCCCTACTATATGGCCTGATCGCCAGTGCTTGTGTACATATGGCGTGATGGTTATCAAGTCGCTGACACCAATATCCACACCAGCACCTACCCCTAGTCGCCAGCTCACAGAGCTCTGGCTCTCATCTACGATCGGGCCTAGGGCATCATCCATATTGATAAATCGGTGGGTGCTGTATATGACGCCAGGCGCTAACTCCAAGAAAAAACCCTTGGTCAGAAAATTACCGTCTTTGCTAAAGGTTGGGCAGTCACAGTCTCCCTCGAAGTCCATCGGGTAGATCTTGGTCTTGGGCACGAAGCTCAAGCCAAGATAGTCAACACCCATCTGATCCAGTCCATAGGAGTCAAAACCTGCCATCAAGGTCGGCGTGAACTCGATACGCCGCTCCTCGAAGGGCTTAAACCAATAGTCTATGCCTACCTCCGTGATACCATCTGACTCCGCAGCTGCCACATTATCAAAAATATCACGCTGTACGAGGTCTAGCTGCTCGCCACCGAGGAACACTTGCTGTACCTGCACACCGATCTGGGCTGTAGAGACATAGGCCAAAGCAAGTAATACTATGGCGAGGACAATTGGTCTTTTGAATATCTGCATAAGAGTACAACGTAGCCATTTTGTGAGATGTTGCTTTTTGAGAAAACAGCAATACAGAGACTTGATTACAATGCCAGATTTAAACTACTAGCCCCGATTATCAGACCGTCATGGCATAGTGGCGACATATACAGCCATCCGGTGCTGCGGCTACGAGGTATAGTGGCTACAATACGTACCTTTGCACTCCCGAAATAATTAAGACGAATCGATACCTTTCTTTTATAAAACCAATATCAACAGACAATGAAGCAACACTTACTCTCCCTTCTGGTCATCCTCTTCAGTCTTAGCGTTACTGCTCAAGACGCGATCAAGTGGCCATCCCTAGACAAAAGCCCAATGGACATGGCTACCTACCCTGCTGGAGCCGCCTACGCTAACTACCTCGACGCTGATAGTCCAGACAGACAGCCCAAGATCAAGGTCTCTTACAGTCGACCATACAAGAAGGACAGAGTCATTTTCGGTGATCTGGTACCTTATGGCCAAGACTGGAGACTAGGTGCTAATGAGGGTACAGAGGTCGTATTTTACCAAAATGTAGAACTAGAAGGCGTCGTCGTACCTAGAGGTCGCTACCGCCTATACGCAGAGGTCAACAAAGACCACTGGGATATCGTCGTATCAAAGCATACCAATACAGCAGGCCTAGATGGACTAGACAAGTCCAAGGAAGTGGGTCGCTTTACAGCTAAAACTAGCATGAGACCAACGGTACGTGAGCAGTTTACGATCGGTTTTCAGAAAGTAGACGAAGGTCACGTAGATATGCTCATGGAGTGGGATAATGTACGTGCTACCCTACCGATCAACCTCCACGCTGCGAGCCTAGCTACTGAGGACAAGAGTCCGATGGATATGGCATTTTACCCAGCAGGGTCCAAGTACCTCAACTTCATGAAGCCTGAAGAGCTAGATGCTAACCAGCCTATGATACGCGTACAGTATGCCCGTCCACAGATGAAGGGCCGCAAGATCTTCGGAGAGATGCTATCCTATGGCGACATGTGGAGACTCGGTGCCAATGAAACGACGACCATCACGTTTTACCAGCCCGTCATGATCGGTGACAAGGAGTTACGTGCTGGTACGTACGGCCTATTTGCCATCGTCAATAAAGATAGCTGGGACATCATCATCCACAGCAATGTCAACTCATGGGGATATGCTAATCATGACGAAGAGACGAACCTGCATACCATCACCGTCCCAGTCGCTAAGACGGCCGAGACGCTGGAGGCATTATCAGTTGTCATCCAGAAAGTATCTGACAAACAAGCAGACGTCGTCTTTGGGTGGGAAAACACCATGGCCAAGCTGCCTGTAGTTTTCAAGTAGCACAGAACTACGATGTAAATGCGTTTCAAAGTATATAGATCCAAAAGCCCTGGCGTTTCTAACGCTGGGGCTTTTCTTTATCCATGCTCGCTTAAGCCGAAAGTACTTGTCCTTTCTAGTAGCTGTTGTCTATTAATAATTAGGGCAGCAATTAATTGAGGTTTACCGCCCTGCGGGTAGAACCGCAGCAGGGCTAACGTAGAGCCTACCGTATATACCAAAGTATTACCATTAGCTTATGTGGTGATTGAGCTCTACGTCGAAATCCCACGACCGAGTATTTTTCAAGTCTTTTTCGTCTGCTTCAACGGACGGGTTGAGGCGATGCACACAGTGGGGCTATAGCCCCATGGATCTGACTTAATTTGGATTTACCGCCCTGCGGGTAGAACCGCAGCAGGGCTAACGTAGAGCCTACCGTATATACCAAAGTATTACCATTAGCTTATGTGGTGATTGAGCTCTACGTCGAAATCCCACGACCGAGTATTTTTCAAGTCTTTTCCGTCTGCTTTAGCAGACGGGTTGATTCGATGTACAGAGCGGGGATTTAGCCCCAAGGATCTGACTTAGCACTTCGCTTTACCCTTTTGCTAAACCCCGACCGTACAATGTGGCTAAAGCCCCAACGGGACGCTAACTTATTCCGTCCGCTAAAGCAGACGGTAAATAGGCAACCCAAGTTTCACAGCTCAAGAATAGAGCTATTGAAGGCATCTGCCAGCAGGTATTTATACCCTACCTTTGCCCTCGCATGAAAACAAGGACACTCCGCAAAGACAAGGTCAACGTAATCACTCTAGGTTGTAGTAAGAACCTAGTAGACTCTGAGAACCTGATCACCCAGCTACAGGCCAACGACTACGAGGTCGAGCATGAGGCGAAAACGGATGATGCTAATATCATCATCGTCAACACCTGTGGCTTTATCGATCTAGCAAAGGAAGAATCGGTCAATACCATACTCTCCTACGCCGAAGAAAAGAAGTCAGGAGGCATAGATAAACTCTATGTCACGGGCTGTCTATCACAGCGCTATAAGGACGATTTAGAGACTGAGATCCCAGAGGTAGACGCCTACTTCGGTACCCTAGAGCTACCTGCCTTGCTAGAGAAGCTCAATGCCGACTACAAGCATGAATTGATCGGAGATCGTGTATTGTCGACGCCGATGCACTATGCCTACCTCAAGATATCAGAGGGTTGCAACCGTACCTGCTCCTTCTGCGCCATACCGCTGATGCGGGGCAAGCACATCTCTCAGCCGATCGAGCTCCTCGTCACGCAAGCCAAAAACCTGGCAAAACAAGGTGTCAAAGAGCTGATGCTTATCGCTCAAGAACTCACCTACTACGGCCTAGACCTCTACAAGCGTCGTGCTCTCAATGAGCTACTCGTTGCGCTGTGTGATGTAGAGGGCATAGAGTGGATACGTCTGCACTACGCCTACCCTAGCAAGTTCCCAAGAGAGGTATTCGACGTGATGGCCCGACAGCCCAAGGTCTGCAACTACCTCGACATACCGCTACAGCATGCCTCCAACGCTGTGCTCGATCGCATGCGCCGACAGATCACGCAAGAAGAGACCCGCGACTTAATCGCCTATGCTCGGACGGTTGTGCCAGAGATCGCCATCAGGACCACCTTTCTCGTCGGTTTTCCAGGCGAGACAGAAGAGGAGTTCGGTGAGCTAGTCGACTTTGTCAGAGATATGGAGTTTGAGCGAGTCGGTGTATTCCAGTACAGTCACGAGGAGGATACCACCGCTCATGATCTCATTGATGATGTCGAGCCCGAGCTCAAGGCAGATCGTGCTAACCGCCTCATGGAGGTACAGCAGGAGATCTCCTTTGGTAAAAATCAGCAAAAGGTAGGACAGCAACTACGCGTACTGGTGGACCGTAAAGAAGGTGGCTACTGGGTAGGACGTACCGAGTACGATAGCCCAGAGGTAGACAACGAGGTCCTGATCGACGCCAAGGCACAGTTTGCTCGTATAGGCGACTTCGTACAGGCGGAGATCATCGATGCGGAGGACTACGACCTGTATGGCAAAATCATCGAATCATGAGAAAAGTACTGCGATACGTAGCGATGGTCGTATTGGCCTTACTGCTGATATTTTTGAGTCTTGGCCTATTCGTACCTGAGGTGACCTATACGACGGCAGT
>CAYMFD010000178.1:0-4925 GCA_964389475.1 uncultured Saprospiraceae bacterium
TTGAGGACGAATGTGCTTTTGATCTGTGACACATTAGGCAGCGCCGCTAACTTGCCAGACGAGAAACGGTGGTAGTCTGTGAGATCCCTAACCATGACCTTGAGCAAAAAATCGCTAGAACCACCCATGAGGTAGCACTCGATCACCTCCTCCATGGCATCTATTGCAGCGGCAAAGGCCTGGATCTCCGATAGCTTCTGATTATCCAGAGAGACCGAGCAAAACACTGTCATGGTCGTAGGTAATTGCTGGGGATTTAATACGGCCACGTAGCGACTTATCAACCCACTCTTGACGTACTTCTTAATCCGCTCGTAGACAGGCGTCTTGGAGAGGCCTAGCCTATCTGCCATATCCTTAACGGTCGTACTACTGTCTGTCTGTAAGAGCCTCAGTATGGCCCTGTCCTTCTGGTCTAGCTTCATGGCTTAGGAATTTGTATCGGTAAAAGTCATAAATATACATTCCCATCACTACAAACTACCAAGAACATAACCTATAGCCGTAAATATTACTACCAGAACCAAATTACCCACACATACAGACCATACTTGCTAATTTTGCAGTAACAAATACCACCAGTAATTATGAAAAATGCAAAGCACCCAGAGAGTCTAATGATGTCACATGGCTATGAGCCCACGTGGTCAGAAGGTAGCGTCAAGCCGCCACTTTTCTTGACGAGTACATTTGTATTTAATACTGCTGAAGAGGGTAAGGCTCACTTCGAGCTAGCGTATGGTCTGCGAGAGCCTGACACCTACGAAGAGTGTGGCCTCATTTACAGTCGCCTCAACAATCCCAACCTCGAGATACTAGAAAACCGCCTATCCATATGGGATGATGCGGAGGCCTGTGCCGTTATGCAAAGTGGTATGGCTGCCGTAAGTACTAGCCT
This sequence comes from uncultured Saprospiraceae bacterium, assembly GCA_964389475.1. Lineage (GTDB taxonomy): Bacteria > Bacteroidota > Bacteroidia > Chitinophagales > Saprospiraceae > CAYMFD01. The sequence goes on from CAYMFD010000178.1 coordinate 899, forward strand.
ACTGACCTTCGTCAAGCCAGGTGACGTACTGGTGTACAGCCGCCCTACCTATGGTGGCACGGAGCACTTCATCTCTCACGTCTTGCAAGACATCGGTGTACATGTCATAGGATTTGATGCCAGCCATAGCGAGGCACAAATCGCTCAAATGATAGACGACAGTGGCCTAGCCCATAAGGTCGCTATGATCTATGTCGAGACGCCTGCCAACCCGACCAATAGTCTGATCGATATAGGTATGTGTAAGTCTTTAGCACAGCGCTACAGCAATGACGAAAGACAAGTCCTACTAGCGGTGGACAACACCTACATGGGACCACTCTGGTGCAAGCCCATGGAGCATGGTGCTGATCTCGTGCTGTACTCTGCCACTAAATACCTCGGCGGCCACAGTGACCTCATAGCTGGTGCCATCGTAGGATCTACCGAACTTATCACACAGATTAAGGGCATGCGTACCTTCTTGGGTAATATGCCCAGCCCACATACTTGCTGGTTACTCATGCGCAGCCTGGAGACACTCAAAATTAGGATGACGCAACAGGCCATTAATGCCGCCACGATTGCAGAGAGTCTAGTCAAGCACCCCATGGTCGTATCGGTCAACTACCTCGGCCTGATGACACCGACAGACAGAGACTACGACCTGTACAAGCGACAGTACAGCAGCGGTGGTGCCATGATAGCATTTACTGTGCAGGGAGGCGAGAAAGAAGCCTTTACCGTGCTTAACCACCTCAACCTGATCAAGCTAGCCGTCAGCCTCGGAGGTACGGAGAGCCTAGCGCAGCACCCGGCGAGTATGACACATGCCGGCCTAGATCCTGACCTTAAGGCAGATATGGGTATCGGTGATAACCTAATCAGGCTTTCTATCGGTATCGAAAATCAAGAGGATTTAATGGCTGACATCCATCAGGCGCTGTCGGCTATCAATGATGCGGTGCTTAACTAAAGCACCTCGGCGACCACAAAGATCGAACCGCCGATGTAGATTAGATCGCGGGCAGAAGCATCGGCTTGTGCAGCGGCATAGGCGTCACTGACGCTTGGGTACACCTCGCCGATCAAGCCCGCCTTTAGTGCTCGCGCTTGTAGCGCTGCTGCTGGCATACCACGTGGTATATCGGCCTTGGCCCAGTAGTAGGCGGCATTATCTGTAGGAAAGTGGCTCAGCACCCCTTCCACGTCTTTATCACTGACGAAACCCAATACAAAGTGGACACGATCGTAGTCGTAATCCGCAAGGCCAGCGATGGCATCCTTGACACCTGCGTCATTGTGGGCACTCTCTGCTATCGTAAGGGGTTGCTCACCCAGTACCTGCCATCGGCCGATATAGTAGGTCAGCGATGAGGTAACTTTAATGCCTTGCTTGATGCGTCGGCGGTCTAGGTCGAGCTTGCTATCGAGATCATGCAGAGCTGCTAGTGCCGTGGTAAGATTCCGATGGACGAATGGACCACGCAGGTCACAGGCCAGGCCTTTGAGGTAGGACTTGCCATCTACCACTACGTCGTACTTACCATCACTCCGAGACTGTAGTACTACCCTATCGCTGGCATACGATAGTGGCGCATTGAGTAGGGCTGCCTTATCTTCAAACACCTTGGTTACCGCCTTTTGCTTCTCACCAATGATGACGGGGCGGTTCATCTTGATGATGCCTGCCTTCTCCGCCGCTATTAGGGGCAGTGTATTGCCCAGCATAGCCATATGGTCAAAGCTGATATTGGTAATTACGGCTAGGTCCGGCGTCAGGACATTGGTACTATCTAGTCGACCACCTAACCCGACCTCTACGATGGCGATATCGACTGCCTCATCCGCAAAGTATCTAAAAGCAAGCGCTACCGTCATCTCAAAAAAGGAAGGTCGTACCGTCTCAAACAATGCCTTGTAACGATCCACGAAACTGACCACCGCCTCCTCGGGAATCAACTCACCATTAATCTTGATGCGTTCTCGATAATCCTTGTAGTGCGGAGAGGTGTAGACGCCTACCTTGAGGCCATTGGCCTGTAGACCGGCAGCGATGAGGTGAGTAGTCGTACCCTTACCATTGGTACCCGCAATGTGGACCGACTTAAAGTCGTGTTGGGGGTGCCCCATAGCAGTACAGAGCTCTACGATATTGTCGAGGGTCTTCTTAAAGGCGACACTACCCTTACGCTGGTACATGGGCAATTGACTCATCATCCACTCTACCGTCTCTCGATAAGTCATACTCATATATGTGATGATAACACGTTGACAATCATTACAGTCAGGAGCTATGCCCCGATCAGTTCCTTGGCATTAGCCAGGGCGGCAGTAGAAGGTGGGTCACCGCTCAGCATCTTACCGACCTCTGCTACTCGACCCGCCTGGTCGAGTACACGTATGTCTGTAATGGTACGGTCCTCCGTATCTTGCTTGTAGACGAAAAAATGCTTGTCCGCCTGAGCCGCTATCTGTGGGCTATGGGTGATACTGATCACCTGATGCTGGCGACTCAGGTCGCCGAATATATCGCCCATCTTACGGGCTACTTCCCCAGATACTCCTGTATCGATCTCGTCAAAGATCAGTGTAGGCAGGGTCACTACATCCGCAATCATTGCTTTGATAGCAAGCGTAAGTCTGGCCACCTCACCACCTGAGGCTACATCCTTGACCGGTAAGAAGTCAGAACCCTTATTACTAGCGAATAAGAAGGCGACATCGTCCATACCTGTGGGCTGGTATCTCGACGCAGGGCTTATCTCAATCTTGAGTCGTGCATTGGGCATAGATAGTCCCTTGAGGGTCTCCTCTACTGCAGATACGAGGCGAGGCACAGCGGCTACCCTACGGCTGGTCAACTTACCAGCTACGTCTTCTAGCTGTACCTCTAGTTTGGCGATCTGCTGGTCTAGGGCTGCTATCTCATCCCCCACCGAGGTGAACGATGATAGCTTGGTCTCTAGGCCTTCTTGGTATTCGATCAGGTCGTCGAGTGTAGACACCCGATGCTTGTTCTGTAACTTGTAGATGAGGTCTAGCCTCGACTGCAGCTCCTCTGCAAGCTCGGGATCATAGGCAGCACTATCGGCCACGTCTTGGTAAGAGGCGCCTATATCTCGCAGCTCTTCGATGGTGGCATAGAGACGGTCATAGAGGCTGGATAAATTGGCATCCACCTGCTTGATAGCATCGGCCTCGGATAGTAGCTTACTCAGTGCTTCCACCACGCTAGTGTCAGCGCCATCGACCGTATGCTGTACCAGCTGTCCTATACGCTTGAGGTCTTCTGTAGACTGTAGTCGCTCCAGCTGCTCCTCCTTCACTGTCTGCTCTCCTGCCTCTAGGCCGGCCTCCGACAGCTCATTGTATTGAAACTGCAAAAAGTCCATTTCCTGCAGTGACTTAGCTTGCTCTTCTTGCAATTCCTTGAGGCTACGTGTCGCCGACTGGTAGGCCCGATAGATGGTTTGATACTGGCCCAGTAACTTATCATTATCGGCTAGGGCATCAAGTGTCTTGATCTGAAAAGAGACATCGTGTATGTCTAGCGTATCGAACTGGCGGTGTAGGTCCACGAGGTCGCTATTGAGCTGCTTAAGTACAGCTAGCTTGACTGGCGTATCATTGACGAATGCCCTACTCTTGCCAGATGCGCTGATCTCTCTGCGGATGATCAGCTCATCAGAGTAGTCGAGATCCTCGGCCTCAAAGTAGGCAGCAAGGTCCATCTTGGCAATATCGAAAGTCGCCTCCACGTAGCACTTGACAGCCGTATTGTACAGTACCTTGGTATCGGCTCGCTCGCCCATAATGAGGCCTATCGCCCCCAGCAATATCGACTTACCAGCCCCCGTCTCACCCGTGATGATATTGAGTCCCGCGTCTAGGTCTATCGTCACCCGATCGATAATGGCATAGTTCTGTATCTCTATCCTTTTCAGCATGGTAGCAAAGGTACGTCGACAAGATCAAAAAAAGACGGAGAGTTGAACTGATCTATCGCTGTCGGGGTGGAACCCACGACAGCTAACCAGAATAGAAC
>CAYMFD010000179.1:0-4856 GCA_964389475.1 uncultured Saprospiraceae bacterium
ATCGGTGATCAAGTATGGCATGATATAAATGGTGACGGTGTACAAAATGGCGGTGAGCCGGGTTTACCTAATATCGAGGTCACTATCGTACGACAAGATGGTAACCCTGTTAATGATATCCTTGGCAACCCTATTGCGACAACAGTTACAACAGATGCAACTGGTAACTATCAATTTAGCAATATTCCATCAGCAGACTACACGATTATATTTGAGAGTGTAAATACTGAGCCCGATTTTTACTTAACATTGGAGGATTACAGTGGTGCTACTGGTGCTACTGATGCCACAGATGATAGTGACGCTATACCAGATGCTGGAGGGCAGTCTGGCCGTGTAGATATCACGCCAGTCGTAGATGCTGCTAATCCTGACGGTACTGAGGTGATACGAATTGATGCTGGTTTCTTTGATCCCGTATCACTCGGTGATATGGTGTGGCATGACCGTAATCTGGATGGTACCCAAGATGAGGCACCCTTAGATGGTATTCCTGGTGTACAGGTGAGACTACTTGATGGTACTGGTGCTCCTGTAGCGCAAGATGCTGCCGGTGCTCCACTTGTGAATCCTACATTTACAGACGGAGGTGGTATGTATACATTCGACTTGATACCTCCGGGCCTTGGCTATACGATAGAGTTTAGCGATGGTACAGACTGGTACCTCACGCCGCTATCCGATGCGTCGGGTGCTGGCCCTGCTGGTACGGACGATAGTGACGCTGTATTTGTAGCGGGTACATGGCAGGCAGGTACGACCTTGGCCTTTGATCTAGTATCAGAAAATACCACTGGTTTTGAAGACAATAGCCTAAGAATAGACGCAGGATTTTACGATCCATCTACGGTAGGTGATATGGTATGGCATGACCTTAATGCCAATGGTCTACAGGATGATGCCCCCTTGGGCGGTCCTACCGATGAATTTATGGTAGAAATTGCTGCTATCGGTCCATCTGCATTGGGCGGTCCTACTCCTACGGATGATGCAGAGGGTAATGCATTGCCACTCACGACAACTACTGCTGGTGGTATGTACGAGTTTGACCTTCTCAAGCCAGGTGAGTATCAAGTGACATTTGTCAAGCCTGGTGCTGCAGTGCCAGAGTATGTCTTTACTCTACAGGACGCTTCAGGAGGTACAGATGAAGCATCTGACCTCGGAGATGATAGTGATGCTGACTTTAATACAGGTATAACCCATGATATTAATATTGAGTCTAGAGAGGACGTGGATCTTCCTGGACTAGACGAAATTAGAATAGACGCAGGTGTGTTCCGCTGTGTAATGGTAGGTGGAGATGCATGGGTAGATGCTAACGGTAATGGCCTGCAAGATGCAGGAGAGGGACCTCTAGATGGAGTCGTCTTTCAATTGTTAGACAATGCGACAGGTAACCCAGTTACGATAGATTGTAATGGAGGACCCTTGACTAATCCAGTAACCTCAGGTACTGGACCTAATGGTGCTGGTAGTTATCAGTTTGAAAATGTACGTCCTGGTGAATACGTAGTAGAGCTTGTATCTCTGCCTGCAGCTGACCAGACGCTTACAGTAGCAGATGCAAGTGGTCCCGGTACACCAGGTGATGATGATAGTGACTTCCCGATGGGAGCAGCACCTCAGGTGACAGCTGCCTTTACGGTGGACTCTGAGTCTATGCTCGAAGAAGAGAGAATTGATGCAGGGATCATCCAGCCAGCTGCCCTTGAGATAACAGTATGGCATGACTCTAACGGTGATGGGGAGCAGCAGATAGGCTCAGGTGACGAGTGCGGTGAAGACCTGCTTGACGCTGACGAGGCTATGTTCCAACTATTAGATGCAGGTGCTCCTGCTAATGATGCAATGGGTAATCCAGTTGTATTTATGAACATGGGAGGTGGTATTTATCGCGCAGACAACCTTGCTCCAGGCCTCAACTATACGGTAGCAGCTACTCCGGGAGGTGGATGGAATATTACCTTACCCCACTTCGACGGTACGACGGCTGATGTAGGTGACAGTGATGCGGATAGTGACTTTGACCAGGGATCTGGCCAGTCGCCCGTTTTCGAAATAGAGGCAGGAAATAACAAGGTCAATATAGACCTAGGAATGTGGCAATTCATGACCCTTGGAGGTTTTGTATTCTTCTCCAATGACTGTAGTACATGTACTTTCGGTGCACCACCTGATCAGGATTTTGCCTCTGAGGTGATTATTAATTTGTTTGGAGAAGATCCTGTAGGTTCGGGTAATTTCACACTTAACCTTGGTCAAGTCCAGACGGGTATGATGGGAGAGTACGAGTTTACTATGCTTCCTCCAGGGGACTATCGTATCGAGCTAGATAAAGGTACATTCGAGGTGGGTGGACAATTTGAGGTGTTTATGCCTTTGCCACTATGTGATGACCCTAATAATGACCAAAGAAATGAGAATGACTCCGAGGGAGCCTTCAATGGTGATGGGGGTGTAGATATCAATTTTGCCAGGATGAGATCAGGCTGTGAGCCAGATGGTGGTGGTACTGAGAATCGGACATTTGATATCGGTATCTGCTTTGAGTTCGACTGTAGTGCTACAAACCAGCAGTATCTAGAGGACCAGTGCACTACGGTAGATCCTACTAACCCGGATCACAATACATTCTTCCCGATCTGCGATGTATTTATACTAGATCAGTTTTGTGCAACCATGATAACGGGTAACTCACCAGGATCTCAGCCAAGTCCATTGTGTGCCAATGGTGGTGTGCCTCATAATATTTCGTGGTTCTCATTCGTAGCAGGTACTGGTGACTACCAGCTAGAGGTGGTGCCTGGTAACTGTAATAATGCGGGTGGTGCCATTGGAATACAGAATGGTATTTACACGGACTGTACATTCTCTGAAGAAGTACAGTGTCAAGGACAATGTAGCACAGCACCTATCGTGATGAATAGCCAGGACCCTCCAGGGTCAGGTAACTATCAGTTAGAGCCATGTGAGGTATACTTCTGGTTTTTGGATGGTTGTAATGGTAGTGTCTGTGACTTCGAGATCAATGTACTGGGTACGTTTAATCAGTGCGATCCGGACGATCCTACTAACCTTATCTGTACTGGTACATCTAGCTTGGACTCAGATTGCCTAGGTAGTTTATGCCCCGGTGAAACGGTAGTCCTAGAGTTAGAAGGTTTTGAGCTGGAAGGGGTTACTTATAACTGGTCAGTGACACCTGATGATGGTCAGTGGACCATCAACAATTCTGACCCTGACTTCTCTATCCCCACATTAACGCTGGAGCCTGAGCTCGATATCACATTTGATCCTATTCTTGATCCAGGTGACTCAATAACTTATACGGTTTGTTGGGAGAATCTGCGTAGTAAGTGTGTCAACAAAGACGGACCTATCTGTAAGGATGTCAAAGTCAAGCGACTCGATAATGAGGACTTCGGTACCGTGTCGATCTGTGAGTTTGATCTATTCGCCTACGCTGGTCCAGAGTTCGACGAAAATGGTGACCCAGATCCCAACGGTGACGGTGCACTGGGATGGCAATGTCCTACGGCCTTTGTGCCAGGTGTCAATGAATGTGATGTTGTCACGCCTGAAGGTTGTGAGTACACACAGACGATATTTGTCGTAGAATTACTTAATTCTGAGCCAGAGCGATTTGATACCGTAGTCTGTGACGAGTGGGAATTCCTAGGTGTGGATTTCCCGGCTGAGAACTGGGTTGAAAGACCTTTCTTCTTAAGTCCAGATATCCTCAATGCCAATGGTTGTGATACATTCATTGACTTGTATGCCTGGTATATGAACATAGGTGGCCTTCTGACAGGGGACTGTATCACTGGTGCGAACGGCCAGCCAGCCTTTGCACTGACCCTTGATACATTTGATATCAGCGATGCCAGCCCTAACAATACTACACTAATTACGGTCGACTGGTACTGGGAAGGGCTCGGCTTCGGAGAGGGCTTTGAGCAATTCGATGGTGATCCAGATGGCAATCCTTTTACATTTATTACCGATGAGGCTGGTGTTTGGCAGGTCGTTGTTACTATGACAGTACCAGACGAAGACACTGGTGAGCCATTGCCAGGATGCGAGTTTGTGTTTGAAATAGATGTAGACCCATCGATTTTCTTCCCTGCAGATCCTGTACCAGGACCATGGAACCTCATGCCTTGTGCAGCGGGTAATCCTCCCGTCTTGTATACGATCACATCAGGTCCGGATGAGACGCCTACATGGATATGGCCTAGTGACGTTACTAGCGCTACGGGTCAAGGTACAGACAGTCTCACGATAGACTGGAACGGTAGTGCCGGTGGTGAGATCGGTGTATTTGTAACCAATGAGTGTGGCGTAAGCGATACGATCACGGCCATTGTGACATTGATCGATGTTCCTGATCCTGTTATCGCAATAAACCTAGATACGACTTGTGTCGACAGCATATTCACGATTACGTCCGTCGGGCCTACGATAGGTGGCGAGGTGTACACTTGGGGTTTCTCAGGTGGTGTTGTGCAGGGTGGCCCAGCTACTGGCCCAGGACCTCACCAAGTGAGCTGGCCTAGTGTTGGTGATTTTGAGGTGACTCTACAAGTAAGTGTCGGTGCATGCGTATCTACCATAGCAACTGATACCGTAACTACAGTACCTCCTATCGCGGTCCCAGTGATTATATGCGGTGGATCGACGAATTCATCGGCAAGCTTTACATGGGCTCCAGTGCCTGGTGCCATAGAGTATATCGTCGAAGTGATCATGGGTCCTACCCCTGGTGTTGTAGGCACTCAGACTAATACCGATTACACGGTCACAGGCATGAACGTAAACGATGGAGCCATCATACAAGTGACGGCTGTGACAGA
>CAYMFD010000180.1:0-4851 GCA_964389475.1 uncultured Saprospiraceae bacterium
GTGTCGGAAAGGCCCGACTGGCCTCCCCCTTTTGCTCAGATCAAAAGGAGGCAAACCTGCCTACCTGGCAAGCCAGCTTGGCAGGCAGGAATCATGTCGCTGTAAGGAGCTTCTTGACTTTACAGATTACTCTTGGAGACTGATTAATCCTTGAGATCTCACAGTCTTTGCCATTATACTGACCAAGTCAAGATCGATCTAGAGTCGTGTCAAAATTGCTTTCATTTTTCTGCGACACATAGTATTAGAAACTACTAGCAAGCGCCAATCTACTTTGTCAGACTAGATTATCACGGGCTACTACGAAAAATCGCACATTTTATCGACTCTCGATCTAGCTCTGTACAGCGACAGATAACTGTATGCAGCCGATCACTTATCACCCCATAAAACAATTATCTGTATTGCCTTCCGAATAAAAAGACAAGTACACCAATGTGTACAGGCTCTCCTTTTGAATCAAACTGCAAGCACTTCGACCCACTCAAAACCACATAGAGCCGTATAAAAGTAGTCACTAAGTAACCTGACGTAGTATTGTAGCCGACAAGCTAACACACTTTGAGATTGAATTATCTTGTAGCCGACAAGCCGGGAGGCTTTGGCTACAATCAAATGCCCTAGTGAATAAAATTGCTAGTAATTGTATTCACTGCCGCCCTTCACGGGACAACTTATTGATAACAGGCGCTTAGGCGCTAGGCCATCCTGCATCCTAGACCACTACCCTCTCAACCTATCCGCTAATGTGACTACCTTTGCGCCTTATTTTAAAGCACGAGCGAATAACATGGATTTTAAGCAACTTATCTCCCACTGTAAAGAATACGGATTCATCTTTCAATCCAGTGAAATATATGATGGCCTCAGTGCGGTCTATGACTATGGTCCATATGGGTCTTTGCTCAAGCAAAATATCAAATCGTATTGGTGGAAGTCTATGGTGCAGATGCACGAAAACATCGTCGGTATCGACGCTGCTATATTTATGCACCCCAAGACGTGGAAGGCGTCTGGTCACGTCGATGCCTTTAACGATCCGCTCGTCGATAACAAGGATAGCAAGAAGCGTTACCGGGCTGATCAACTGATCGAGGGCTATGCTGAGAAGATCGAGGCAAAGATCCAGAAAGACGTCGACAAAGCTCGTAAGCGCTTTGGTGATGACTTCGATGAGGCACAGTTCAGAGCTACCAATGGTCGTATCCTTGACCGTCAGGCCAAAATCGATCATGCTATCGGTGAGATGAATAAGCATCTTGCGTCTGAGGATATGGCAGCACTCGGGGCCCTCATCACAGAGCTGGAGATCGCCTGCCCAGAGAGCGGCAGTCGTAACTGGACTGATGTACGCCAGTTTAACCTCATGTTTAATACGCAGCTGGGTAATATCGCTGGCGAAGAAGGCAAGCTATACCTACGTCCAGAGACAGCGCAAGGTATATTCGTCAACTTCCTCAATGTCCAGAAGTCGACTAGGCAAAAGGTACCCTTTGGTATCGCACAGATCGGTAAGGCTTTTAGAAATGAGATCGTCGCCCGTCAGTTTATCTTCCGTATGCGAGAGTTTGAGCAGATGGAGATGCAGTTTTTCGTCCGTCCAGGAGAGGAGATGAAGTACTACGAGTACTGGAAGGAGGCCCGCCTCAAGTGGCACCTCGCCCTTGGTACTGGCGCTGACCACCTCCGCTACCACGACCACGACAATCTCGCCCACTATGCCAATGCGGCCGTGGATATAGAATTCAAATTTCCATTCGGTTTTAGAGAGTTAGAAGGTATCCACTCTCGCACAGACTTTGACCTCAAGCAGCACCAAGAGCTGAGTGGAAAGAAGCTACAGTACTTCGATCCTGAGATCAACGAAAACTATGTACCCTTCGTAGTAGAGACGAGTATCGGCTGCGACCGTATGTTCCTCGCCATGATGAGTACAGCCCTCCGAGAAGAAGAGGTGCCTGATGCTGATGGCAAGGCCTCGACGCGAACTGTACTCAAACTACACCCCTGCCTAGCCCCGGTCAAGGTAGCGGTCCTCCCCCTCCTTAAGAATAAGCCAGAACTCACCGACAAGGCGAGAGGTGTCTTTGACGAGCTCAAGAAGCACTTCGACTGTCAGTACGACGAGAAGGATGCGATAGGCCGTAGGTACAGACGCCAAGATGCAATAGGCACACCCTACTGCGTGACGATTGACTTTGACACACTAGAGGATGATACCGTTACGATTCGTGATAGAGATACGCTAGAGCAGCAGCGTCTGCCTATCAGCGCTATCATCGAGCAGGTCAAGGCCAAGGTCGACTTTGCCAATCTACTGTAGTGATCGTCACGCGTGATGCGCTAGACCGCCTAAGTGAGATAGACACGGAACTGAGTGATCTGTTAACTACTTACGGCCCTCCACCGGCGTGGTCTCGACCCGCGGGCTTAGTATCGCTCGTCAAGATGATCCTCGAGCAGCAAGTATCGCTAGACAGCGCAAGAGCTACGTACGATCGACTTAAGAACTATCTAGGCACTGTGACAACAACCTCCCTCCTTAAGCTCAATGCTGAGGAGTGGCGGCAGTGTGCTGTAAGTCGCCAGAAGGCAAGGTACATCAGCCTACTATGTCAAAAAGTAGAGGACGGATCTTTTGATTTTGATGACCTGACATCAATGGATGACGATCAAGCCCGCGACTACCTCACACAGCTCGTAGGTGTAGGACCATGGACGGCCAATGTATATCTCCTCTTCTGTCTACAGCGACCAGATGTGTGGCCCTCGGGCGACATTGCGCTTATCAATATGATCAAAGAGATGTATGACATACCCCAAGAAGATGTCGATGCCTTTGTTAAGCGATGGCAACCCCACCGCTCTCTTGCCGCCTACTCCTTGTGGCACCGATACCTAACGGATAGAAAGCGGACGGTATACTACGATTAGCGATTGTCGCCTCCTCGGCGTTTGTTCATTGCCTTAAGTAGTCGACGCTTGAAGGCTTCCTCCAGGCCCAGTAAGACGGCTACCTTGCGGTCAGAGATTACACCATCTAGGTCGGTGACCAGTGATTGCTTGATCATGATCTTCTCTCGCTCCCTCGTCAAGTAGTTATCGATCGCAGCTGTGGCCTCTTCGTCTGACAGGTCACTTAAGGTCTTGCTACGTGGTGTCGGGTACTTCTGTCTCAACTGCTCTAGGTCGTCTTGGTGCTTATTGTAGACTGGCCAGAATGCCTGTGCCTCCTCTGGCGTCAGCGATAGCTCCTCTGTAATGAAGGCCACTTTGCGAGCCTCTAGCCCCTCTCTCATCTCGGCACGTCTACCCTGTGATAGGGCAGTCATACTTGTCATAAGTACGATTATAAATATTGCTGTTACTCTCATTTTATAGCTTTTAAAGCCTTTGGGCCCATTCTCATATTGTTATAAATACTCGTCTAGTAAATCTAGATCGATGTCATCTGCATTGTCTTGGAGATAAGTCTCTAGATCACTAGTTGCACTGTAAGGTATGCTCTCCAGGAGGTCCTCATCTATCAGCTCATGTTCTAGTAGGTCCTCTATGGCGATATCTGCAGCGTTATCAGCGACGTAGTCATACAGCTCTGCGTCTGAGACATCTGCCAGAGATTGTGTGGTTGCTGAGCCTACACTACCGCTCCGCCATACTATCGTTGCTATCAATAGTGGTAGGCAGATCGCAGCTACAGCAGCCCACCGCATAGGGATCAGTCGAGATCTCCGCTGTACACCTACCGTCTGAGACAAGATATCCGCCCTCAGTTGATCACGATACCCTGATGGCATAAGATAACCCTCGGGCTTACCGTCCTTGGCAGCTATCTGGAGCAAGCGCTTACGTAGGTCGCCATCATAGCCTTCTGGCTTTTTATATCCCTCTTGTTCTGGTCTATGCATGTGTATTGATATAGTCCTTGATCTTATTCATAGCATGATGGTAACTCGCTTTGAGACTACCGACTGAGACCTCTGTAATCTCAGCAATCTCAGCGTAGGGTAGGTCCTCATAATATCGCATTACGAATACGGCTTTCTGACGATCAGGGAGTGTCGTAATAGCTGCCTTGAGTACTACCTCGGCACGGTCACCATCGAAGTACTTATCCGCAGCGATATTCTCATGCAGCATCTCCTGATTACTATTAGTGTCTACCTGCTTATTACGCTTACGCAAAAGGGATATAGCCTCGTTGGTCGCAATACGATATATCCACGTGTATAGCGATGCTGCTCCCTCAAATCGAGATAAGCCCTTCCACACCTTCACGAAGGTATTCTGCACAACGTCATCTGCATCTTCGTGGTAGTGTACCATGCGACGTACATGCCAGTATACCCTATCTTGATAACGGTCGAGGAGCTGCACATAGGCTAGCTCGCTCTGGCGGCCACCAGATCGTAATTGAGTTAAAAGGATATGTTCGTCTACTGCTGTATCCATGATGCACTACTAGGACTAACTGTAAGCAGGAAAGTTTAATGCCTGTGTGAAGAAAAAACTCTGCTAAATAACTCAAGTATCCATTTTTAGCTGAACAGCCCAATGCCAGAAAGGCTGCAGGTTCCACTCACACTGCGATAAAAGCATAAGCTGCCCGATTTAGCCACACTGGAGTAATACCATTTCTGCTACAGAATTTCACTTATTTTTTGCCTTATTCTTCATCATATTTCGCCAAAAAGCCTCGTGGTAGCTACGGCTACCACTACGTTTTTTGACTCATCTGATTTTGAATAAACTCAAAAACTAATGCGAAACCTTATAGCAGAAATGGTATAATCTTGTTTAGTTTGCGAAAACACTCGACACATACAGGCATAAAAATGGCCCAACATGACT
>CAYMFD010000181.1:0-4755 GCA_964389475.1 uncultured Saprospiraceae bacterium
AGATATGGCCGTAGATCTCGGGAGGCTTGAGACGGATCAGATCATGCGATTCCCAATAATTGCTTACTGGTTGATCATATTGATAGTAGTAGGCCTAGGCGAAGTCGCTACGACCTACAATGCCTTTCTAGCCTTTGAAGAGCCTGCATTGCAGACGATGGTTATTGCTTTTGCCACGGCCATGGCGCTGGGCTTTCTAGCTCACTTCACCGGTCTTTTTTTTAGCAGAGGTCGCAGTAACCGTAGTAGTCTAGCCTATGCTGGCGCCTGCTTTGTAGGCACAATTGCCCTCATTTATATATTAGCAGCTGTGAGAGGTGCAGCGCTGCATGAAGAGGTTGCCATCCGATCACTTGGTCAGTCAGCCTTCTTTGCGACATCCCTTGCACTATACTTAGTTGGCGTTTTCTTGTCATTTGTGTCACACGACTCTTCTCCACAGTTCGACAAGCTGATCACTGCTCGCTCTAGTCTGCAGGCAGAGATCGATGCGCTAGAGGTCAAGCTCCATGGTGACAAGGCCTCAGCGCTAGAGCACATGCGTACTACCCAGCTGGCCATCAACCGTACCCATCGCGATGAGGTGGCCAAAGTGAGCTCCTTTGCAGACAGGGCTGAAGTCACGCTGATAGAGGCTCGTGCCCTTGCAGACCAGATGCGTACAGGTATCAGTAATCTCGAGGACTACGTGATCCAGTGCATGAAGACCACTATTCAGACTTACCGTGACGCCAATATCCGATCTCGCAAAGAGCAGTACCCTGTATCATGGGATGTGGATATTGTGGAGCCTCCTAGACACTGGCGCGACCGAGCGGCAGCGCCTACGAGTGACATTAATACTACTGTACCACCTAACAAAGACAATCCAGGACTATGGCACTACAATCCAAACTAGGCATTATCGCTACAATCGTATTCGCTACATGTATCATTAGCTGCGGCCCTTCTGTACCGCCGGAGACACACCGTATACTAGTGATTTACGATGTGACAGGGTCACAAGATGGAGTCCTACCCACCGCTGCACAGATCATGACCGATATACGCAAGCTGGTGCCCATAGGTGAGGTGCCTAATGACGGTATCTACATAGCTACTGCGATGGTAGATGATATATCAGGAGCACCTATCGTCGAGCATACATTACCTGCAGAGCTAGGCAGTGCAGCTACGACCAATCCTAAGAAGCGTAGCCGAGAGGTCAAGACATTCGCCTCGGAGGTAGAGGCAGCTCTTGAGCAGCAGCTCGCAGCAGCCACGACAGACAAGCAGTCGTCTAAGATCTACAGTAAGCTGTGTAGGACGTTGCGTAATTTTCATGCGTCAGGCAGTCCCAGTTACTTACTCCTATACAGTGATCTACTAGAAAATAGCACCTTAGCTTCATTCTATAAACCAGATCAACTACAGTCTGCTAGTAGTGATCCACTTGCTTATTACAGGGACAATATGAAGCCATCGTGTAGTTTGCCTGACCTACAAGGTCTTACTTGCAGTATTTACCCTTACCGCACACAAGCCCAAGACAACATTGTTACTGCTGCAGAGCAGTTCTGGGTGGGTGTTCTAGAGGGCAGTGGAGCAGTAGTTGCGGTAGACCGTTAACCATAGACGTATCCTACACTAGAATACCTTATTGCTACGTCGCCGACTTGCTGTAATTAGCTTTACTAGATGTAATAGTCGTATTTACTAACCACCCATAATATCCTCATGGCTCACATACTTTTATCATTCATAGGTACTGGTGACTACAAGCAAACGATTTATCAGTGGGGTGGCCTAGAGTTTTCGACCAGATTGTTTTACAAGGCAGCGCATCACTTCCTCACACCTGATCATGTATATCTCGCTATGACTGCTGAGGCTAGAGAAAAGTACGAGCCAGAGCTAAGCCGCGATATCCCTTACAACATCATAGATATACCCACAGGAGGTAGTGAAGCTGAGATATGGCAGTCATTTGAGGCGATAGCGGAGGCCATCCCAGACGGCTGTCGCTTGTCGGTAGATATTACCCACGGTTTCAGATTTCAGCCCATGATGAGTATGGCCAATATACTCTACCTCGAGGCGGTCAAGGATGTCGAGATCGGCACGATACTTTATGGTCACTATAAGGGCAATGGGCATGATAACATACACACTGATGTAGTGGACCTGACCTCGTTTCAGACATTGATCGAGTGGTCCTATGGTGTACGGTCGCTCAAGCGATTTGGCCAGTTTGCGCCACTGGGGCAGGTTATTAAGCAGACTAATACGGCCGTCTTTAAGTCTCAGGCACTAGACAAGCCCTCAGTATTAGGTAATCTAGCCAATACTATGATCCAGATGGGCCAGAGTATTGAGATCAATGAGCTCAAAGAGACCGCCCGACTAGCCAATAAAATACAGTCCTATCTTGCTGAGGTTACTTCAGATATCGCAAAAGTCCCTGCTGCGAGGCCGCTCAGAGAGATACTCAATCAGCTACAGACTAAGATCTTTCCTT
This sequence comes from uncultured Saprospiraceae bacterium, assembly GCA_964389475.1. Lineage (GTDB taxonomy): Bacteria > Bacteroidota > Bacteroidia > Chitinophagales > Saprospiraceae > CAYMFD01. The sequence goes on from CAYMFD010000181.1 coordinate 2,498, forward strand.
TACAAACGATGCCAGATAGTGAGCAAGGTAGTATTGCGAGTTTGGTAGACCATCTTTTAGCGTCAGGTCAGTATCAGCAGGCTATCACCGTCTCTAGAGAAGGTATCAACCTTTATCTAATAGAATTATGGGAACAGCACACAGGGCAGCACTGGCAGCACCGCATTATTGACACTATTATTTCTAGCATTCCACAAAGTCCTACCGATCATAACCTACAGCCACTTGCTACTTTGCTATGGTTACTTCGCGACCAGCGTAATCAAGTTAATCACGCATTTGTGGGTAGACAACGAAGCAAGGTAGCATCGCTGGTTAATAATATCGAGAGTGTCTGCAGAAAAACTATGGACTGGCTTACCAAGAGCGATGCACAGCAGGATCAGGCATGGATTGACTACGTTAATGGACAATTATATAGAGAAAATAAGTAATATGACCACCCTTATCGTGCTCTCCTCACCGCAGACAATACCGTCAGCAATATTTATAGAGCAGTACAAGCACCTAGCGGACAACTATTACTTCGTGTCTACTGCATACTCGGAGCAGCGTGACTGTACGGCTGCCATCATAGCAGCCTGTAAGTTGCCATTACACATGTGCCGTACCTTCATGGTCACTGGCGAAGATGTGGGCTCTATCCAGCATGGGGTCGCTGATATGCCACTGGAGGGTCACCGCATACTACTGTGTATCAACGGTGGTACCAAGCTTATGGCGCTAGGTGCCTATGCTACTATTACTAGCCATTTTCCCGAAGCAGAAGTGTACTACTTACCATTGCATGGTCGTACGATTGATCAGATATCACCAGTAGCTGCTAATACACCTATCACAGTCGACCTCTCCCTAGCTCAATACCTAGCAGCTCACAATCTCACAATCAAGGATACATACAGAGTGAGTACCATACCGAACCACCTCGCTCAGCGGTCGCGCAAGATTATGCGGCAGATCCTGAGCACAGGTCTGCCACCTACCTCCGTGGCTAAGGCCACTAGGCGCGAGTATAGGGAAAGAGACAAGTCTTTTTTGACAGGAGGATGGCTAGAGCTTTACGTTGCGGGAGCCATCCAGCGGACACTAGGCCTTGATGATGACCATATCGCGTACAATGTGAGGCTTACTCGCACGCATGCTGTCAACAATGAGATGACGGAGTATGACGTATTATACATCCTCGATAATCGACTCTTCGTGGTAGACTGCAAGTACTTTAGTCGCCAGCAATTCTCAAAGCGTAAGATCCTTCAAGACTGGTATAAGCTCGCTGGCCTTCGGCGAGATTTTGGTATTACTTGTACTTCCTATTTTGCTACGGCCAATACCTTACTGCCTGGTATGAGACACTATCTCGACAAAGTACTCCCACACTATCATATCGCTGGCGCTATAGAGCTCTCGACATTAGCTGATAAAGAGCAACTCCGACACTACCTCACCACCATATAATCCAGACAATATGCTGATCAATGTATCCAATCATCCCTTTGAGACATGGACCAATGAACAGAAGGAGGCTGCCGAAACAGCCTACACGTATGTACTGGATGTCCCTTTCCCACCCATACCACCATCAGCCAGTAAATATGAGGTCATGGACCTTGCTGTGGAGTGCTGGGGCCACATATGCAAGATTAGCGGCATAGACGCCGTCCACATCATGGGTGAGCTCGTATTCTGCTATATACTAGTAGGGATATGCCACGATCATGGGGTGCAGTGTATCGCTAGTACTACTGCTCGTGATGTAGAGGTGGTCGATGGTCGCAAGGTCAGCACCTTTCGCTTTGTGAAGTTTAGGGAGTATTAATCACCAGAGGTATAGCGTGCTACCATAGCCTCCGCTTGCTCTCGCATCAGCTTACGGAGCTTTGGCGGTGAGACGACCTCTAGTGCGGGTCCCCAGCCTAGGAGAAGTGAGGTTAGCTCGTAATTGATGACAGCCCGTAGTGTGATGGTGCCTGATCCATCAGCCTCAGGCTCAGCCGCTACCTGAGAGGGTAGTATAGGCTTGGTGATGATATAAGGCCTCAGGTCGGCATCGACGTGCAGTACTATGTCGTGCACTACGGCATCGCTGTGCCGCGTGACCCCATAGACGTTGCTATAGTGCTCATCTAGCGGTAGTGTGCTAGCACGGTACGGCTGCAAGGACGGTGCGACGTCTATGACTCGATCGAGGGCTATATTAAATAATTTGGCGTGGCTATGTTCTAGTCCTATGACGTACCATCGATTATTGTACTCCTTGA
>CAYMFD010000182.1:0-4753 GCA_964389475.1 uncultured Saprospiraceae bacterium
GAGCGGATCTCTGACCACGCGTCACAGGCTATCGTCATCCTATCACTAGTGGGATTAGGGTAGATATTGAGGCCAGGAGCCTCATTAGTTATTTCAGAACTCCCGGTCAGTAAGCCCACTCTGATCACCTCCTCGCATGGTTGATCTGACAAGCAGCCCATACTGTCGAGTTTCATCAACCAGATATCTGTTCCATTCGCTTCCCAGGATTGCTGTTCATTTACCACCCAGCCACCTACATATATGCTGCCATCTTCCCCTAACTCCACCATCGAGAAACCAACATCACGACTATCCTTACCGTCTTCTGAATAATCTACTATAAACCTATGCCAAAGCTCATTACCCTCCATGTCAAACTCCCCAATATATCCTACATCCGTCGACTCATCTCCATGATATCGAATACCCTGTCCAACTAGCAAAAAACTTGACCTACCTGTGTATTGGGCATCATAAAGTCTAGCACTACTAGACAAATCAAATACTTCAGGTGGTCGAGGACGAACAACATCGTAATTAAAAGCTGGCCAGATATCCCATTTGAGATTTCCAGCGAGACCAATACCTCTAAATATCGTTAGGTCAATAATTAAATCGTCTACAATAAAATCGCTACTGTATGCGTCCTCTTGCCATCTTGCCTCTAAAAACACATCAAAGTTCTCATCAAAGTAAAGAGTAGGTCCCCGCTCGCCATCAAGCTGTCGGACATGGTACAGCATATGCTTACCATCGCTAAATATATCACTGTGTCCATTATGCGATGCGTGCGGAGGTATAGTTGTTATCGCCCTGATGCTATCAAGCTGTGGACTGATGTCAAACAGCTGCAAGGTGCTGCCGCTACTATCTGCCCGTGCGCCGCCCGCATAATATAGACCGTCACCCAAGACGCCTAACTCAAACCCACCAGAATCATAAATATCTGGATACGGTAGACCTGTAAATGATATAGTATCTATTACCGTACCGTCTAAGCCAACCTTCACGACGATATGCTTAACTCCCAGATGATTATTGCTAGAGCCAGCGAAATATAGGTGGTCATCGATCATCGCAATACCATGAGCAGCATCCACAAAGTCGTACTCATACTCCCATATTACATCTCCTGTCTGTGAGATGGCTGCCAAAGACACGGACTCCTTATCCTGATAAATATGAGCTGACGACAAGTAGGTAATACCCTGATAATGTACTAATCCTGCTAAATACTCCCGCTGTGCCCTATCGCCGGCGTCAAAATATCTGGAATAACCTTGTTGAGCACTGATTATAGGTATCACACTTAAGTTTAAGCAAAAAATCAATAACAACTTAAAAAATAATCTACTCATGCTACTGCTTTATAAACTTAGAGGAGGAGGTCAAAGTGCCATCGTTAGTATTAGTAGTTATTATATAGAGACCCTGTGGCAAAGTACTTACGTCAATAGGGCTTTCAACATCATCAAGCGACAAAAGCAATGTACCCGTAATACTGTAAATAGAGACATGCTGCAGTCCAGTGCTTTGACTGAAATACAGCATATCGTGAGTGATAGTAGGATATACTGATTGAGCATTGACAAAAGTGTCGTATTGATTAACTCTCTCTTCTAAAGCCTCATCTTCAAACTCAGGTATTTCGTGCACAATACGTTTTTGCGAAATGGCGAAGTAAACCGACCGTGCATAAGCAGATAGGGGTGTTTTCTGGTGTGCTACCGTTATCACGGTGCTTAGGTCGTTTTCTTCAACTGGTACTAGCGGCTGCCGATGATACTTGATATTAACCTTTTGGACCGCAATAAAGTCTTGGATCTCTTCATCATCTTGATAGCATTGTAGCATAGCATCGAGATAGAGATCTGCACTTGAGTATCGTCCCTGACTCATTAAATAACCATACATAAGTAAGTCCACATCTCTATGTATTCCTTCGCAAACAATGTGGACATCTGTAGTATCTTCTGCAGGTATGCAAACCTTTAGACCTTTCTCATAAACATTCAAATAGCAGTCTAGCATTTGCTCTAACTGCAGCATTTGAAGAGCATCAGAAGAATCCACTGCCTGAGCAAAGTCGGACATCACAATAAGTATACTGTCTAGCACAATTTGATATTCGTCACAAGTTAGATCGCTCTTAAAAGTACAGTAAGGTTCAGATGGTGGATATCGTCCATCCACACATGCGAAATCAAATGAAAGAGCATCTTTATTTAATTGATAACCTATGATGCTTCCATTCGGTGTGTAGCACTCTGGTGCCACACCGTCAGGAGTAGTAACATATGTAAAAGACTCAAAAGTGCTTTGATATGCATTGGCTCGTACTCGAATACTAGTTATCCCATTATGGCTAAAGCAATTACTGGCACCTAGACCTCCTACTACTCCTTGAGTTGATTTTATTCTGCCATAACCACCACTCTGATAGGTAGTCATCACAGCGTCCACTGTCTTAGAGTTAGAAAAACAATTAGTCAAAAACTCAAAATTCTCATTATCCTCCACAATTACCAATCCACCTGTGCATCCATTCAACAGATTATCACGCATTACATTGTCAGAAGATCCACAGTTCTCCATAATTACACCCCTGTATGAGTCATCAATCATGTTTTCTCGAACATCCACATCACAATGTCCATCCATACGAATAGCATCGTAGCACGCAAGAAAATCGTTCTCTCTTACAATTAGGTCGAGAGATAATCCACCAGCAGAAGAGAATATGCCCGTACCATTGTCAATGAAGGCGTTGTTCAAAATAGACGAATTAGAAAAATTTGGGAAAGTATGGATTAGGTCAACACCTCGACTAAAGGATCCTGTAAAGTCTTTACCTTCAAAAGTATTCTTAGAAATACCTTGCCCAGCATCATAACCGAGCACTGCACTTTCTTCATAATTTGTAAAATCGCTATTGACTATTTGTACACCGTCACTTGCCCAGTTTGTTATCGTCCATCTACCACCGTCGAAGTAGCAACTTTCTATTCTACTATTGTCGATTCTGCCATTCACTCCATAAGCCATAAAAGCAATAGAACGATAATTATTAATAAAGTTTGCACTTTCTGCAACGATCAATCCCCCGTAATAATCATTAAATTCTGGCCATGAACGATGATGAGGCTCACATGTAATTGCTAGGCCAGCATTTTCGATAGTTGCACCATTTGTCAGATAAATGACACCCGCCTGCAGATAGTTATCCAGAGGCACCAATGGATCGATAGGCTGCTCAACAAATAGCTTACCAACATCTTCTCGATTAGTAGTAGATACACTATTGCCTTCTACAATTATTCCAGGCCATTGATTAGAACATGCTGCATTAGTAATTGTACCACCCTTAACATACAGTCTGGCATTTCTTTCTACGATAATCCTTGCATTCTGCCCCATTTTCATTGTCCCAGTAACAACTAATTCAACTCCATTCTGTACAATAACGTCGCCAGAGAAGTGAGATTCTCCCTCAATCTGTGTATCAGAGCTAAAAACTACAGGCTCCGGTTCATACACTAGTGCTGCCTCTACTGCAGCCTCAGCATCAAGGATAGCAACATCTCGTGGATAATTATTGGCATATCCTTGACCGTTCTGCTGAAGAATAGTTTTGATATCTCTAGCACTCAGACAAGGGTTTACTGATTTCACTAATCCAGCTACCCCCGCAAGAAATGGTGTAGCCCATGACGTCCCTTCAATATTAGGCGAATTTTCGCAATTACCTAATGCACGTACTTTACCTACATTTTCCGCCATAACAAACATATCTATGTCAGACTCTCCATTTCCATTTGAACTAACGTAAGTTATAAAGTCGCCTGTCAGATTTGTCCTACCAACTTTTATACCAGTAGAAGTCCCAGCAATACCTGAATGAATACTTCTAGTACTCCCTGATACCACCATCAATACCCCTGCATCTGCAATCATAGTCATTTCTGCACTGGTTAAAGCAGTTCCAGAAAAGGACACACTAATAATATCATATCCATCCTCAAATGCTTGCAGAATTCCTGCTCTCGGATTTCCTGAATTGCAACTACTCCCACAACAATAAGCGCCAACCCTAAGATTATACCCTGAACCCGCCGTACAAACTCCGTTATTAGGGACGGCTACAGCAGCTCCCGCAGTTGTGAAACCGTGATTACAAGCTGACAGCTGAATATTACAAGAGTTCATAATATCAATCTTACCTTGCAAGTCTGGGTGTGATTGATCAAAAAAGATATCCACTATGGCTAGTTTAACATTAGGTGATCCCTTAGTCAAGTCCCAAGCACATGGAAGATTGTGATAATCTAAAAAACCTCCTTGAGCGAACGGGTCATTTAGTCCAAGAGGTCGATTACAACCATCTACAGGAAGCTCTTTAATGGCTATGGCCTCAACAATCTCACTACTACTATTCAACTGCTCCGCTAAAGCATCTCTTTCACTTTCTGATTGCACTTCAGCCATACAGACACGCCGCATGGTAGCACTAGGGCTATTGGGGTACTCTTGATAAATGTTGAGCCCTGGGTAATTACTAAAAATCTGATTAAGCTCTGCACTACCAGTATATACCCCTGGAGTATACAGTGAGATTGGCACGCAGTTATCAGAATGGCCATGGTATACTACTTGATACTGGGCTTTAGCAGAAGATACAAATAATAAGCAGAGGAATAATCCTATAATGCCTCTAGCTGTAATGATAACAATCGGTGTCTCGGTGTCTCGGTGTCTCGGTGTCTCGGTGTCT
>CAYMFD010000183.1:0-4707 GCA_964389475.1 uncultured Saprospiraceae bacterium
AAGCCCTAAAGGGTAGAGCACTAAGAATAAATAGAAAACATGTCTCTTCTTCATCACAATTACAATCGATCGTGGATACCTATCCCATCATGAATACGTCTAGCCTGATATCTGATATACCACATCTGACATCCGCCATCTCTCATCCGACATCCGCTTACCCTTCTATCTCAGGTGCCTTCCACCTTACATAGCCGACTGGACGGGCCTTAGCTTCATTGATAGCGGCATTGGTACGGCGCTTATCCATGATCAGGGCGATCGTCATGATGATACTCGTGCCTATGATGATAAAGAGTAGTATGCCTGAGTTAAAGCCAGGTACTTGTATCTCCGTCGGGATGGCATAGAATAGTAAGATTGTTATCAAGCCCCTAGGTGCTATGTAGAGCTGTGGCTTGATATCTGGGCCTAGGCTAACTCTCAGTATAATCCACCGTATTAGGTATATGCTCGCGATGATGAGCAGACTCACTAGAGCCACATTGACACTGGCGAGCGAGGATAGTACGATAGTCATACCGAATATGACGAAGAAGAAAGTCCTTACGACAAAGGCTGTCTCCATCGTGACGACGTGTAGACCCTCGTAGATGTCGTGTGCCTGCTCTTTGTTAAGGAAGCGCTTGAGTGGTCCCTGGAAGAAAAGCTCCATGTTGGCAATCAATAATCCGAAGATCAAGATGATAATCAGTGAGCTTAGGTGCATCTTTTTGCCCAGCGCATAGAGTAGCAGTAGTACGGCGATCAGTAAGAATAATTTGACGTGACTCTTAATCCGCTGAAATATGATGACGATCAAGTAACTGGCGATCAGTGATATCACGATGGTCAGTAGCACATTACCACTAAAGCCGAGTAGGCCACTACTGTGCTCGGCGGCATCTACCTGCCCTGTGAGAAAGTAGAATAGCATGATGCCAAGTATATCACTAAAGGTGCTTTCGTAGACGTGAAACTCTTTTTTCTTAGGCTTGAGGCCGACAACGCTAGGGATGATGATGGCACTACTTAATATACTGAGCGGTGTGGCATAGATCCATGCTCGACTCATGTCCATACCTGGTATGAAGTAGTTTAGAACTATGGCGGCAAAGTAAGTGCTGGCCATCAAGCCCACAAAGGCTATTCCGAGTGCTTTGAGGATGGGTATGGTCTTGTCTCGCCGCAGCTCTAGCTCTAGCGCAGCCTCTAGTACGATCATGATCAGACCGACGATACCTAGTATCTCCAGGTAGGGAAAGAAGTTGATGTCGTCTAGACCGATGAAGTCCAAGCCGAACTTAAGGCCTATCCCCAATACGATGAGGAGGAGGACGGCTGGTATATTGGTCAAGCGGCTGATCTCCCCAAAGGCGAAACTCAAGATCAAGATGACGCTGGCCTCGATAATGAGGTTGTACGAGCTCAGGGGGTCTAGTAGTAGTGCTGATAGGAGCATGATGTTAGTCTTTCGTTTTTTTTATCTAAAATGTAGAGTTCACAACCTCTACAGATGTGTAGTGGCTCTCCTCGATCAGGTATATTATATCTTCTACAAAGTCGTCTGTCCTAGGTACTACCTGGATCGTGACTTTGTCGTTGTGCCCATCTTTAAGCTGGACCTTGGTGTCTAGACGAGCATAGGGGCTGGCGGCTACAATGTCAGCTATGTCAGGTCTACTCTCAGCATGTTTGACCGCTTGGATGGTGACATATTGACTTGTCTGGCCTTGGTCTGCGATGGTGTATCCTTTGCGATAGAGTTCGCCATACGGCAGTGATACGAGACCACCACGAGTGGTTATCTTTAGCTCGGTAGCTCCCCATCTTTGTATGTCACCTGATACCCCATCTACCTTGATATTAGTACCTAGTACGAGGTCCCCCTTGGCCCGGACTGCCAGACCTTGAAAGAAATGACTGAGTGGTTTGTAGAATAATACGAGGCATAGGATGGCGGGTATACCTATCAAGCGCTGCTGCCACAGGATGAGGGCAACGACGAGTACCACAATGGCCAGCGGAGCATAAAGTGCTGTGAGACCTCTCAGGTAAAATCGTGTCCGCTGCTTAGTATGCTCAGATAGCTGCAATCCCTCAACTAAGGCTCGTAGTGAGCGGAGTAGTAGGTAGATGATGGCAAGTATAGCTGCCGTCTTCACAACTACCCAAAGCGTAATGTGTAGTGGGTATTCCATAGGGCTAGCTGTAATCTTGGTTAAGCCATTGCTCGCTATCTAGCTGCTTGGCGATATCATTGACGAGGAGGCTATGGATATTGAGCCGTCCATCGACTTTGCGCTTGAGGACACCCATCTGACTAAAACGCTTGATGATAGGCCTGTAACGATCATTAAATCCTCGACCCATGAGCTTGTTTAGTTGGTACTCATTGATCTTGCGATACATGAGCAGGGCGGTGAGTACAGGGCCAGTACTCGCGTCTACGATGTTGGGCAGTTGATGGTGTTTTTCTATAGCTTGCTTTACGTGCTCTTCTGAGGTCTCTAGGTCGTAGATAGTATTGGCCCAGAGGTTTAATGTTTCTCCGATGATGCCTCCCGATCGCTTGTGTAGGCGACTACACCGCTTTCTAAATTTATAGGCGCTTATCTTTTCGCCAGTCTGCGGCTCTATGAGCACCTTGTGTGTTGCGCTATGCCTTACTGCGATCGCCTTAGCGACATCTTCTCCCTTGAGGCTGTCAAGATTGATGATTAACTGGTAGGTCGCTCGCCAGCGCAGATGCTGCTGTAAGAAGTTACTGACCCAGTGTGTTGTTGTCACTACGAAGAACAGCTTGTCAGAGCAGCTGTCCATAGTCTTGAGGAGGCTCCGCATATTGGTCAGTAGGGTAGTCTGGTCGTCGTGCCAGAGCTCGATGTTATCAAGTACGACACATAGGTCCTCTTGCAGGCCATACTTGACGATATGAGCTAGGGCAGCTTGTAGATTAGTGGTACACTGGTAGGATCGTCCAGCAACAGTAAAGCTCATACCAGGGACTAATCGAACTGTCTTTTTAGGAAAAAGGGTAGTAGACACCATCTGTGCCATCAGTGTACGACCGCTCTTGCGGTGACCGCTCAGTAGGACTGTGCCTCTGTATCCTTTTAGCCACCCTTGATAGGTAGCGTTTATCCTCTCGATCTCGGCATCTCGGCCTACGACAAAACTCTGCCCGATATACCCCTTGGTCAGGAAGATATTGGCATAAGAGCGACTGCGAAGTGGGTTGTCGAGCTGTTGGATTTTACGACTCACCTTCTCGGCGAGGCTCAGGGTGTTTTCGTCTTCGATATTAGAGAGTAAGTCGGTCAGCGCCGAAAACCGCTTAGTGACCCAGTCTCTTCCCTGTAAGTAGAGTTGATTTTGCCGCAGTCCGATTTGTTTAATACTGCTCTCTATGGATATGTCAAATAGACGAGCTTCTCTGTTGTAAAATCGATCAATGCTAGTTGCTCGTGACACACGATTGCGTAGTTCGTCGACGATCTCCTGTAACTCTGATTTATGCAGGACACTCTTATCACGATAGGTGTCTATCGTCCCACCAAAGAGGCTAGCCTCCTGCTCATCTAGATTGCCTTCTTCCATCTTTTTGGCGAGGAGGTTGGCACGATTACGCAGGTTTATGACTGCCATGTTGCGATCATTATCGGCTGCCCGCATGATATCATCTATCTCATAGATCAGGGGGTAGGCTTCTGCCTCTAGCCATTGTTTGGCTTCTTTACCCATTGAGCCCTCACGGACGAGGACCTCTGTACCTAGTGTACCGATAGGGTAGTTGTATTTGTTTGGTAATTGCTTGAGCTGCTCATCTAAAGAAGCGCTTAGTTGTGCGAAGACTGGCTTACTACTCAGTAGCTCTTCATACTGCTCTAGAGCTTGGGCTATTTTGCCGAACTTCTGAGCTTTTGAGTTGTCACTAATCAGTTCAGCAGCATGATCGATGGTCTCGTCATTACTACGCAAGACTTGCTCGGCCTTGGTAATATAAGTGGCCACTTGACTATTGATCTCTTGCAGTGCAGTCCCTAGACCAGCGATGGCTGACCGATCCTCCTGGAGGCGTCTTATCTGCTGGTCTACGGTGGCAACCTGCGTCTGTATCGTAGGCCAGTTATCATTAAGAAGGGACCAGTCGTACCGTTGTTTTTTCAAGGCTTTCTCATCAGCCTCCATACTTGCGAGGCGGTCCTCAAGATAGGTGGATGTGGTCTCTATAGCTGTACGCAACAATTTGCGATTTTGCGCTTGGAGGTTTTGGATTTTGTCAGGGTGTCGTTGCTCACAGTCAATAAAGCTAATGCCTATATCTCGCAGCAAGAGTAAGAGATCTTTCTGTTGACTAGGCCACTCGTACCGCAGTATGTAGTCCATATCGGTAGCTTCGCCATCTACCACAGGGTGTGCATTGCCTACTAGGCTAGTCGTGCTGGCTATCTCGGTAGCCAGCTCACTCAAGTTTGTAATAAATGCCTGACCTTCGTTTGTAGCAAACAATCGCTCTTCCCAGTTAGATAAGGTGCTACGGTATTGGCCTAGCTCCGTGCTTGTCGTCTCAGTAACTTCCATCTAGTGGGCAAGGTACGTATTAGCATTTAAAAACGGTGAGCGGGATGCAGTGTACGGTATTCGGTAAGTCGAGAGCTTCATAGCTACTGTTTTAAATGGTAGTTTGCAAAATTCTTTTGTTTTACTGTTTGTGACATTGACAAT
>CAYMFD010000184.1:0-3102 GCA_964389475.1 uncultured Saprospiraceae bacterium
CCTTGAGGCAGAGGTAGACGAATTTCTGGGCATTACCGAAGTAGTGCTTTTTCTGACCAGTACCATCGACACTGCTCTTGCCCAAATACGAGGCAGTATCTCCAAGATACCTAGATAAGGTTTTCTCATCTATACCCTTAGCTTTCATCACTGGAACAAAGACTTCCTCATAAATGTAGTAGCGCATGCGCTTACTGGTACCAGCAGGGAGTCCTGATCGCGGTACGGCGCCATTGCGAATGAATGGCCATATGGCGGCTTCGTATGATAAACCACATCATAGTGTTAACACAATTTGTAAGTACGCAACCACAGTACATATATCCATTGTAATGAAGGTAAGCGGGAGTGCTCTCAAATACAGAAGCAAGCAGCACTAGGATGTCCGCAAAACAATATTTATCGAAACTATTCCTCTTCGATTATAAGTAGAAACAAATCATTCATAAACGATACCAAAGCAGAAACAATCTGGTCCGTTCTGATCGAGGAGTAAGTTATTACACTGTCAGATATCTTAAGCTCTATCTTATCAGAATAGGCAACTATATTGGTGCCAGGTTTATACCTAGCATTCTCTGTACAAAGCCTTCGGATATCCTTTATGTCAGCTCTCAACTCTTGTGATCTATCAATAGCATAAGTACCACCTGCACAAAGCGTAAGCGTTGCATATAAGTCGTCATACATAATTGACCACACCTTGAGCTTGCTAGTAACTTCACTGTACGTAACCTCATTCTGTCGGACCAATAGCTCTAAAGACTGTGATGCAGTCTGCATTGCCTCAAACTTATTGAAAATGTACTTGTACTAGTACTCTTCTTTCTTTTTGGATCTATCTAGAACTACTGCTATATAAAGAGCGATAGACACAGTAGTGATACTTAGAAATAGCGAAAGTAATTCTGTTACCTTGATTGATGGGTTTAGAATTAGATAAGGTACCCTATCTATTGCCAAGCCGACAATGACACCAATACCTAAGCAGGCTAAAGCAGTAGTTTTAGGCCATTTCTGAAGCAGCATCTGTCATGTATTCATTGACTTCGCCAATTAAGTGGGGCTCTTCTCTAGACACAAAACCCAAATGGCGCCTAACTTTATCATAACCTCGAAGTCTAACAAGGCCACCGAAAGCTTCCTCGAGGAAAGAAGGACCAAAGCCCGCTGTTCTATCTAAGTCAATTGTTAATAAGGCGTCATTATCAACAATTCCGTCAAACAAAGTCAGCAATACAGTCTCTCTGAAGTGCTCTCCTGAAAAAGTGCCTTGCCAAGTGTACCTGGGTCCAGGCTCGCGGCTATATTCTTTAGCTATACTGTATGTCACATTATTCATAATCAAAACTCTTACAGGTTTTAATGATTTCGAACTGGATCAAAGTTCCACTGAAGGACTGATTAAGACTTTCGTAAGTCCCTGCACCGACGTCAGCCAACACATCATTTGACAAGATAACCAATTTTGAAATAAAGTTGTTTTCCAAGGCGGACTTCATGCCTGGTAGCCCAGTACCGTGTTTAGGCTTTCTGGTTCTGGATACATGCGTCAATTCACCAGACATAATGCCTTTGAGAATCCTTGTATTACTAACCCCTAGGCTCAAATTTTTCCTTATCCAACTATAAGCAGGCTCATTGGGCCCCTTGGATTGTAATGACTCAAAAATGCCCACGCCGTAATCTAGGAACGAAAAAATAACACGTTTATTATTAGGGTCTTTACTAACGGACAACCACCAGTGTCTCTGTTTTTCTGTTACCAGTGCAGCATGATGTATGGTATTCTTCATAGCCTCTATAAGAACCCTCTGTGCACCTTGAGATCTTCGTTTCTCACCAAACACCGCAATTAAAGCGTCTGAGACTATCCGTGCACTAAGAGATTGATCACAGATATTGGTACCGTGTGTAAATATGCCTTGTTTGTCTCCAAATTGATACGAATCACCTGAAGGATATAATTGGTCAAGAAATCCAGAACTACGAAGTTTATCTCTAGCATCTGCCGACAATGGCAAATCACCATTAAATCGAACACCAAACGTATCGAATTCAGCCATAATTGCTAACAGCATCACGATAGCATCTATATCTATATCAACAACTGTCGACAGTGAGACAAATGTCGACACCTTGCCATACATGTTAGACTCTAGGGTGGATATAAACTGTAAGACTCCCTCCCTGTTAGAATCAAAAGAGAAATCTGATGGCGCGACAAGATTACTCCTATAGTATTCACCATCAATAGCTTGAAAGTAAGACGATCGAACATGAAGTAGACGACGCCTTTGCTGCCGCTTTCTCTTGCCGTTAACTCTACGACGAAACCTCTTACGGGCTGCATTACGCTGAGAAGTCGATACTACGGCAAAACGCTTTTTCACAATGGGTATTTTAAGTCAACAGGATAAGCAGTGCTCTCGCCCTCACTCCCCAAACTCCAACTCCGGCAGCCCATCCACGATATCGACCGTCTGGACGCTGACATTGATGACACTGAGGAGGAGGGCAAGGATATACTTGGGGTTGCCAACTTCGGTGCTCCAGTGGTTGGGGTCATTGGTAATGCCGCTCTTTTTGTCGGTCTTGACTTGGTAGCGGTCTATGATCCACTCGATAGCAGAGCGGCCATTGACGACGTACTGGTAGGCCTTGTCGGGGATGTTTTCTATGGTGATCTGAGAATTGTAGATGATGGTGTCCTTCTGGCCACGCTTGACGAACTTCATCTTCTTGACACGGTAGTCGATGGCCTTGAGCGGAGCACCATCAAGACCAGCCTCAATCTGTGTGGTAGGTACGCGATCTATTAATGTGATGACACCAGGATAAGGATCGACCGCCTCATAGTTGATATGGAGGTCGGCTAGTGCTCTACCTGCTTTGCTGAAGGCCCAGAAGTCTTTTGGCTTATCGACTAGTGGTAGGCGAGGTAGCATCTTCTTGAGATCATTGGCGAAGGTGGTGCGGTAGTCGGGACTATGTAGAATGCCGTAAACATAGTAGAAGATATCCTCCTTGGTAACGGATGCACCGTACTGCTCATGAGCTCGCTTGAGTATCCAGTCGCTGATACCGTCACGTCGGGTATAG
>CAYMFD010000184.1:3112-4638 GCA_964389475.1 uncultured Saprospiraceae bacterium
CCTCCTCACTGTCTGCATCGAAGAGACTGCCTTGGCTGGTTGAATGGGGTTCGTAGTAGTAGAGTGGAAAAGCCTGTGTATCACCGTTAAAATGCAAATCAGGTATAGAGTCAGTTATCAGTACAGTGCCGTCCTTATATCGTGAAGACACACATATGACCAGATTCTTAGTATTTGGCAGAGGAAATAGCTTCGGTAGCTGATACACCCTTTCATTTAAATCTCGATTGAAATAAACATGTTGCCTGAAAAATGGACGATATAACGAGTGCCTAATCGACTCTTCTCTCCAGCTAAATGGTCTGTTTCTTATTATGTCTTGAACAATATTATCTGATAGAGTAAGGTCAGTAGAATATCGAAAGGCTGACCTCACCTGTCGTTTGGCTTCATCTCTCTTTAGACTAGCTAGGGAAGTTAAAGAGTTAATCCTGATTCGTTCCTGATTGTAATATCCGATCGATCCTGAAATTGAACGATGTAATTGGGTAGCCGAAGAATTGTAGCACCACGCATCCCTGGTTGTTGCGAGACCACGGCCATAAAATGGAGCAAAAAAGGACTCAAGCCTATGTTCTCCTTTTTTATCACCGACCGGAATCAATGTCCCAAAAACCTCATTGCGCTGACTGATCCAGTCGCCATGCTCATTAGGGTGCAGTACTCGCCACTTCATGGCGGGAGTAGCCAATGACTTAAAGTCACTAATGATCTTGAGTTTGGCCTCTCGCTTGTGGTAGTCCCCTATGTCGTGGTACCGAATAGTGGCGTCTGAGCTAATGGCACCAGGCTTTTTGACCAGTATGGTAATCGATATCGGCGTCCTAGAGCCAGAGCCGAAGATCTTACCACCTTCTTTGCGACTCATTTCACCAGAAGTACGCTGATTTCCTCGAAGGTTAAAAACCCAAACACTAGTGAACTCAGTAGATAGTATCTTCCTAAAGCCATCTGCACTATTACCATCTAACCAAGATCCATTGGTCACAAAGGCAATGACTCCGCCATTATCAGGATCTAGGCGGTCGGTACTCCAGCGAAAGGCCTTGATGTAGGAGTCGTATAGTGAGTTTTTGTTAGTAGCACTAGTCGCTCTCGCATACGTGCTGGCTATTCTAGCGTCGAGCTTATCATAGGATTGATTCTGGGCATTGTCATTGGCACTCTTCTGGCCCACAGAGTATGGAGGGTTACCCATTATGACAGTAATGGGTGCCTTGACCTGCTGCTGTACTCGCTCACTATTGGACGGAAACATATCAGAAAATAGCAATTCACTATCATCGGACTCACCTAGCTGAAAGGTATCCGTCAGGCAGATACCATCGAAAGACTCGTAGCCACGGTCCTCCTCCTGGAGATCGTGGTAGGTATTCTCAATATTGACGGCTGCAATATAGTAGGCCAGGAGGACGATCTCATTGGCA
Organism: uncultured Saprospiraceae bacterium; assembly: GCA_964389475.1. Taxonomy (GTDB): domain Bacteria; phylum Bacteroidota; class Bacteroidia; order Chitinophagales; family Saprospiraceae; genus CAYMFD01. Next base: position 4,540 of record CAYMFD010000184.1, read on the forward strand.
TGGAGCTCATATTTATACTTGCGAGCAAGGTCACGCTGCTCGATGAGGCCACTCTGTAGCAGTCGAGTGATGAATGTGCCTGTACCTGTGAATGGATCA
>CAYMFD010000185.1:0-4529 GCA_964389475.1 uncultured Saprospiraceae bacterium
GTTCCTCATGATATTGTCCCGACCGCAGGATACTTCGATAAACTCAGCACAGCGCAGCGACCAACTTTTTCCGCTGAAAAAGTAGGCAAACCTGCCTACCTGGCAAGCCAACTTGGCAGGCAGGAAAGCTTGTTCGCAAAAGGAGATTTTAGCTCAGGCCAAGGGCCCTTTCTAAACCCTGGCTCTACGCCTGTAGAAAATGCTTTTCTGTGGCAATTGATTATTTGTGCTGATGGCCAATGCTTGCGCATAGCAGTATTTATTGAACATGACTCCCTGCGTGCCAGCCACAGTCGCACTTTTCTTGGCTGCGACCAGTATCTCTGTTTGCGAACTAATAAAAACATGGTCTACACAAATAAAAGCAGAGACAGGAAACTAGTCGATTCCTCCCCCTAACCCCCTCGTAGAGCGATGCACTGAGCTTGTCGATGTGAGGGAACTACCTAGGCAAGACAGGAGAAGTATGCATTGCCAAGCAGCAACCAGCAACTGTCAAAATACAGAGATAGCCATCAGCACCAGCAAATGTGCGATTGAGGAAAGCATACAGAGAACTCTAGATGAGTACAATGCTCATAAGTAATATTGCGACCACTAGTAGCGAATATGAACCTCCTCAAAAAAGCAATTTGCCGAGGTGCAGAGTGGCGGTTTTGATCTCGAGATTATGACCATGAGTAACGTTAAGTCCGTGTTTGCCCCAAGGTTCCTACTAGTATCAAGTTGATCAAAAATCTCCTTATTTTGATATGATTTTTGCCATCACTTCGATAAACTCAGGACAGCGCTTTTCATCTGAGCAAAAGAAGGCGCCGTGCTGAGGCTCTCGAAGTAAGGCCAGTCGGGCCTATCCGACATACTATGATGGCTAGATTATCATCAATTTTACAAGGGACACTTAGTCTACAAGACAACATCCAAGTGAACGTACTTTTCTGAGCTGCGACCGGTATCTATATGCTTTAGGTCTCGTATACACTTACACCACAAATCAAACCTACTGCTCGTAATAGACACCTAACCTGTACCGAAAGTCGGCGATCACCGTCTGAGCACTGAACTGGCGCAGCGTTACCCTAAACTCGATATCATAACTTTCGTCCAGAAGTATCTGCTTAAGGTCGGCGATACTAGGCAGGAGCTGTATGAGACCATCTTCGTTAAACTGTACAAAATCAAGGTAGAACATCTCGACCGATATATTGGGGTCGGCGATAGATACAGCGCGGATACTTATCTCATTGATATAGTCTAGCGGTATGCCTGATCTAGTCTCAAAGGTAGCTTCTAACGGTAGTATCTGTGTGACGTCTTCTGGCTGCAGGTTATTGGCCGATAGCACATTGGCGATAAATGATCGCTGGTCTCGCTCGATAAAAAAGTGAGTCTCAATAGAGTTGAGACCGGCAGGCATCACAAGCCTTACCTCACCTTCGAGAAAGGCAGCTGGGTCTTCGTCGGCACTACAGCCCGAAAATAATGTCACCATGCCCATAAGGACGATAAATAGTAGTCTCATAGCCTGTAAAGAACGTCTTACTAGCCAAGATTGTATATCTCCATCAGCAGATAATTACCAATGATGTAGTATGTCGTACCTTTTGGCCTGAAAAAAGTCGACCGATGAGCAAAAAAGATATCAAGTATACCTCGATCCATTATAATGATTACCTCGAACTCGAGGCAATCACTAATGCCCAAAACCTCCGGAGTGTAGAGGCGGACGATCCTGCCCATGATGAGATGCTCTTTATCATCACCCACCAGGTATATGAGCTCTGGTTTAAGCAGATCAACCACGAGGTACATAGCGTCATTGATATGTTTGACGATGCCAAAGTGGACGAACGAAGTATCGGTACAGCGGTAGCCCGACTAGACCGTATCAATAAGATATTTAGGCTACTCATAGAGCAGATACGCATCCTAGAGACGATGACGCCGCTGGACTTTTTGGACTTTAGAAAGTACTTGTTCCCAGCTTCGGGTTTTCAGAGTTTTCAGTTTAGAGAACTAGAGGTCCTGCTCGGCCTCAAGGAGACGTCCCGCCATACCTACCACGGCACACCGTACCGCGTCGTCTTTAACGAGGAGCGACAGGCTCGACTCAAGGCAATGGAGGACGGCAACTCCCTCCTAGAGCTCGTGGAGGACTGGCTGGAGCGGACACCTTTCTTGGAGCTAGGTGACTTTGACTTTGTCGAGTCCTACCAGCAGGCCGTCCGCCATATGCTCGACCGAGAGAAAGCCGCTATCGAAGAGACAGACGTCCTCAGCGACAAGTTTAAGGACATGCGGCTCAAGGCACTAGGCGACACGGATACCTACTTCGAAAACATATTTGACCAGAGCAAGCACGAAGCGCTAATGGCAGAGGGTAAACTCCACCTTAGTTACAAGGCTACGCTGGCGGCACTCTTTATCAACCTCTACCGCGATGAGCCGATCCTCCAGATGGCCTACAAGCTCTTGCAGACCCTTGTCGACATAGATGAGCGGTTTACCACTTGGCGATACCGCCATGCACAGATGGTCTTACGTATGCTAGGCCGCAAGGTCGGTACGGGTGGCTCATCCGGTCACGACTACCTCAAGACCACGGCTATGAAGCACCATATCTTTGCTGATCTCCATAACGTAAGTACCCTGCTGATACCAAGGTCTGAGTTGCCGCCCTTGCCTGAGAACCTCAAGCAGCGGTTGGGCTTCTATTACGGGAGTTGAGGTTTTGGGCTTTAGATGTTAGATATAAGACTTTAGATGTAAGACTTCAATAGCACAATGGCTGGAGTTATGTGCTACAAACATTATGATCTTTATCAGTCATCGAACTGACCCCAAGCTCGACAAGATGATATATTTGAGAGCCATGACTCCCACTATGTGACCCGAATAGATATTACTTAACAACCCGATAAAGCAGTCTAGACCGTGCTACTTGTACCTTGTGCTGGTTTCTACGACCCTCAGATCTGCTAAGGACCTATACTACTGCGATACTTGCGGATGGAAACGCAAGTGAAATCTCTCTGACCTCTGTTGTACTAAACCCAAAAATCATTTACTGCTTATTGCATTAAGCAAAAAAGAGATCATATTGCTTAATAAAAGCAGCATTAAGTTCGTCTAGTGGCATATTGCTAGTTACATTAAGCAAATATAGCTTACTTTTGCTGGTAGCAATAAGCAATACAATATGCAAGAGGTCTATGAAAATTCTCGAGAACTAGTAGGACGGGTAGCGACTGCCTACCGTAGGGCCTACATGGATCGGTTGATATGGACAGACAGGCTCATATTCGTACTAGGTGCCAGAGGCGTCGGCAAGACTACTCTCATCCTAAAACGCATGCAAGAGCAATTAGAGGATAAGTCCACGTCTGCGCTTTACATATCGATGGATGACCTATTACTATCGCAGTATCGACTGATCGACATCGCAAAGCACCACTTCAATAATGGCGGTACCCATCTATATATCGACGAAGTACACCGCTACGACAACTGGAGCCAGGAGCTGAAAAACGTCTACGACAAGTACAATAAACTACACCTCATCGTATCGGGCTCGTCTATATTAGAGATCAACAAAGGCAAGGCAGACCTAAGCCGCCGCGCTGTGCCCTACTACATGCCAGGCTTATCATTGAGAGAGTATATCGAGATAGAGACTGGTCGAGCCCTAGACTACCATGATCTAGACGACATACTGACCCACCACGCCGACATTGCCGCTAGCATGGTAGACCTCGCACCACTACAGTACCTCCCAGGCTACCTGCAGCACGGCTACTACCCTATATACCTAGAGGGCAAGGAAACCTATCATCGAAAACTTAACAATGTCCTCAACCTCATACTTGATGTCGACATGCCTTTATTACTCGGTGTTGACATTACCAAGGTCAGAGCTATCAAAAAACTACTTTATATACTATCTAGTCAAGTACCGTTACAACCTAATATCTCTAAGCTAGCAGCCAGCATAGAGATCAATCGCAATACACTCACGAGCTACCTACATTATCTAGAGCAGGCCTCCATACTGCGCCTACTATGGTCAGAAGGCAAGTCATACAGCATTATGTCAAGACCTGACAAGGTATATATGCACAATAGTAACCTACTACACCTAGCAGGGCAGCGACCTAATATCGGCACCCTGCGAGAGACCTTCGTAGCCAATCAGCTTGCCGCAGATCATGACCTCGTACAACCAAAGGCTGGCGACCTACTCGTAGACGGCAAGTATACCATTGAGATAGGCGGACCCAGCAAGTCATTTAAACAGATTATTGACCTGCCCAACAGCTATATCGCCGCAGATGACACGGTCGTAGGCTACGGTAAGCGGGTGCCGTTGTGGCTTTTCGGATTTTTGTATTGATGCTTTGATGTGGCTACTAGTTGATAGTGCTGACGCTAGGATGGTCAATGTCGAATTGCCTGACCTCACGGCCAATGACTTTTTTCGATACTAAAGTGGTCGAGACCACGTGTTTCTTGTGCCTAGTGCTGCTTGTTCG
>CAYMFD010000186.1:0-4518 GCA_964389475.1 uncultured Saprospiraceae bacterium
GGAGTCAGGAGCCATCGAGCAAGACGCCGATATCGTTACGTTTATCTATCGACCAGGCTACTACGAGATGGAGGATGAAGATGACTTCGACACACCCAAGGACCTTGCGGAGATCATCATAGCCAAGCACCGTAATGGTGGCCTAGGTACGGTCAACCTCCGCTTCGTTGGCCAGTATACCAAGTTTACCGAGCCTGATACGGGTAACTTTAATGATATCTCAGGCAGTGGCGATGCCTTTGGCGACCCGTTCGCGGCAGGTGTAATCACTCGCCCCAGTAAGATGAATACGACGGACTTCGATGCTCCACCGAGTGGTGGCGGGGATGACATACCGTTTTAGGTAGACAGCAGGATAGAACACGGATCAGGCGGATGGAGTTGGATTGTCGCAGATTAAGTCAAAAACACGGTTTCGAACAAGCACCACGAGGCACAAGAAACACGTCTTCGACCACTTTAGTGTCGATAAGAGCTCCTGACTGATAGGTCAGACAATAAAGCCTATTCACTTATTCGGGCATATAATCGAATGGCAAATAACGATTTTTTACGCTATATGTCTCCTTGGACATTGGTAAACGGTCGATATAAGGCAGTAAGTGGTTATCGTAGTGTTTTATATTGCAGTATCTTTGTACTGCAGATTGTCGTGTTGTTAGCATGTAAGTATACAGATGATAATTAAGCATAATCTTTAACCAAACTCATTTAGGTATGACCTCTATTTTTAACTTTAGACACCGAGACACCGCTGGACAAGTGGTAAAGGTAGTCTTGGTAAGGTTGCTCACATATCGATAGTATTTATCTTAGCATTATCCGTTTTATCAAAGTGTTACTGTCAGAATATCGGTTTATGTGGATTCGATGATAATCAGATAAGCGCATTTAATCCTAATGGTAGTAATGGTTTCCTCTTTTTTCATCCTGATATTCTCTGTTCCAATATTGTGACTGTGCCGATCAATATTGTGTTAATGGCCAATGATGACGGGCTAGGAAACTTCAACCCTCAGGACCCGTTGATCCAAAACTTAGCCGCTCAGCTAACGAGATTCTATCAATCAAATCCCGATCCTCAAAGTTGCTCTGATCAGCTGGTTTACCCTGTAGACACTCGCATCAGAATAGCATTAAATGATGTATTTGTGTATAACGCAGACGAGACATGGGACTGGGTGCAACCCGTTCTAGATGCTGGAATAACAAATCATACGACTGATGCCTTATCCTTTTGTCCTAATAGTAATTTTCTAGGATCGTCAAGTCTGTGGCCTGAGCTGCGAGATTTTATTGTGGCTTTTGAAGCTAACCATCAAGATGCGATGAATATCTACTTTGTTGAAGATGGTAATTTATTAAGTCAATTGTTGGACCATATTTCCAATGGAACAGAACCAGCAGCGCCGATTACCTCAAGAATTAATTTTAGTCCTTTTACAGGCTGTGCAACTGGTGCAGGAGCTGCTCATGGTACAACAGTTGGTCAACCTATCATTATGAGAAATTCTTTTACCGCGTACTTTAGTAGGCTACGATTTGGACACATTTATGAACCATCATCTCCTATTAGTAATTCTGATAAGGCATGGTTACAGAAAGATTTATTGGAAAGAACTATCGCACATGAGATAGGTCACAACTTATCTCTTGGTCACCATATAAATGGAGCAGCGTGCCAACATTTGATGACTGGCGGATACAGTCCACACGAAGAGTATTTAGATTATGACGAAATTGATCAATTAAATAGAAGTGTAGTTAGTGGTTTAAACAGTCGATGGCAAGCGTATGAAGATCGTTGTGGTGGTTCATCAAATAGATGTGACCTATACTCCAAAGAAACATCATTCAGAAACCTAATTAGTTATTCTTCTTTTGTGGTGCCTAACGATATTGTAATTCAATCTGGTCACTGGGTCCGAATTCGAGATAATGCAGTTCTGTCTTTCCGTCAAGGAGCAAAAATAATTATGGAGCCAGGATCGCGGCTAACGATCGATGGCAAATTGACTAGCGACTGTGATAAATGGCAGGGAATTACAATAGCTGATGGTGGAATAAATAGCGAGCCAGTGTTAATTGAAATGGGAAGAGCTGGAATAATCGAAAAGGCCGAAGTTGCCATAGATATGCGACGTAATAAAGAGATATCTGTATTTCCTCCCATTTCGATGGAGATCAGTGATGGCCAATTAGATATCAGTCAAGGTATAATCAGGGGTTGTGATATTGGTGTTCAGTTTGGTAATTCCAACTATGGTTTTTTTGGCTTTAATATTGCTCCACCAAGCACTATTGATCAAGTGCAGTTTGAAAACTGTGACGTTGGAATTAAGTTTGATAGGAGTAATGTAGTAACTGTATCTAATTCGATGTTTCAATGTGATGTCGACATAGAAGCGAGTGCCTCTGGCTTTACCGCTGATAATTGTGAATTCACGTCACAAGTGTATGTCGAGACTACTGCTACATCTACCTATGCCCCCGAGATACGTAACTGCGACTTCGTCGATGCACAGCTGTGGTTAGAGCATGGCTTTAGCTTATCAACGACGATAATTGAGGGCAATCAATTCTTCTGTACTGATCCCTCTGATGGGATATACATGCTGAGTGAGAACAATGCAACTATCAGGAGTAATGACTTTTATGGTTGCGATGATGGGGTTTACTACGAGAATACTGGTAAAGATCAGGCAGGTAATAAATTCGAAGCCAACTTTTTCGATTACAACTATTGGGCTACTACAGCTGTCTTGGAGAATGACTATGAATATTTACAAAATTGTTTTGCAGGATCCGCACGTAGGGATATCGATCTCGTGGATGCACGACTGTTTCCCACTCATGGTACTCTAGAGAACTCTGCGGGTAACTGCTTTAGTGACTTTAGTCAAACCAATACTGGGAAGGCTATAAGAGGTACTGTCATCGAAGAGTTTACTTACCATAGCAAGGATGCCGCTTCAGGTGCAGACAACTGTAAGAATCCGAAAACCGCCAGTAGTGGAGAGTATGTAATTGACGACTCTGACCTCGAGACTGATCCGAGTTGTGGCACCAATAATTACCCGTACACGATAGTCAATAGATATCTCTACTGTAATTATCAAAGAGGGAATTATGAGGATGTAATTACAATGATCGCTGCCATCGAGGAGCAGATCAACGAGATAACTAATGACGACAGCCTCAGTCCTAGGGTGAAACGATGGCTCATCGCTAGGCTCAAGCGATGTATCGACCTCTGGACGAGAAAATCAGCTAAGGCTTTTATAGAAGACGGGTTTACAGACCAGGCCATCAACCTACTTGAAAGTCGACCGGAGTTCCGGTATAAGGCACTGGCCTACGGTACGATACTGTCCTCATTAGATTACAATGCCGCCGAGACTTTTCTCCTCAACCTGCCGGCGACTAGTACAGCAGAGACAGACTACGTTGCAGCACAACAGATCTACCTCAACTATTTACGAGATATTGATGGCTACAATCTCTCTGCTGAGAATCAGTCTGCTTTACTTATTGCAGGTCATCGTAGCAACACCTTATCATATGCTAGTAGGTCAGTTTATAGATTGCTCACAGGAGAGCAGATAACGTTACCTAGAAGACATAGTGAGGAGACGCAGGAACGATCTGCGGAGATTGCATCGGATCTAGCACATCCATTTGATATTTATCCTAATCCTGTAGGCGATGATATACTTACTATAGTGACAGGCAATACCGATCCCTACACAGTACAAGTGATCAATGTACAGGGAGTACTAGTATCTGAGACTGTTTGTGTAGGTGATTGTGAATTAGATCTATCTATCGCTGTCCCTGGGATACATATTGTGAGAGTTGTACAGAATGGTCATCGAGTGCACGTACAGAAAATAATGCGACTATAGATGAAGAAGTCTCTGTATACACTAGTGTTGGCAGTAGTCGTAGCATTATTTGCTACGACTACTGCTCAATCTCAGCCTCATTTTGTCAAGACATACAAGCATCCTGATAATGGTTTGACGGGCTTGACACTTTTATACGATCATTGGGGGGACACCTACTCTCTATTCGGAGGCGGATTTTTCTGTGATATTGAAGAGTCTTCATATCATGCTAGGGTAGATGCGCAAGGTAATCTGCTCTTTGATAATACATTGTGCAGTTACGACCCAGCGCAGGCATCCTCCATATTGATTGATGATACCATTTATCATATTGGTAATAATGCACCTACTAAGTCAAATTTTCAATTACGTAGGTATCACTATGATGATTTTGAGCTTATTGAAGAAACAAGTTTACCCATTGAAGAGCAGTACGTACGACAGCTGGTAAAGGAGATTAGGCGATATGATAGCAAGTATTACATCGCCGGTCGAGGCAAGATCGACAGCCTGGGTATGATACCGTTATTCTATGTGCTTAATGATGACCTATCCGTAGATACGATGATTGCGGTGGATACGGTCTTCGATGGTCGCATAAGTGATATGGCGATGACTGAGGACAGTGTGC
>CAYMFD010000187.1:0-4386 GCA_964389475.1 uncultured Saprospiraceae bacterium
CGATACGTGGTCGGCTGGGATATTGTCTCCGTCTATCAGTACAGCTAGGTTCATATGGGCTATTTTCTTCTAAGGTAAGTGGAGTATAAGGACGATTAAGCTCCGACTTATCACAATGTAAGCAAAATTAGGCCTTTATCGACCAGAGTACTTTTACTTGCGTACAAGAAGTATTTAGATAGACATATACAAAACCCGTTTACTCTGTTTATTAGGTATCCCAGTAGGCATATTTACTGATCTTATATGTCTGAGAAGACAATTCATTGATTGTAAGGCCAGTAGAATAGTCATACTTTTATGAAATGAAATGGATACTTACTATTGCTACCTGTTTGTCATACTTAACGCTATCATTCAGCCAAATCATAGAAACGATAGGTACAGGTCTTACAATGCAAGGTCAGGTAGAAGACATTGCCTTTGACCCTAACAGTAACCGAGCATATATAGTGGGTGATATTTCATCGGTAGATGGTATACCTGTGCGAGATGTATTTAAGATGGAGTACGGTACGGTTACTGCCATCCCAGATCAACGAGATATCAATGGCACTGTACTATGTGCCGAAGTACACGCTGGCGACCTCTACATTGGTGGGTACTTCACAATAGAAAGCGCCGATCCTATATACAATATTGCAAAACTAGAAAATGGTAGCTGGAAGGGGCTCGGTCTAGATAAAGAATGGGGTGCTGTGACGGACTTGCATTCCTTTGACGGCGATCTTTATGCCTGTGGATCCTTTATATCTAGCTTTCCTATGATAAGCGATGGCGCCATGGTGTATCGAGAAGGGCAGTGGACCTCTTCTGGCCTGGACAGTGACTTTACAGTAGTTGAGTTTTTGTCAAAAGGGGATACGTTGACTGTCTATGGGTCCTATCAGAGTGACAGTGGAGGAGATCCTGCTATTGCTCACTTAATTGACGAAAGTTGGAGGATTGTCCCTGATACTGATGGCAGAGGGTTTAGTAGCTGTGTTTACTTAGGTGACCAACTGCTATGTTACGGTAGATGGTCAGATCTACAGCGGTTTGACTGGGAGGAGTCTGCTTGGGATTCTATTTATGCTTTTGATCTCAGGGTGAGTGGTTTAATCCTGCTCACCCATGATGACAACCTATACGCCGCAGGAGAGGATGGGATAGTCTTTAAGGTCAGTGTCAGTCTAGCAAGCAGCATCGTCGATGTTGAGGAGATCGACCTTGGGCTTAACGGTGAGATTCTATGTGGTGGTTCGTACAATGGTACTCTGTTGCTAGGAGGAGACTTTATAGATTTTGGATCGCCTTTGATGTCGCTAGCAGCTTTAGGTGATAATGGTCTAAGGCCAATGGGATCGGTAGCATCAACAACCACATATCGAGATTCTAGGAACAACACAGGCGGTAATTCAATTTGGGATTACCGAGGTAAGCTGTTGGTCGCAGGAGACTTCACTTTTGCCGACGGAACTTACAGCCCTCAGCTTGCCTATTATGAGGATGGTATGCTCTTACCATTTGAAGTGCAGCCACCCAGCTATGTAAATAGTCTAGCAGTTTTTGAAGATAGTATCTACGCCATCGTCATAGATCAAAGTCCTGGTCCTGGAATCCGCCACCCTAGACAACTATCTATCTATCGACAAGGGAGCTGGCAGATCATCGCAGATGACTTCTCAGCTAATAGGCTAAGGGTTATCGACGGCAAATTATTTCCACTAGAGAGGTGGTCAGCGTCCTTAGATAATGGACTGATACCTTACCTTAAGAGCGGTACTTGGCAGTATTTGCAGGGGCCCACTGAGTTTGATAGGTTAAACTTCATTGATCTTATCGAGTATCAAGATGGGTTGCTGCTAGCTGGTGCTCGACCCGAAGGTTTGTTTTATAGTGCTGGGAATTCTGATAGCTGGCAGCTTATCAATACTTATGATGTGGGTAGTCCGGAACGGATTTATGATGTAAATGGAGAGGTCATACTTTTTGATCGAGATCTCAAACTACTGGGTCCTGATAGTCTCATCGACGTCGATCTTGACGTAAATTTCGGGGTACCTGTTTTCTTTTCTATCGACCACAATACTTACTTCTCTGATTACAATGCCGCCACCTACCTATGGCGGAGGTCAGACTCTATTAGCTATTTTAACGGTCTGCGAATTAACGATGTGGAGCATTTAGAGAATGGCGATTACCTAGTGGCTGGATTTGGAGCCTCCTCTATAATTCTCGGTAGTGAGCGAGAGGTCTTTCGTGGTCTTGGTATCTGGAAATCTACCAGACCTAGTGGCCGGATAGTGCAAGCGTCTTCAGAAATTTGTAAAGGCACCTACCTTGACTTATCTGTCGAAAGTGATGTAGCTGGTTTGGAGATGCGGTGGTATTGCGATGGTGGTAATCCAGCATTTACCACTAGCAAAGTACCTGAGGTGCAATATTCGGAAGTGGGTGATTTTCCAATAAGACTAGTCCTTATTAACCCCTTCGGTGACTCTACCGTAGTAGAGGGATCGGTAAGTGTCAGTGATTGCGATAATACCAGACAATCGAATCATCAGTACGATAACCACTGGATATCTGGTCGGGTACTTGACAGAGCTCTACAAGGAGGTATCGGAGGTTTTGACTTTACACTCACGGACAGTATCATGCTGCCACGTCATATGGCGGAGATAGAACTTGCAAGTGGAGCGACAGTCATGTCTAATGAAAAAGGTGTCCTCCAATACTATAGCAATGGAAGAGCCATACGCAATATGCAGCACAAAGCGATCCAAGGCTCGGCGTGTTTTAATGATGATATGGTCGACTATCCGCTAGATCGTTTCATTGCCAATCAGTCGATCATGTCCATTCCCGCAATAAACACCAGTGATGAGTATTGGGTGTTTGACATGGATTACACCTCTGTAGGTCAGTTCTATGGTGCAGCTAGTAATCTATCCATAACAAAGATCGATATGTCTGCCAACGATGGGTTAGGCGCTGTCACAGTCTGTAATGAGGACATCATTGACGATACGCTACTCAACAGTACTATGCAGGCTACTCGCCATGCCAATGGTGAGGACTGGTGGATTGTTGTAGGCAAGTATGACTCTGACGAGTACTATTCTATCTTGCTGACAGAGGATGGAGTTTCGGAGGTCAAGCTAAGCAGCTGGGATAGATACTACGATCAGACTTTTAGCGGGCAGTCAGTTTTTTCTCCTGATGGGCAGTACTTTGCGCAAGTAGTCACTGATGAGCAAAGTGTACAGATGTGGAGATTTGATAACAGTACGGGTATACTCTCTGATCGTACGGCATACAACATTGCACCCAGTACAAGCGATGATAATCCTTATGGATGTGCTTTTTCGCCCAATAGTAGATTTCTGTACGTAACATCACTTACTCACCTACGCCAAATCGATCTTTGCAATTATGAGGATCTAGATGTAGAGCTAATCGATGTGTGGGACGGCACCATTGAATTTGTCTATAGGTTGTACTTCGGTAGACAAATGCTTACGCCTGACCAGCGGATAATCATAGTGCCATACGGTAATGGTCATCGATTATTTAGCATTATCAATGCACCGAACGAAAAAGGTGAGGCTTGTCGATTTGACCAGCACAGCTTGCAGGCAGATCCATTAGCTACAAATGGAGGCAATGACGTGTCTATCTTTCCACATTTTAGACAGTATCCATCCTACACAGGTGACTGCTCTACGGTCAGTACCACCTCGATAAGCTCAGACGCTGAAAAATTTGCTGTATATCCTAATCCAGTAAGCGGAAATGGCATGCTACACTTCAACACTCGTACAAGTGGAGAGGTGTATGACGTGCTAGGTCGTCACTTACATAGTTTTTCGATGACGGACTATTTGGATGTGCATAATCTCCCCAATGGCACTTACATAATAGTAACTGATATGGGCTCACAGGTGGTCGTAAAGGGGGAGTAAGTTGCTAGTCAATGGGTGTCGACAGATAGTAGTCAGTATGAGAATGATCACGATGAAACCATCAACAAGGTCTGGCGTGATCGTCTACGGTGGAGGATGTCCTTAAACTTTGCTGTCTAGATGCAGATCACTCTCACAACTGTATCAATAGTAGGCTACACCTACTACCATTTCTGCTACAGAATTTCACTTATTTTTTGCCTAATTCTTCATCATATTTCGCCAAAAAGCCCCTTGGTAGCTACCCTTCGACAGGTGTTATGCTGAGCTTGTCGAAGTGCTCAGGGACCGCGGCTACCACTACGTTTTTTGACTCATCTTATTTTGAATAAACTCAAAAACTAATAGGAACCTTATAGTAGAAATGGTATAACATGAAAGGTCCATAAATAAATAAAGCCCATCATTACTGACGGGCTTTACGACTTGGTTATATGCTTCA
>CAYMFD010000188.1:0-4376 GCA_964389475.1 uncultured Saprospiraceae bacterium
CCAGCGGTGATCGTATTGCTCGATGTGACGAAGGGGTAGGTCCCGAAGTCTATATCTAGCATAGAGCCTTGAGCTCCTTCTGCTAGTACCTTCTTACCGTCCTTGATCGCCTTGTTGACGAAGTATTCGCCATTGACAAACTGTAGTTGGCGTAGTCGCTCTATGCTCGCCATCCACTGCTCCTCTTGTGCAGCTAGATCAAAGTCTATCTCCACGTCAAACTGTCCCAGCAGGCCGAGGTGTTTTTCCTTGAGGGCAGTATACTTCTCCATAAATCTTGGACTCAGGATATCACCTACTCTCAGTCCATTTCGACCCGTCTTGTCCATGTAGGTTGGGCCTATGCCTTTGAGAGTACTGCCTATTTTCTCCTTGCCTTTGGCCGCTTCGGATGCTGCGTCTAGGTAGCGGTGAGTAGGTAGTATGAGGTGGGCCTTCTTGGCGATGTACAGCCTGTCGAGGTACTCCACATTGGCACTATTGAGATTGTCTATCTCTCGTAGTAGTGTGATGGGGTCTATGACTACTCCATTGCCTATGAGGTTGTCGATGTGAGATCTAAATACACCACTAGGGATTGTATGCAGTACGTATTTCTTATCATCTATCTTGATGGTATGACCAGCATTGGGTCCACCCTGAAAGCGACAGACCAGGTCGTAGTCTTTTGCTAGATAATCTACGATCTTTCCTTTTCCCTCGTCGCCCCACTGAAGGCCGAGAATTACATCTACTGCCATTAATCTGATTTTGCAGTTGTGATTAAATGCCAAAAGTAGCTATATGTAGTAGTTCTACACCATCTCTGGACCTTCTATTTGTAATATACAGTCTAACACTTGTCTGAGGCGATCGGGACGATAGCTATTATTTCGTGTCAGATACTAAATTACATATAGAAAAAAGCTAATTTGTAACGGAGAGAAATATCTTTGCACCTTGATCAAAGTCACTGATGCAGGAATTTAAGCGACATCTTATAACATCGGCTCTGCCGTATGCCAATGGGCCTCTACATATAGGGCACCTTGCAGGAGCATATGTCAATGCGGATGTGTATGCTAGGTTTCTCCGTCTTATGGGCAAGGATGTAGCATTTATATGCGGTAGTGATGAAAATGGTGCGGCCATCACGATGCGGGCAGCTAAGGAAGGTGTGACCCCACAGGAAATAGTAGATCGCTACCACGTGCAGTTCAGAAGCACATTCGAGCAGATGGGGATATCGTTTGATATTTTTCATCGTACTTCATCAGAGGTGCATCACGAGACAGCTCAGGACTTTTTCAGAAAGCTCAATGACCAAGGCGAGTTCATCGAGAAGGAGACAGAGCAGTACTACGATGCAGAGGCGGAGCAGTTCTTAGCAGATCGATATATCAAAGGTGAGTGCCCCAAGTGCGGACACAAAGATGCCTATGGCGATCAGTGCGAAAATTGTGGCTCGACACTAAGCCCGACAGATCTCATCAATCCTGTATCGGTTAATACTGGTAATGTGCCTGTACTCAAGCGTACCAGACACTGGTACTTGCCACTCGATAAGTACGAGGGATGGTTAAAGGAGTGGGTAGATAACGGCACGCTAGAAGGCGACTACCACCATGACCCTAAGACATGGAAAAACCATGTGCTTGGTCAGTGCAATAGCTGGATAGATGGTGGCCTACAGCCTCGGAGTATGACTCGCGATCTTACCTGGGGAGTAGATGTACCTAGCGAACTGCCGGGTGCTGAGGGTAAGAAACTATACGTGTGGCTAGATGCTCCCATCGGCTATATCTCGGCTACCAAGCAATGGGCGGCCGACCATGGTAAGGACTGGACCGATTACTGGCAGTCACCAGACACCGAGCTGACACACTTTATAGGTAAGGACAACATCGTCTTTCACTGCATTATATTTCCCGCCATTCTTAAGGCGCATGGCGACTATATACTACCTCATAATGTACCTGCTAACCAGTTTATGAATCTAGAGGGGGATAAGATCTCTACTAGTAGGAACTGGGCCGTGTGGGTGCATGAGTATTTAGAAGACTTCAATGGTCATCAAGATGAACTACGCTACACTATGATCAAAAACATGCCTGAGCAACGCGACTCAGAATTTACCTGGACAGGCTACCAAGATGCCGTCAACACTGATCTAGTTAACAACCTTGCAAACTTTGTCAACAGGGTGATGGTGCTGACTAAAAAGTACTATGCTGGCGTCGTGCCTGATTTCGATGAGGATCAGTCTATCATAGACCTTGCGGACGAGTACGATGTAAGCTTTCATGACAATGAGATGCTCCGTCTGCATGATGACCTACAGGAAGTATGTGAGTACATCCGCTCATTTGAGCTGAGGGCAGCGATGAAAAAAATCATGGAGATCAGCTCCAAGGGTAACCAATTGCTACAAGCTAATGAGCCATGGAAGCAGCAGAAGGAAGATCCTGATGCTGTAAAGGTCGTTATGAATATAGGCCTCCAGTATGTAGCGGCATTGAGTTGTGTGATACAACCCTTCTTACCATTCGCCAGTGAAGAGATGCGCAAGATGCTAAACCTAGACTCCGTAGAGGGTAAGTCAGAACTTGTAGATATGCTGACTACACTCGCTGAGGGCCAGGATATCATAGCCAGAGGACACCACGTCAGTGATCCTCAGCACCTATTTGCAAGAGTGACGGACGAGCAGGTGCAGGAGCAGGTAGACAAGCTCAAGGCGACTCCCGAAGCGCAAAGTGCATCAACGGACCTGCCTGCCATAAAAAGTGAGATCGCCTTTGATGACTTTGTTAAGCTAGATCTGCGTGTCGGTAAGATCGTCGAGGCAGAAAAAGTCAAGAAGGCAGACAAACTACTCCATTGTAAGGTGGATATAGGCCATGAGGTTCGCAGCGTCGTATCTGGTATCGCAGAGCACTATACGCCAGAGGCAGTTGTAGGTCAGGAGGTTGTACTAGTTGCTAATCTAGCACCACGTAAGCTACGTGGTATTATGTCGCAGGGCATGATCCTCATGGTAGAGGATGCAGGTCGCCTAGTTTTCGTGCAGCCCAAGGATGCCGTGGCGCAGGGTGCTGTGGTTTCGTAGGGATTTCCTCTTTGTTAAGTCTAATTATTGCCACCTTTGTAATCAATAACATTACAAGGGTAAAGCATCGTTATGTCAGATCGTAAGTCCGTACTCTCCTGTATACAACCTACAGGTTACATCCATCTAGGTAACTACTTCGGCGCCGTCCAAAACTGGGTCACTCTACAGGAGGACTACCGCTGTCACTATGGTGTAGTCGACTACCACGCGATGACTATGCCCTATAAGCCTGACCAGCTACGGCGCAATACATGGGAGCTCTGTTTTAAACTACTAGCGGTAGGTATCAAGCCTGAGAACTTATTCGTCCAGTCACTAGTACCCGAGCATACGGAGCTGGGCTGGATACTCAACTGCTTCTGCGGATATGGTAACCTGACACGGATGACCCAGTTTAAAGACAAGTCATCGCAGGTCACAGAGGGTGGTAATGACCAATACGTCAGTGCAGGTTTATTCGACTATCCGGTACTACAGTCGGCTGATATACTGATCTACAAGGCAGATTTTGTGCCTGTAGGCAAAGACCAAGACCAGCATCTAGAGTTGACTAGAGACATAGCCAATCGATTTAACAATATGGTGGGCAAGGAATACTTCGCCCTGCCAGACACATTGCATACCGAGACGCCTAAGATCAGATCTACGGCCGACCCCGCACGCAAGATGAGTAAGTCAGCAGGCGAGAAGCACTACATCAGCCTATTCGAGGATGAGGCACGGGTACGCAAGCAGATCAGGAGTGCTGTCACCGACGCAGGCGATACGCCAGAGGGCCAGATGAGTGAGGGTGTAGATAACTTATTTACCCTACTTCGAGCGAGTGGCAATATGACTGACCATGACCAGCTCATGGCGACTTATGAGGACGGCACACTCCGCTACTCTGATCTCAAGGCAGCAGTGGCAGATACGGTCGTCGACCTCATCACGCCATTCAAGGAGCGATATGCCGAGATTACCGCTGATAAGAAGGCGGTCAAGAATCAGATAAAAGCTAGTTCACACGAGATACGTAAGATAGCCCAGCAGACCCTACGAGAGGTCAAGGAGTTGAGCGGATTGCTTAATGTGAGGGGGTAGATTTCGGATTTCAGGATACTGAATTTCAGATTTCGGAATTCAGACCTAAGACATTCAGTCTTGGATCCGACTGTGAGACACGAGGTTTCTCAAGCATCGCAAATAATCTCTGAACAGCTCAAATCCTTAATACCTTAACAGCTCAATACCAAGAGATCCTCGCTTCTTCCTTCAGCGTCGAAAACGTAGATGAGATATCTAA
>CAYMFD010000189.1:0-4355 GCA_964389475.1 uncultured Saprospiraceae bacterium
CTTCAGATTCGTAAGCTCAGAAAGTACTATGCGGGCAGATGCAGATCCATCACAATTGTCAGAAAGCATAAGGATACCAAACTTAACTAGTCATATCACAGACGCAGACTTTGTACCTGTCAAAATCGGGGATGTCAGCAATCAGCATAACAGGCTGACCACCTATGACGCGAGAGTAAGTTACGCTGTGGTAGCGCAGAGACCTACACCTAGCGAGCACTCGTACAGGTATATATTGAATGAAGCGATACCAATAAGTGGCTTGCAATTTTCGATAGATCTTAGAGGGTTTGGTCTTAAGAATGTAGAGTCGCAACTGCCAGGTTTTACGACAGGTCACTATAACCTGACAGACGAAGATATACTAAATGTAAGCTGGATAGTAGAACAAGAATATGAAGCTGATTGTACAGAATTATTTACCATTCACCTCCGTGCAGAAGATACTACGTTGATGTCAGGCCGAATGCCTCGCCTAGAGGTTTATCGGGGCAGTGATACATACGTTATTGAACAGAATGAGGCTGTCAGCCAGAACGAAGATCGTATGTCTAACTTGTTGGTCTATCCAAATCCAGCGAATGCCGAAACGACAATCTCGTTTGATAGTCCTTCACGCAGAAGGGTTAATTACTCGATCTATAGTATAGAAGGAGAATTGATACATCATGATTATGTCAGTGCCATCGAGGGTAGTAATAAGGTCTTGATATCGCCGGACTTAGGCGATTGTAGTGCTGGCTTGTATCTAGTACGCATCACAGACCACCATACCTCACTGGTAGAGAAGATCATAGTGGCGCATTAGATGACCAGCAACTCTCAAGATGGAGTAAGCGCTTGGGGGACAGGCGGATATATAGAGTAGTAGACTACACTATGCCAGTTGACGACGTGTCCGGGTGCTTCGGGGTAGCTTCGTCGGTTGTAGAAATTACGATTACTATCTGATCTTAAAAATTTTGTATCAATCATCCTTTGTTGTTAATTATATTTCGCCGCGGTGAGGTCTGGCATAGCATGTAGAAAAGCGATTTAGTGTTGGCTAGAGTGGTCATCTGTGGCATTCTGTATTTCTGGTGTGGATGATATCTAAATGCTGTTATTGGCGGAGGACTTATCCTAGTCTTATGTGCATAGTACATGGCATATAGTAAGGATCTGCCAGGAGATCTGCAAGCTCATATGTAGGAAGTGGATATGTGTTTAATTTAAATTACAACGTGAATTGAGGATGTACTTCGTCTAGAGACGTTAAGGTAAATACGCTATGATTTTGTAGGAAAGGCATGATAAAAGGAGCTCTTTACCTTTATGTAAATAGCATCAGTCAATTTGCCTTTTTTATGCTGTAAGTCACACTGCCGCAGGACTAATGTAGGTCTTTGGAGTCGGCACGATTTGCGCCTTGACCAATATGATCTCAGCAAAATGTACTACCACTGGATTAGTAAAGGTTATTTTTGTTTCTTTGTACTATTACTTAACATCAATTGAATTATGAAACCAAAAGAATTTGCAAGCGTATTTTCTGACTACATGGAAAATAGTACTACGCCTAAAGGAGTAAAGATTCAGTCATTCTTCGGTCACTTGTCTTCTTCTCAGAAGCGAGTGGTAGCTCAAAATGTTGCAAAGGCATATACATCTTTTCTAGAAGAGGAGAAGCAAAATGCTGAACTACAAAAGAAGCAGAAGAAAGAAATTGCGGAGCTTAAGAAAAGAGCAAAAGCTCTAGGTTTGACAATTACCAATGCTTAAGAAAAGTAATTGACCATGCGGTGTGATGTCGTGATCGTCTATCGGTTACAGCCTCACACCGCTTGTATTTATCAGGTGTTTGGTCTTTTATGATTAGCCTCGTATCTCAGTGGTACTCAATGCGACTCCGCTCAGCCTCTCACCAATTAGTCACTATGATGAGCATTCGGGGATTGTAGTACGTCCCTCCTCAATCTCTCTATCTTCTCTTTCTCTCTCGCTCTATTGATCTCTTGATTCCTTTCTCTCGCTTTCTATAAGTCGGGGCTCTCCCGTCTGACAGCGATACTGCTACTTCTTTCGTTCTAGGATTATATGTCAGTATTTGACATATTCATTAATTAAACCTACAATGAAAGCCAGTAATCTAATCTTAATTTTTGCTCTCTGTGTATTACTGACGGGGTGTAGTGATGGCCTTTACAATGATAGTGGTGTAGTTGCTACTGCTCTACCTGCTGATCAGGGCTCAGAGGATGTCACCGTGGAAAACCCCTTCGTGGATACGCGTGATGAGCCCACCTCTACTTTTTCGATAGACGCAGATGGTGCCTCCTATGCGCGAGCTCGCCGCTACATCATGCAGGAAGGCGTCTTACCACCTGCCTCGGCCATTAGAACAGAAGAATTCATCAATTACTTTAATCTAGAGTACCCATTTGATGCTGTAGATCATCCTATCTCCCTTAATGGCGAGATCTCATCGTGCCCATGGGCCACAGATCATAAGCTAGTGAGGATCGGTATCAAGGGTCAGCCCCTCGGCAATACTACGAGACCACCAGCTAACTACGTCCTCCTCATCGACGTGTCTGGCTCCATGAGTGGTACAGATAGAATCGGACTCTTAAAAGAAGGCTTTAAGACAGTCGTAGATGAGATGAGTAGCCGTGACAGAGTGGCCATCGTTACTTACTCTGGGTCGACGCGTGTACACCTAGAGTCGACGGCAGCAAGTAACAAGGCACGGATCAAAGACGCCATCGGTAGGTTATCCACCGGTGGCGGTACCAATGGTGAAGGTGGGATCATAGCAGCCTATGATATCGCTATTGACAACTTCATCGAGGGTGGTAATAATCGTATCATCGTAGGTACTGATGGTGACTTTAATGTGGGTGTCAGCTCACAAGAGGAGCTCGTCAAGTTGATCGAAGAGAAGCGGGATCTCGGTGTATTCTTGACCATCGTGGGTGTAGGTAGTGGCAACTTCAGAGATGGCCAGCTAGAGCAGATGGCTAACCACGGCAATGGTACCTACGAGTATGTTGACAAGCTAGAGCAGGTTGAGAAGGTATTTCTCCACGAGTACGACCGCTTATTTACAGTAGCCAAAGATGTCAAGGTACAGGTCACCTTCGATACGACCTTGATACAGGCATACCGCCTGATCGGTTACGAAAACCGTGTCCTCCAAAACGAAGACTTCGTAGATGACAGCAAAGACGCTGGTGAGATAGGTGCTAACCAAAGTATTACGGCGCTATATGAGGTCGTGCCTGTACAACAGCCCGAAGTGTCAAGCTCTCCCTCGCTGACCGTCGACTTTAGGTATAAGATGCCAGACGAGGATGTGAGCATGCCGCTAGAGCTGCAGATTACTGACCGGGCCACTGCCTTCTCTGCTTCCTCGGACTTTATGAAATTTACGGCATCAGTGGCTGCTTTTGGTATGACCCTGATAGAATCAGACTATGCAGGTACGGCCGACCATGATCGTATCCTGTCTTGGTTATCGCAGGTGCAGCTAGATGATCCGCATGGTTTTAAGGCAGAGCTAGAGGATATCGTAAGGCTGAGTAAGTCGATGTAGATCGCTTTTTTTTAGTGGACGACCTAGCTATTTGTATGCGCTTTAATTAAGTCGCTTGCCCACTCATGCATCTCTTGCTGATGACTCATCGCTATGAGCTCTTGTCCTCGGTAGGGTGCTTGGCAGTGGTCGGGAGTGCCGGTGTTGACCAAGTACTTAAATTGTACATCTTTAAAATTATCAGGGAGCTTCCAGATGCTTTTTTGATGCCGTGGTTTGCTTAAGACTAGGTTCTCGTGATACTTAAAGAGACCACAGCTAGCCGCAGTGATGTAGGTATTATTATCAAAAGAGTCTTCGTAGTGTGCAGCGGTGTGTGGGTGATCTAGCAGTTTGTCTTTGATACTAGCCACGGGATCTATACGGCCAACCTTTAGGTAACCGTAGATGATGTGGGCACCGTCCTTACCTATTCTCGCATGATCACTATACTCGTAGTGACCATTGTCCTTTTGTCTGATCTCCTTAAACCACCCGAAAAATAGCATGATACTGCCTGGGCAAAGTCCTCCAGATGAGAGTGCTGACATACTCGTACTACACTGACCTAGACCTTTTGGCCATGGCCTTTCTACTAGAGCAGATGATAAGTAAGGATCTAGATGCGCCTCAGAGTATTGTCGTATACCCACGTCTTGCATGGCAGATAGTAGCGATGTCTTACCATCAGGCAAGGTCATATCCTTGTAGTAGATTCCTGTACCTGCTTCGGGTATGGGCAGACTTATTATACCATTTCTACTATAAGGTTTCGCATTAGTTTTTGAGGTTATTCAAAATC
>CAYMFD010000190.1:0-4198 GCA_964389475.1 uncultured Saprospiraceae bacterium
TAGCCGATATGTCCTCGTGGCAGAAGTGGTCACCGTGGCTAATCATGGAGCAAGACGCCAAAGTAGACGTCAATGCGGATGTAACCCAATACAAGTGGACGGGTAAGCGAGTAGGCGAGGGCGAGATGCAGATTACTGATCAGCAGCCGGGCGAGTGGATAGATTACGACTTGAGCTTTTATAAGCCGTGGAAATCCAAGGCTAAGATCAGGATGAAGGTAAACCCAGTGGAGGGCGGCACTGATGTCGAGTGGCACATGGATAGTAAGCTGCCGTGGTTTATGTGGTGGATGCGCAAGCCCATGGAGGCCTACTTAGGCAATGACTATGAGCGAGGGCTGCTACTACTTAACGATTACGCTAAAGACGGCGAGGTGCATAGCCACCTGCGTGAGCAAGGTCGGGTCCAGCTGCCTGCTACCAAGTGGGTGGGCATATCGCGGTCGATGCCGCTCGCAGAGGCTCCAGCCCAGATGGGTAAAGATTTTCAAGCCTTGATGCCTTATGCACACCAGGATAATGACCTCAGACCCCATGAAGCATTCTGCGTCTATCACAAGTGGGATATGGTCAAGGGCAAGGCCTCTTGGACGGCAGCCGTACCATGCGATACGGTACCAGTTGACTTGCCGGCTGGCTGGAAAGTGGGGGAGCGACCTGCTTGCATAGTCGAGACGGTAGAGCACACCGGGCCCTACCAGCACATAGGCAATGCTTGGGCCATGATGGCCAACAGAGCTCGCAATAAGGAGTTTAAGACTGTCAAGGGTTTACACCCCTTCGAGACCTACGGCAATAGCCCCATGGATACTGCCCCCAACGATCTGATAAGTAGGATACACTTTCCTGTGAAGTAGGGTACCGTACGTCTTAAGCGGTAACGGATCTCTATCTCCGGTCTGCGAGTGGCATAGACTCTAGTAGTTCTGATAGTTCGTCCGTATTGTTACAGCCTATAAAGTAGCGATCACCAGCATGAGTAGTGACCTCTAGACCATTGTGCCCAGCGAGGGAGTACCACTTGAGTCTACTGAAGTGGATGTTTTGGCAGATAGACAGTAGGCCATTGTCATAGGACTCTACCAGACGGCAACTTGCCACATTCTCCCACTTGATCTTATGCGCCTCTGACTGTAGGGGCTTTAGCTGATACTTGATGTGCTTCGGTGTTACCGAGACTTTCATGCGTAAGCTAGAGAGCGAATACCACAAGAAACCTAGTATCACCGCCGTCGCTAAGAATACAATCGTAGACCCAGCGCTGGCCTGTCCACTGATCCAAGTATTGGCGAGACCAGCAAGTAGTACGATTGATAACAAACCTATACCACCCAATACGACCACGTCATTATAGCGAGACTTCTCTTTGAATTTCATCTTCTTATTCATCTTTTTGAGTTGTGAGTTAAGGAATGATAGTATGCTTTGTTTACATACAGTTTACATTACAAAGGTATGACTTTTCTGATTTATGAGTCTTGGGTATTTTTATTTCATGTTTTAATCGTTGTAATTCAGTGTTTTGTGAGTTGAGAGTGGGTGGTGTATCCGTGGTGGCTATTTATACCGTATTTAGGGTATAACTTATATATTTTATGTCACCGCACATCGCATTCTCGCATCCCGTCCTATCCTCTTAGTGCGACCTTGTCTCGATACTTCTCGATTTCACTAGAGAAAGCCTTGACAGATGCCGCCGGCATGGCCGTGGCTGCCTCATCATAAGCTGCTTGTGTAGCTTCTGATACCTCGCCATGTAGTTCGATCTCGTGACAGACCTTATTAAAGTGACCGAAGAAGCTAATAAATGGCGCATCGTCGCTAGCCATGATGGCGATATCAGCGGGGTTGATATTCTGGTAGGAGTTGTCTTTGGAGAATTGCCCCATGATACGGAGCATAGCCAGTTCGACTTGTTGGTCTTTGCCTGGCGTCACGAGTCGCTGGTAACGCTTACGATCGGTAAACATCATACCCGTACGAGAGGGGATAGTCGTGGCAAAGAAGATCGCAATGGATATCATCCCTCCCGTAAAGAGAGTCATGCCCAAAGGACGACCCATCAAGTATGCTAGAACTATGCATATTGCAGCAAATAAGAGAGACGCCACTGGTCCCGCCAGCAATATGCGAGCAAATTTCTTCGCATTGTCAGGGTGATCCTCTACTGGCGTAGTGCCAGCTACACCACCGTAGTAGGCTAGGTTTTTATTGAGGTAGATGGTGACTTTGTCGTTATCGTCTCTCTTAAATCCTAACGGCCCTACGACGTACAAGAAGAACTTAAAACCCTGAGCTAATCCAGCGAGTAGATGGCCTAACTCATGCACGGCAAGGACTACAATTGCCATTACGATAATGCTGACAATGAATATCGCCTTCTCCGTACCGCTCTCTGGCTTGAGACCATCGATAAAGTCTAGCTGGTCAGGAAGTGTCATCAAGCCAAAGAAGGCTATGAGTAGGATGGCCCATTCGATGTACTTGGTGTATTTTTTTGTTTCTGTCATACACTGCAAGATAGAAGATCGGCCGATAGCCTAGATAATACGATTATCACTTCTTATCAAATCGTGATGGAGCTCCCTGCTTTCTTACCTGTACTTCCATACTTTTGCAACTGCTAAAATAACATGCCGCAATGCCTATAGATATACACCAACTACTCGACTACTTCCCCACTGTAGAGCTTCCAGTATCACTCACGGATGACGATGTGGCGATCTTTAGTCGTAATAACGACCCGCTGCCATCTGACGTTATCGGTAAGGTTTTCTCTCAATGGGAGAAGATAGAGGATGAGTTCGTAGAGTTTGTGCCCTGCTTTAAGGTTGACGATCGGGAGCATTTCTACGCCATTGTATACTGGAAGGGTGGACTGCTGGCTTACGAGTACATCCTCACTACATTTGACAAGCAGGGTAACCTCGTTGCACGTAAAGTCATCGCCAGCACCCATGCCGAGGGTGATATCGTTAGGAAGTCCGTCGCACGTATTGATGAGGAGCTGATCATCACGATCATGGCAGGAGAGGCCCTCAGTGAGCACGACTACGATCCGGCTAATAGCCAAGCCTTCGCGATGGAGGTGATGCCCACGGGTGAGATAGAGTTTATGCTGAGTGAGTAGTAGCCTGTCATTACTCGATGCGTTTTACACCTCGAGCTTGCTAGTGGCCTGCTTGCTGGTCGGCAGTTGTGGTCCTGCGCAGGTCACGGTATCCCGTCCTTTGACCACTGGTTTTGCCGTTGGGCAAGTTGTCGATAGCATTGATAACGATATATGGGCTATTTTTCAGGATGTGGACGGCCTTTATTGGTTCGGTAGTAATAGCACTGGCCTTTATCGATACGATGGTGAGCAGTTGATGGTTTTTAATGTAGACGACGGCCTACCAAGCAATCAGATAAGACAGATCAAGCAGCATGTCAATGGTACATTATTAATCGATACCCCGCGTGGTGTGTCGAAGTATGATGGGGAGCAGTTCGTTACCCTCGCACCTGTCCAGGGTGGTGCGGATGACTGGCAGCTTACGTCGGAGGACTTGTGGTTCTCGACCAACGCGACGGCTAGCGACATCCTTCGCTACGACGGTGATACCCTCTATGAGTTACCATTACCTCGGCAGGACCTTTATGCCGCGATGGGCCTTGAGGTGACGACGATGACCTTTGATCCGTATGATGTTTTTGGGGTGGCCAAAGATGCCAATGGAGACCTGTGGATGGGTACGGCCGCCGCAGGTGCTTACCGCTATGATGGGGAGTCATTTTTGTGGATCGGTGACAAAGATCTGTCCATACTGAACGATGGTCGAGTTCCCGGCGTTAGATCGATGTTGCAGGACCGTAATGGTCGTTACTGGATGAGTAACTTCACCCATACTTACAGCCTAGATTCTACCGGCACTAAACCTTATACTAAGATTACCGTCAACCAATTTACATCTCTACCAACCGATGGAACTACTCACTTTAATGGTGGATTGGTAGATCGATCGGGAGATCTATGGATGACGGCGTATTCGTCAGGTGTATGGCGGTACAGCTCCAACGGGCTCGAGCGGATGCCGATTGTGTCTACTATCAGAGACTTGCATGTCATGACTATTTATGAGGATGCTGATGGAGTTTTATGGTTAGGGACGCAAGATGACGGTGTCTACAAGTGGGAGACTGATCACTTTAAAAAAGT
>CAYMFD010000191.1:0-4151 GCA_964389475.1 uncultured Saprospiraceae bacterium
GCTTCTTATCCGTCGGTTATCCGTCGGTTATCCGTCGGTCTGCTATCTTTGAGCATATATGAGTAAGCAGCGAATGAAGCGACCACGTTTCACAATCGAGAAACATACAGATAGCAAAGAATATGCTTTGGTATATCTACGATACCGATACTACCAACAAGAGCAACCCTATGAGTTTAAGTACAGCACAAGGCTTTTTGTAGATCCTCAGTACTGGCAGCCGTCACCTACCTACAGGGTTAAAGAATCACTTAAGTACCCACAGGCCCACGATATCAATACAAGCCTATCAGAGATTGAGCAAGCGACGGTATCGATCCACAGACAACAACCAAGCATAACTGTACAAGACTTCAAAAACGAACTAGACTACAAGCTAGGATACCAAGAGCGACCCAAAGACACTAAGGAAATGACGTTGGTAGAATTTGCCGACCACTGGACGCAACAAAGCACAAAGGACGATAGGACCATACAGAAGTACAATACCACTATCAAGCACCTAAAGGACTACCAAGAGGCAAAGAATATGGTCCTACACTTTGCAGACGTAACAGCGAGCTTTGGTAACAGTCTCAGAGAGTGGTTGTATCAGAACTACGACCACAGCCACAATACAGCAAGTAAGTACCTAGCAGTAATCAAGACTATCTGTAAGTCTGCAGCAATAGACGGCTTGCATCACAGTACCCACTACCAGCATCTAAAGACTGGACGTATTGAAACCAGTAAGCAGTACTTACACCTAGACGAACTAGAGCGGCTGTACCAGCTGGATCTGTCAGAGGACAATACCAAGGAACGTGTAAGAGACTTGTTTTTGATAAGCTGCTATACAGGTTTGCGATACTCCGACTTATCACGATTGACAAAGGACCACATACATACTATCGACGGCCTGGACATCATAGAGCTATACCAGTTCAAAGGCCGTAATACCAAAGCAGACAATCAAGTAATCATACCCGTACTTCCCGACCTCAAAAAGCTACTAGACAAGTACCCTAACGAATTACCCAAAGCCTATGCCAGTCAGACAATGAATAGGACCATCAAGCAAGTCTTACAGCTGGCAGAGATTGACAGGACCGTAAAGCACAAAAGCAGCGTAAGCGGTCGAACCAAGATCGAAGATGTACCCGTCTACGAAAAGATCAGTAACCATTCTGCAAGGTATACTTTCATCAATACAATGATTAACGACTATGATATCAGCCCGTCGGACCTATCCAAGATCACAGGGCAAACGATACAGGTACTACTAGGATACGAGCGAGGCGATAAGGGTAAGAACGCTGCAAAGGTCTACAAGCAAGTACTAAGCAAAATCGAGCAAGGCAAACTTAAGGTGGTATGAGATCAGAACAGGTACTTACTGGGGCAATCGAAAGGTATTTTCAGTCTATACAGACCTTTACTCTGACCCTATCATATACAGTTCGTGGATGTAATTACAAAGGCTTAACAGAGCTGAACGATCACGCTGTAGCAAATCTTAAGGATCTGAACGATGATGTTTTCATTAGGGAAATGGACTTTCAGGCCCTTCATAGACAACACATAGGTATGCTCGGGCAGATGGATCTAAGGCCTTATGTAGATAGCATAGTAGAGCTAATAGCTAGAGTGGATCAAGTTTGGCTCGCTGTAGAAGGTCCACTAAAGTACCAGACTCTTGAATGGTTTAGCGATGTAGATTATCACTGTATTACATTCGAGAGCTATCTACCTACGAACAACGTCCAACCTCTTGATCCAAAAATCATAGGTAAACTAATAGCTATAGTAGAAGATACTGCTGGACGTTCAACAGAGACAGCCAAGTACTATCTACAGCAGTATGGCCATAGTATCAAAGACGATATAGGTAGTCGAGATCCTTTAGTAAGAACGGTGAACAATGCCACAGCAGCTGTAGGTCATAAACGGCAAAGTGATACACTGATTACCCTTAATCGCTATCGAGACAAGTTGCTGCCCAAACATTTGGATCGTATAGACTCTATGATTAGAAATAGTAAGTCATAATAGGTTCCTAAGTATTCCTTAGACTTCCTTAGTGTGATACTGCCATTGCACTACATATTTGCATCATCAGTAACCAAACAATGATGATAGCATGAATCTATACATTCCCACAAAGGACGATATCAGAGAGATCGTACAAGGTGAACTAGCTACCTTTCAACCAGTGGTCCTACCACTACCCGACGAACTACTTACCAAGATTGAGACAGCAGAACTACTAAAACTCTGTACCAGTGCCGTCGACAACCTACGACGCAAAGGACTACTCAAAGCCTACCGTATCGGTGCATCTGTACGGTTCAAACGATCAGAGGTACTACAAGCAGTAGAAGACCTTAACCAGTAGTACACCTACTACCCGTCTATCAGACAACCTTGGACCAATAGACAGCCCGTCTTGGTCCTTTCCTTACATACTTAAATACTCAGATTGTGAATACAAAGACGTACTTCATACGGACCTTTAATGTCGGTATCAAAGCAAAGCTCATAGACATCATTGAGCGATCACACTACCCAGTGAGAGACGAAGACCATGACCAATGGATAACCGAAAACACGGACTACCTAGAGGCCGAAATAATGGCAGAACTAGACACCTTTTTAGGTGCATCGCTGGTAAGGCTAGACAAAGCAGAAAGCGAACTACACCAACGGGTACGGTCTATGATGCAGCACCAAGCAAGCCTGGACACTGGTAGGCTGGACTTTTGCACCCAGTACGAGGCCGAAAGCCTTACCTCACATCTTGCAGACATCTTTAGTGCTGACTTTGCATAGCTGTGGTAGATTGGGTAAAGGTGCTTGTACCTAGACATTACAAGCAATCACTACTGGACAACCCGTTGTTAAATTGGTATGATCCTAAAGCACGTCTTACAGACGATGGCGAACTAGTACGAGCAAAGCGTACAGGTAAAGACTTCGTATACAGAGAGACGCAATACAAGCACCTTACCCTATCGATCAAGTACAGCGGTACTATACTGCTTACTGGATCACTGCACCACTTTTACCATGGTGGGTACAATGGTAACGACTTCACAGCCTTACAGCTAGTAGAAGTACTTACAGAGATAGAGCAAGGCTTGCACCTGGACCTATCGTTGTGCCTACTACAAAACATTGAGGTATCAGTAAACCTTAGTGGACTACCACTACCTAGCAGCGACATCATAAGCGGCCTTATCGCTACTAAAGTAAAAGGTAGTAGGCGGCTTGTACCATTCAAGCAACAGTACCTTAAGGACGGCAACCACTACCAGCGATCAGATAGGGCCGCTTACACATTCAAGCTATACGACAAAGCGGCACACTGTAAGCTACCTTATCAACTGCTACGATACGAGCTACACTATAGACGGTCAGAGACTATACAGGCAGACTTACAGCTAGAGACGCTGTACGACCTTTGTGATAGTGCTTGTCTTGACCGTATTGGTACGGTCCTACGTCATCGCTTTACGCAAATCATTCTGTACGATAGCTCACTACCAGCAAAGGGTAAACATCTGCAGTTTCGCAATTATCACTTTTGGAATGACATCAAAGACAATAGTGATAAGCTGTACTACCATCGTAAAAGGATGGCCACCACATCAGCAAAGCGAGGAAGCAACCTACACCAAGTAGTACTGGACAGTATCACAGAAACATACGACAGGTTGAACACGATACCGAAATGGGCTAAAAGTGCGACAGGTTGAAACATATAATATACAATCAACTACGACGGGCGAAAGTGCGACAGGTTGAATACGATCATTACATCAAAGACAGGGGGGGTGTATTCAGAATGTGGGTAAGTGGCGATCACGAGGGCCCAAGGTCAACTTTGTGTACACTGTCAAAAATCAGACTTTTACTTTTGGTAGGGGGCTTGTAAATCCTTAGTGGTCCTTTATTCTGTACACCCCGTTATAGACTCACATATTTCGAGCATCATTTTCCATAGGGGGGGTCTATTGCTGCACCGTCACGGGTAGCATCTATTGGGCCTACAGTAGGCCACCTTATCTTATCCGTCGGTTATCCGTCGGTCACTAGATGTGATGGAAAGTAAACAACTGATATACAGATATTTATATTTAGGGTTCAAGCCTCCCTCTCGCTACTCACAGTAC